>CAYQKF010000090.1:0-20085 GCA_964417935.1 uncultured Pirellulales bacterium
GCGGAAAAACCTACGAAGTTTTGACTACTTTTTATGCAAAACAAACCCAATTTCCAAAAAAGTCAAATGAACGTAAGTATCTTTTCACAAAAGGATTATGAAAATAAATCCAATTGGACACTTGGTGAAAACAAACCCAATTCAAACCCAATTGCCGAAAGGGTGAAATTGATGCAAAGTGTGTATTTACAAAGGATTATGAAGAAAAATGCGGCTAAGGGCTATGAAAAAACAAACCCAAAACAAACCCAATTTAAAAAGAGCCAAAATGGACGTAAACATCTATTACACAGAGGTATATGAAAATATATTGTGCATTCCCAGTCAAGGAAAGCAAACCCAAACAAACCCAATTTCAAACCCGACGACGGTTTTTCTGCTTATTACACAAGAGATTGCCACGGCCCTTCGCTCCGATGACGGCCTGGTCGAAGCGGTCCGCTGCATCCAGCGGGGCGAGCTCGGCGACATCGTGGTTGTACGTGGTTTTTGCTACAAACGACGCAAAAGTATGGGAAAAGTATCTGGGCCACAGAAAGTTCCTGATTCGGTGGATTATAATTTGTGGTGCAGACCAGCCCCGATGGGGCCCTTGATGCGTAAAAATCTGCATTACGACTGGCACTGGGTCTGGGCGACCGGCTGCGGTGAAATCGGCAACAACGGCCCTCACTAATTAGATGTATGTCGCTGGGTTGTGGGCCAAACCGAACTGCCTAAACGGGTGATGAGCATTGGCGGGCGCTTCGGATATGACGACGACGGCGAAACGCCGAATACTCAGATAGCGATTTATGACTACGAGCCAGCTCCGATAATATATGAGGTTAGAGTCCTGCCGACCCAAAAAGGCGATTCGAATATGGACATATACCGTGCGGTCAGCACTGCCGGGGTGGTTATGCGAAGCGGACGCCCGAGCCCCTCGCCAAATACCGGCGTGGTTGTCCAATGCGAGAATGGCTACGCTGACCTCACAAAGGGTGTGTTCTACGATAATAAGGGCAAAGAAATCAAACGTTTCGATTCAAGCAGCCCCGGACCGCAGGCCAGCTTCATCAAGGCGGTGCGCAGCCGAAAAATCAGCGATATCAGGACCGATATCCTCGAAGGACACCTCTCCACCGCTCTCTGTCATATGGGGAACATTTCCTACCGAATCGGTGCAGAATCCTCGAACGAGCAAATCAGAGAAGAAATCCAAGGCGATAAAGATTCGCTGGAAGCCTTCGAGCGTTTTCAAGGTCACCTCGCGGCTAATGGAGTGAACCTTAAACAGACCCCAGCCATCCTTGGTCCCTGGCTCAGGATGAATTCGAGCAAAGAAGGGTTCTTCGGCAAGTTCTCAAAGCGTGCGAACAAGCTTTTGACAAGAGATTACCGCAAACCATTCGTTGTGCCAGAACAGGTCTGATGGTGATTATATGCTCAAGGCCTTCCACGGCTTTCTCACTTAATCCGTGTAAGCAGACGCCAACCGATAGCCATAATTAATATTATTCCAACGAATAGAGCAATTATTATCAGGAAATTTCGGTTTTTATGCTGGTGGTTAAGCGTGTCCGCCCTGCTTTCTTGCGCGGATTCCTCCGTGGAAATTGATGTCTTTTTTTCCGATTCTGCTTGTTCGGCGATAGCAGTTGTATCCTGTTTAACGTCTTTAATATCGACCTGATTTTTTATTGATTTGTCAGATTCGGCCTCCAACAAAGGCTTTTGTAAAGTGTCTGTGCTCTGTGGGCCGGAACCAATCCTGTAGATGATGCCTGAAATTTTATCTACCACTGGAGTTCCGACAGGAAGTTTGAGGCCATTCAAAGTAAACTCAGAGTCACTAATCTCTACATTTGGATGAAATTCAGTAATCGTCACTGCGATACTTCTCCTGAGATCGCTGGGCCCCAATGAAGCTCTGTCTTCAGGTGAATGAACCCCTGCATACGAGGCAAACTTAGCAGCTTTGACGTACCAACTTGACTCAAATTTATCCCACTGAACTTCAAGGAAATCTGTATGGTTACGAGATGGCTGTTCGAAACGTTCTGAAATTCTTAGCCCGCCTACCAACCTATATTCCTTAGCAGGATCGACGAATATAACTGAATGTGCGGCAGTTTTCGAGTCCTTGTAGTCTGCAATCAAATGCAATATGCCGTCACTGTCTATTTTCGTGGACAAAGTCGCAGGTCCATCTAATACCCTTTCGGTGTGCACGGTAAGCGGTGTATTGTACCATAGCATAAATGTATTTGGATTGAAGTCATAACCGAGTTGATGATAGAACTGATGCGGTGGATTGCGTTGGACAGACGCACCTCCGCTGTAATTACGGGTAACAGCACATTTCTCTCCTACGACCCACGTTATTTCTCGTAGATCCCGCTTGCCCTCTTCCATGCTAAATCTGGTTGAACGGGACAGGTCGCCCTTAAACATGAAATCAAACTTTTTTTCTCCTGTCAATAAGGGAATGTTGCGAACATACATTTCCACCAAGGCCGAGCCCTTTCCAGTAAAGGGGTGCTCTACAGCTTTGAAGGCCACAATCGCAGCTTTGTACACTGCTATCGTTTCGTCCGAGGCCTGCGCAGCAAATGCAGGTGCTTGAAATAATATAGAGCAAACCGCAACTAAAATTAGGTGCTTACACATAATCAATCCTGATTATCGGCATCTTTTGCCATCCTTAACAACAAATCGTATAAATTTCTTTGAGAATCTATTGGCCGGATGTTGGGGAATAAGCTGCGGACTTATATTGTCGAGCTTGGGAACCAGGCTCGCTCTGGGAATTTATCCTTAAAGCCCGAGAAAACCAATCATCTAATCACCTAATAATTTAACCAAATATAAATATAGGTATATATATAACATACTATAGCCCAAATTGTAATACTTATAAATATTTTTCTTTTTCTCTCTTATTTGTCTCAGATTTCTGCCATTTTCTCTTTTTAGCCACCCTGCTTTTACTATTTCCAATTCTTTTTTGATGTTTCACGTGAAACATTCATTCATGGCAAAACTGAATAATCAAAAGCCGTAGCAAATCTAACGGATATACTCCAGTTATTAAAGCATGGCTCCCATCTAATACAAAAGTTGATTGATTTTGCTATATTTTAGCTTTTGCGTTTTTAAGCTTAATGCTTTTTGCATACTTGTCTCGGCAAAGGCCTTCGCCGTAGCAGGACGGCACATGTATTGTATCTTGCTGCTTCTCGTCAAGGAGGATATAGCTCCACTTGCAGCGAAGCGAGCACCCTGGCGGCAACAAACGGCACAGATCGGCCTCTATATCCAGTGCCGTCATAAAAAAAATACGAAGCTGTCGAAAATTGTCACCAGTGACAATAGGCAAACCTATATTATTTAAAATAAATGAGCATAAAAACAATTGAAATTTGCTATTGCAACTTATGCCACATCTGAATCGAGTGCGAAAGCAAAAGAGGAGATAAAAACAGCCGCAAGGCAGCCGCTTCTACAAACTTTTGTAGCGGTGATCTTATTTGATAGAGCTCCCGAATCCAATGGAAACGATTGCCGGCAGCGTTCTTGTCCTCATTCGTAATCAGCGCTATTGTTTCACGTGAAACATTTTTTTAACAAAAAAACACTTTTTTTCTCTGGCAAAGCTGTAGAAATTTAGATAAAAATCCCGAAATATTATGTATGTTAAGTACATCGATATTGTCTAATCAATAAATTTTATGAAGGAGCAGGTATATGGGCAAAAAGAAAGAAAAAACAAAACACCTCGGCAGGGGACTTCAATCTCTACTTAGTCCGATAATAACAGCGCCTACAGAAGCAAAAGAACTATTGTCTGCTCCGCCGGATAACTCTAACTTCCCGCCAGACAAAGAGTTACATGATTCCTTACAGGAACTAAGTATTGAAGCTATATCGGCGAATCCATACCAGCCACGAACTGTATGGAATGAGCAGGAATTAGCGGATTTAGCTGAATCTATCAAGGCTAACGGTGTTATCCAGCCGATAATTGTACGCCCTTCCGGTTCGCGATTTCAGCTAATTGCAGGGGAACGCCGATTCCGGGCTGCTCAATTAGCATCACTGACAACTATACCCGCACTGGTTCGCGCAGCAAGCGATAAGGAATTACTGGAATGGTCATTGGTAGAGAACATACAACGAGTGGACCTCAATCCAATAGAGCGTGCAAAAGCCTATCAGGATTATTTAAGCACCTTCTCTTTAACTCAGGCCCAGGGAGCTGAACGACTTGGCGAAGACCGCTCAGTTGTTGCTAACTACTTGCGGCTACTGGACTTACCACAGGAAATCAAGCAAATGTTAGCTGAGGGCCAGTTGACTATGGGGCACGCCCGTGCAATACTTGCGCTGCCGACCGATGAGCTACGCCGCAAGTTAGCCAATCGAGCATTGGTAGGTCGGCTGAGTGTGCGTGAAGTTGAAAGACTGGTTCGAAGGTATCTTACCGGTACGAGCCAGCCCAAGACAACCATTCGCTCAAAGCCGCCCCACATCATGGACCTGGAAAGGAAACTCAGCAGCCAGCTCGCCACAAAGGTCAACATTGAGACAAGAAAAAACGGACAAAGAGGCAGGATAATTATCGAGTTTTACTCTCTTGACGAATTCGACAACATTACAGAAAGGATTGGCCTGGCC
This sequence comes from uncultured Pirellulales bacterium, assembly GCA_964417935.1. Lineage (GTDB taxonomy): Bacteria > Planctomycetota > Phycisphaerae > Sedimentisphaerales > Anaerobacaceae > NIOZ-UU13. The sequence continues at coordinate 4,660 of CAYQKF010000090.1, forward strand.
TGTGGAGAAGAGGTCTGAAACAGAATCATGGAAAAATATGATTTTATATAATTTTACGTTAGAAATTCAAAAATATGGTGTATAATTGAATAAGAAGATAATTGTATATCTATATTAAAAAGTTGATTAAGCAGTTAATTTTTCTTGATTAGCGTTCATCCTGTTTCGGAGGATATATTATGAAGCGTCTTATCATTTCAATGTCGGTTTTATTTTCGCTCGCTTTTTTCAGCCCCGTCCCGACCTTTGCAGGCATAGACCAAATTTCTGATCTTCTAACAGTGCAGAAAGAGCTTGTCAATACAGACAACGAGGACACCAACACGCCCAAAACCAATTATGTCGCCGAGCTAAATAAAATCGGAATAGCCGGGCGGCCTGAAAGCGATAACGCAGCACCTTACTACCTAAAGGCAATAGAATATTACGTCAAACAGCCCGAGGGTTTAGAGGTATCAACAAGAAGCTGGCCAAAAGAGCTGCCTGCACAAGAACAAGCGTTATTAAGGAAATGGGTACAGGATAATAGCAGGGCACTTGAGCAACTGCAGCTTGGCAGCCAGAAGTCATACTACTGGCTCAAACATACCGGCGAGAAACTGCAGACAACTGAAATGCCCCACTTATCAACCAAAAGGCAATTAGCCTTCGCTTTACAGGCTCGGGCAAAGCTATCTGCCGAAGATGGCGATATCACGAGTGCTGTCGACGATATAAATACCTTGTATAAATTCGGGGCACATGTTGCAGATGGGCCGAAGCCTTTAGTAGAAAAATTAGTGGGAATTGCTGTAAAGAGCTTACCTATAAGAGTTGCGTTTAACATCCTCGACAAAAAAATGGTTGATGCCAATTTAATGAAAAGTCTGGAGGACAGATTTAAGCAGCTCGTGACAGACTATAGTGAGCCGTTTGATATTCGCAGCGAAAAAATGTGTCTGCAAGAACAAATAGAAACAGACCCAAAATACCGCTTCTTTAAGCCATATTTAAACAGCACCATCGAATACTACGATAAGATAGTGACAAAAAATCCCTGGCAGTTACACAATGAAACACAATCTATAAACGAGGATAATCCCTTGATAGAAACGGCCGGGTCTGCAATGCCCAAGGTAATAGAGCTTGAATATCGCATCAGGACAGATGAACAGGCCTTAATAACTACGCTTGCGGTTTTGCGATACAATGCTGATAAAGGCAGATATCCGGCTGAGCTCTCGGAGCTTGTTTCGGCCGGCTATATTAAGGAATTGCCGAAGGACCCATTCAGTGATAAGCCTCTTGTCTATAAGCAAACCAGACAGGGCTTCACACTCTACAGTTTCGGGGGGGACTTCGATGATGACGGTGGCCTACACAGCAAATGGGGCTTAGGCGAAGGAGGCGGCGACCAGGTCTTCTGGCCTCTTGAACAATCGCAAGTGGCAGAAAGGCAGACGGGTAGGGAAAGGCCCTTCGCTCGAACAGAAAGGCCTCAACGCAGAGGCATTACTGATGCAATATCACCGGCCCAGCCATATCTAACCGATGACGAAGAAGAGTTTGTGCCGGCTCGACCAAGAGCAGGACAGGAGACGGCAACCAGATCACTTCACCAGGCGGTGGTTGATGGTGACATTGACCAGGTGAACTTACTCATTTCAAAAGGCGCTGATGTAAATATGCAGAACAGGATGGGCTGGACACCACTGCACACGGCGGTACAGAACCGCCGGCAGGCGATTGTTGAACTGCTTACTACCAAAGGCGCCGATGTAAATGCAAAGGACAAGCGTGGACAGACGCCTCTGCATGTTGCTGTGAACCTTGGACAAAAAGAGGTAGTGGAGCTGCTAATCGCAAAGGGGGCTGATGTCAACGTAATGGGGAGCGGGGGCGATAACGCCCTGTCTTTGGCGAAGAAGAGAAGGCAGACAGAAATCGTTGATTTGCTGCTCAAGCACGGCGCTAAAGAGCCGAGCTTAGAAGACTTGATGGGAGACAGGTATTATGAGCAGGACAATTCATATCCGGGTTATGAGGAGCAAACAATTCAGCGCCGAACTGGAATCATTAGGGGTACCAGCCCCATTGTGCAATCGCCTGTTCAGGTAGATATACTTGCCGACCCGAACGAGATTAAAGTTAGGCTCAAGACGTTCGAGGGCCTTGAGAAGGCGTTGGAGGAGGTAGCCGGCAAAAGCCAAAATGAGATGCGTCAGTGGCAGCAGAAAAGATATGATAACAGAACATTACTGATAAAAACTGTGCAAAAGCAATTCGAGGATGAGATTGGTTTCATACGGAAGGCCGCTGTCGAAGAAGAAGCGAAAAAGACAACAGAGACAATTGACGGCCTGTTGTCCGGAAGGCAGGAGCGTTTCAAAAAGGTCAGCAAAGAGCTCCTGGTGCAGAAAAGAGAGTTGAGACAAATGCAGCCCACCCGTGGCCGCGGCCGGACCCGAACATCCGGCAGAAGCACGAGAGGACGGTCGTCACAGAGAGGACAACCGTACGGACCAGACATGACAGATCCTCTCTATGATCGCGGCGACGTTATGCCTGGAATGAACAGGTACCAAAGCGCGAGGGGACCAGCTGAGCAGATAGACAGAGAAGCTGAAAACGAGATACGTCAGTGGCTCCAGGCAAGCCTTGAAAACAAAGCAGATTTAGCCCAGGCGGTGCACGAGCAAATCCGGATAGAGATTAGTTCCATACGAATTGATGCTGTTGAAGAAGAAGCGAAAAAGACGACAGCTACAATTGACGGGGTGTTGCTGTACAGGCAGACGCGGTTCGATGAATTTTCCAGAAAAGTGGAAGAAGAAAAACGAGCACTACAACCGACCCAGGACCCGCGCATCCGCGGCAGGGGTGGCCAAATACAACAGGAGATTCAGCCCAGAACTCGGGGCAGGCGACGCTGAAAAGGATGCTAAAACAATTAGCTTCAAAAGTCGCGATAGTAACAGGGGCCAGCAGAGGGATTGGCAGAGCCATTAGCGTTGCATTGGCGCTAGAGGCCGCCACGGTCGTCTTAGCTGCACGCTCAATCGGGAAATTGCAGGAAACCGCTGACAAAGTGACAGAGGCCGGCGGAAAAGCGGAAATTGTCGTTACCGAGCTTACCGAAGAAGAATCCATCAAGAACCTCGTCAAAACAACCAGCGAGAAATTCGGCCGACTGGACATCCTCGTCAATAACGCGGGTGTTACTCATTCTGCAATGTTGGAAGTCACTGCAACGGAAGACTGGGAACGCTGTATGCAGATAAATGCCCGTGCACCGTTTATCCTTTGCAGAGAGGCTCTGGGGCTGTTAAAAAAATCACAAGCGGGATACATTATCAACATCGCATCAGTCGTAGGTGTCAAAGGTTATCCACTTCAAAGTGCTTATACTTCCTCCAAGCATGCCCTCCGCGGGATGACAATATCGTTAGCTGAGGAGCTCAAAGGCTCGAATATCCGTGTGCATCTTCTATGTCCGGGCGGAGTGGATACCGAACTGGTCCAGAAAGTTAGGCCGGATATAAAAAAAGATGAGCTTATGCAGCCGGAAGAAATCGCGGAACTGGTTCTCTATCTGGTTACACACAAAGGCAATGCCGTTATAGATGAGCTGCACATTCGAAGGGCCACCTCAACGCCGTGGTTTTAAAGGATATCAGGCCATCAGGAAACCAGGATGCAGGATATCAGAAAATCAGGACATCAGGAGAAACTATTCTGTTTTTAATTAGTACCTGTTGCGGAAAACGAAAATCGACAATGTCACCCCTGCGAAAGCAGGGGTTCAGAGCGAAAAACTGGATTCCCGCTTTCGCGGGAATGACAAATACTGTTTCCGCAACAGGAAATAGTTAAACTAACCTGATACCCACCCAAATTTGAAAGGGACTTATGCGAGCGGTTATTCAACGGATTTTGGAGGCTGAGGTTAAGACAGAAGGCCAACAAATAGGCAAAATAGACAAGGGACTGCTAATTTATCTTAGCGTTGGCAAAGAAGACACTATAAAGGACGCCCAGTTTATGGCTGACAAGTTAGTGAACCTGCGTATTTTTGCAGACGAGGCCGGCAAGATGAATCGAAGCGTCCTTGATGTCGGCGGGGCGATTTTGTTAGTGAGCAATTTTACGCTTCACGGCGATTGCCGAAAGGGTCGCCGGCCCGGCTTCGATGCCGCAGCCGAGCCAGTGTTGGCACAGCAGCTTTACGAAAAGGTAATTGACCTTATTGCCGAACAGGGCATAACCGTTGAAAAAGGTGTTTTTGGTGAGTATATGCACGTAAGCAGTATCAACGATGGCCCGGTAACCTTTTTGCTCGATAGCACCAGGCTGTTTTGAACTACAGATAGCCGTCTTGCAGCAATGATACACAAATATTGCTTGATGAATCGCCTATGTATTCATACACTCATTTTTGTATATAACTCAAACTGGTCGATTTTAAGCCCAAATTCGCTCACCCTTTCACGGGGTCAAGCCTGCCCCTGCAACAGCAGGGATGCTTTATTGACAAGAGTGTAAAACAGTTTGTCATTGCCCGTATCAAGTACAGGCCAGGCTCTGTGAAAGCAGGAATCCAAAACCGTAGCAGTAGTGTGGATTCCCGCCCATTCGGCTTCGCTCAGGGCAGGCTTTGCGCGGGAATGACACGGGGAATCGGTCAGTTTGAGTATTTAAGTGTTCTTCACTGCATTATTTCTTACTCTGCAAAAAATATAAAGATACAAAAGCTATTCTTCCAATATTAGTAGCAGCGAAATTTGTTTACATGGCCAGTTGTAACGAGAACTGATGCCCCAGGTTATGTAAGGGTTATCTCAAATGAACAGGGTAGAGATCTTACAGTACCTCTTAAACAAGATTGGCGGAAAAACATACCTGGAGATTGGTGTGTATTATGGTGCAAGCTTCTGCCCTGTAATTGCTCAAAGAAAAATCGCCGTTGACCCTATACCTGCGACTCCACGTGTACGAGAGCACTTGTTATGCCATCTAAGAGCCGCTCATTATCAGGTAACAAGTGATGTTTTTTTGCCCAAAAGGGTCACATTTTTGACAGCCAGAAAATTGATGTGGCATTTATCGATGGCTTACACACATACGCTCAGTCTTTAATGGATGTTGAAAATTGCCTCAGATACTTAGCTGCAGGTGGCATCATAGTTGTCCATGACTGCAATCCCCTCACAGAGTCAGCCGCCGCACCTGGGACATCTCTTGTGGCATCTGAGGGCTTACCAGGCTTCAATGGCACATGGATTTGGAATGGTGATGTCTGGAAAACAATTGCATATCTGCGCTCGTATCGCGAGGATATTAACGTCTTTGTGCTCGATTGTGACCTTGGGCTGGGAATTATAAGCAAAGGCAAAGCTGAAAATATGCTCAATCTGTCGGCGGACAAGATTGAGAAAATGACACTTTATGACCTGGACAACAACAGAGAACATATCCTGAATCTTAAAAGTCCGGGATATCTTTTAGGGTTCCCGAAAATGAGAATGTTTTTACAACCCAGCGCTTTGTCAGGCGTGCTTTGAGTCTTGACAAAGCACTACGGTATAATTCTGCGATGGAACTCACTCACCCGCCCCGGGAGCCGAGAAACCTGCCTTTTTTTACAAAATTTGTAGGCGAACTGCTGGCACGATCCGGCAAAGTCGTCAGATGATCGAATTATGACTGTTGTCCAAAGAACCTCATCCAGAGCGAACCGCCGCCCGGTGACCTATTTAATATCGCCCTGAATTGCCTGCTGAGATACGGATCAAGGCCGACATATCCCGATGAGTAAAGGATTTCGTATCCGGATCCAAAAAGGAGCAAAACGCCTAATAGATATTGCTCACTGTAGAGGCGCTCTGCCCACTCGCTAGGGTAATCCATCGGCCAAAAGATGTCATGAAAATGTACCACTACTCCAGGACGAAGGTTTGGAAGTATGTCCAAGAATACGAAAGTAACATCGGAGTTCTGTAGGCACCTGTGTGAGCCATCAACAAACAAAATATTGTCTTTGCGAAGTGCTTGAAATACACCTTTGGGGACCATCTGGATAGGCTCCCTAACAACTTCATCGCAAATTGAGTCGATTATCGCTCTCGGGTTTGGATCGATGGAAATAATTTTTGTCCTTAGATTGAAATGCGAAATAACTCGCTTTGCAAATTTTGTTGAATTGCCTGATCCAATTTCCATATAAACCGCAGGATTGTATTTAAACAAGAAGCCACATAGCGCTATGGCGTCACCCTGTGGCAAGTAATTGTTTGACCAGTGAGGCATTATGGCTCCATCCTGGGTTAACGGTTGTTCGGTAGGAATCTCAGCGAAAAAATTTGTCAACTCCCCCAGACCTTGAATGAATTGCTCGTATTTGTCACGAAATAGTGAAAGCTTCTCAGCAATCCTCTCGTGCCCTAAGTGAGAATTAATGTCATTATCTGTTAATCCGGATGTGTCCCTGGTCTCGTTGATCCTAAGAGTCTTATTTCCTTTGTTACCCACTATCAGAGACTCTTGTACGGGCAAACGTAAAGAAAAACACCTGTCTTTTTGGTTGTTCGTGATTTCCTTCTCAACTTGGATCTTGTCCAGCTTCATAGCCAAACCACTAAAGCCCACTTAGCCACAAATCTTTGTTTCCCATCTATAGTATTAATATCGGCTTCCTGGTGTTCTTTACGAGAGTGTTTTTTGGCGTGTTATTTTTTGGTTTTTGCAAGGATTTTGGCTTTTTTTCTTCCGAGGATTTCGTCGGCTTCTTCCCACGTTTCAGGCGGCCATTGTCCGGCTGACTGCAATTGCTTTAGATGGTCCAGCTCCTTGATGCTGATTATGGTTCTGCACTTTGGGAACCTGCCGCAGCCTAAGAAGGGTCCTTTCTTGCTTTGCCTGATTACCAGCTCACCGTCTTTGCACTTGTAGCACTTTATTCCAGTAGGTTCCGGCGGCGGCTTTGGCGGCAGGACGTTGCCTTGCTTGTCCAGTGTGAGGGTTGTTTTACAGTCCGGATAGCCGCTGCATCCAAGGAACGGGCCGAACCGACCGTTTTTATGCACCATCGGCTTACCGCAGAGAGGGCATTTATGCTCGCTTACCTTTTCTTCGAGCATCGTGCCTTCCTTGTCGCAGGGACAGGCAAATTTGCATTCCGGATACGTCGAACAGCTCAGGAACTTACCGTTTTTGCCGAATCTGTAAACGAGCTGTTGGCCGCACTTCGGACATTCATATTCACTGGGAGTAACTTCGGCTTTGGCATGTTTCATCTCTGCCTGCGCCGTCTCAAGGCTTTGCTTGAACGGGCTGTAGAAGTCTTTCAAAACACCAAGCCAATCCACATGTTGTTCTTCAATCTTATCAAGCTGCTCTTCCATATAGCGGGTAAAGGCGATGTCCATTATCTTCGGGAAGTACTCGTTAAGTTTGTCCGTAACTACCTCGCCGAGGTCGGTGGCAAAGAATTTTTTGTCTTTTTTCTCGACATAGCCTCGGTCCTGTATGGTACTTATTATCGCAGCGTATGTACTTGGTCTGCCGACACCTTCTTTTTCGAGTGTCTTTATCAGTCCGGCCTCGGTATATCGAGGCGGTGGTTTTGTGAAATGCTGCTCGGCCTTGATATCGACGGCCTCTAATTTTTGGCCGACTTCCGTTGCGGGCAACTGCTGTTCGTTTGACGCTGTCAGCCAGATTTTTGTAAAGCCGTCAAAGACCAGCACCCGTCCTGTGCTTTTATACCAACATTGGCCCACTGAGGTCTGTGCTGTGATATTCAGATTTGTTACATTCCATTTTGCCGGTTCCATCTGGCAGGCGACAAAACGACGCCAGACAAGATCATAGAGTTTGAACTGCTGGTCAGTAAGGAACGGCTTTATATCGGAGGGTGTAAAGTCAACGTCTGTCGGGCGGATGGCTTCATGGGCCTGCTGGGCGGCCTTTTTAGAGGCATAAACCTTCGGTTTGGCAGGAAGGTAATCCGGGCCGAGGTGCATACTGATATAATTTCGCACCTCTTTGATAGCTTCATCCGACAGATGCGTGCTGTCCGTTCTCATATACGTAATAAGGCCCAGAAAACCCATCGAGCCTAAGTCGATGCCCTCATACAACTGCTGGGCCATGGCCATAGTCTTTTTTGCTGTAAAGCCTAACCGATTTGCCGCTGCCTGCTGTAAGGTCGAGGTTATAAAAGGAGCCGAAGGGCGCGAAACGGATTCCTTCTTTTCTATGTCCGCTATCTTAAACTCCGCATCCTTCAGGGCTTCAAATATCCGCCTGGCTTCTTCGGTCTTCGAGGCCTCGAACTTCTCATCATTAATCCTGTACAACTCGGCCTTAAAGGCATTGTGCTCTGTAAGCCATTTATCCTGTTTGGCAATTGTGGGTGGATTGTCGTCTTGCGTTTTTGGCGTAATAAAATCAAGCCATTCCGGGCCATAGCTGCTTTGCAGGTCGGTAGTGAACACCGCCGGTATAAGCCAGTACTCTACAGGCTCGAACTGGCGAATTTCTCTTTCTTTCTCGACGACTATTTTGACGGCGACGGACTGGACGCGACCGGCCGACAAACCGCGCGTAACCTTTTTCCACAGCAGCGGGCTTATCTGATAACCGACAATTCTGTCGAGGATTCGCCGGGTCTGCTGGGCCATAACCTTGTCCATATTGAGCTTGCCGGGGTCGGCAAAGGCACGCTGTATAGTCGATTGAGTTATGGCATTAAAGATAACGCGGTAGGTTTTTTCTTCGGGTATGCCAAGAATTTGCGCAAGGTGCCAGGCGATCGCTTCGCCCTCACGGTCAAGGTCGGTGGCCAGAAACAGCTTATCACATTTCTTTGCTGCTGCCTTTAACGATATTACAGTGCGTTTCTTGCCGGGCATTACCTCATAAGTCGGCTCGAAATCATTTTCTATATCGACGTTGAGACCCTTTGAGGGCAGGTCCCGCACGTGTCCCATTGAGGCCTTTACCTCGAAGTCCGGGCCAAGGTACCTGTTTATAGTCTTGGCCTTTGCAGGTGATTCGACAATTACTAAAGATTTTTTGGAAGAGCTCGATTTTGCCATAAAAAAACTTCGTTGTTTGCGGTTTATAGTTACGATTCACTCATCACGAATCAGTTATCGGTGATTTTCACAACAATATTTAAAAAAGGACAAATATAGATTGATTGTAGAAATGTCAAGAGAAAACAAATCAAATCATTGAAAACACAGGCCAGAGCGTTAAATACAGCTATTCTCTTTGTGGTTTACCTAATCTTTTCGTCCGGTAGTTCCGTTTTTATTCCTAAATATAGCGGCATTTTGTCCGGCAATGCCCCTGTCTGGGCCATCAGTCGGCGAAGCTCGGCCTTTAGCTCAGTGACTTTAGGAGCATATTTTGGGTCGTCGATTAAATTTTTAGTTTCGAGCGGGTCGCTCTTCAAATTGTAAAGTTCCGCTTTGTACCGGTCCGGTTTGTTATCACCGTTAGGATAGTGGACATATTTCCACTCATCCGTTCTTACGCCACGAACGTTGGGTGTGTATGGAAATTGCTTTTCATAGTTATACGAGTAATACAACGACTTGCGCCAGCCGCTCGTTCGGCCGGTGAGAAGCTTCTTCCACGACTTGCCGTGGATGTTCTTAAGTGGTTCGGCCCCGCAGATATCGAGAATGCTCGGTGCCAGGTCAACGTTCATCACCATCTTGCTGATGACTGTACCCGGCCGAATAAGCCTGGGGTATCTGGCTAACAGCGGCACTCGGATGCTTGGTTCGTGCATTGTTCGCTTGTCGGTCATCCCGTGTTCACCCAAAAAGAAGCCGTTGTCGCTGGTGAAAATGAGCACGGTATTGTCCAACCGGCCAAGCTGTTTGAGTGTCTGATAAACCCTGCCGACACTGTCATCGACCGACTTAATCGTAGCTGTATAGGCCCGGACAAAATCGGCGAATTTCAGCACACTTTCGGGGCTGGTGTCGGGGAAGTCTTTGCGAAATCCGAATATCGGGCCGTATATGCCGTGCCAGGTGTTCAGCCGCTCCTTGACCCATTTTGGTTTGCTTTCAAGGTTAAAGGCCGTCCGGGGATAGCGAATTTCCACATCATCGTAGATGTTCTCGTATTTCTTCTCCGGCGTAAATGGCGTGTGTGGTGCCTTGTGGCCTATTATCAACAGGTACGGCCTGTTGTGCTCCTGCTTGAGCCAATCGACCGCCATATCAGTTACCCGATGAGTGTAGTAACCCTTTTTGACCGTTCGCGTTCCGTTAACGTTAAAGGTTGTGTCGTAGTATTTGCCCTGTCCTTTGTGAGCAATCCAATAGTCGAAGCCCGGGCGGCGCTCGTCGCTTTGTTCGCCCATGTGCCACTTGCCTATGTAAGCTGTCTCGTAACCGCTTTGTTGTAAGCTGAGCGGATAGCTCGGCAGGTCGGCGGGATAATCGGTAAAGTTGTTTGTTACCTTGTGGGTATGAGCATAAAGTCCCGACAAAAACGACGCCCGACTCGGTGAGCAAAGCGATGTGGTAACGAACATATTGGCAAAGCGGGCGCCTTCTTCGGCGATGCGGTCCATATTCGGCGTTTTCAGAAACGGATGCCCTTCGCAGCTCATGCAGTCCCATCGCTGGTCATCCGTCATTATGACCACTACATTGGGTCGGCTGGTACTATTGGTAACGCGGTTTTTTTCCTGGCCGGCCTGATTACATCCCTGACCCAAAGTTAGTGACGCAGCCGCCATAACAGAATCTTTTAGGAAACTTCTGCGATTTATGTCGCTCATAATATGCCCTTTCACAATGCTTCCGCTTTCGCTGAAGCTACGGCGGACAAGCGATACTTGATACTCGATTCTCGTCGAACAGCGAAACAAGCCATCCCCAAGCCTTCGACAAGCTCAGGCGGGGCGCTGCGCTTGAGGCTGCCACCCTTCGAGCATCGATTCGAGTACTGAAATTTAGCCCTGCATTTCACACACTAATTGGTGAGTGGTGAGTAGAATAAGTGAACTAAAGTGACACGTAAGTGTCACTTTAGGCACTTTCCTGATAACTAATTAACCACTCACCAATTAACTTATCCTTCAGCCGCAAAGTAGTTCTTCGAGCAGGGGTTTAAATTTTCTTATTGCATTGCCGCGGTGCGAGATTGCGTTTTTCTCTTCGGGAGTTAATTGAGCTACGGTTTTGTTCAAGTGCGGCACAAAAAAAATCGGGTCGTAACCAAAACCATTTTTTCCGATTTCTTTATTGGTTATAAGACCTTCCAGTGTCCCCTCGGTTTCGATTAAGATTTTTTCAGGGCTTGCCAGGCACAGACAGCAACAAAATCTTGCCGTCCTTCTTTCCTCAGGGACATCTTTGAGAAGTTCCAGAACCTTTGCAATGTTTCGATGGTCGATCAGAGTCCCATCATCGTTTATTGATTTCTCCCCGGAAAATCTCGCGGATTTCACGCCCGGCTCACCGCCGAGTGCGTCAACTACCAAGCCTGAGTCGTCGGCGATGGTCCACAGCCCGGTGGCTTGAGCATAGCCGAGCGCTTTTTTGCGGGCGTTTTCAGCAAAAGTTGAGCCGTCTTCTTCAATCTCTGTAATATCCGGGAAATCCGAAAGCCCGAGCCATTGAACATTGGCATCAAGCATAGCCGTTAATTCAGCAATTTTGCCGGGATTGGTAGTAGCAACGAGTATTTTTTTCTTATCAAACATAATATATGGAAGAAAAACAACCCTAATTTTTGTTAAACACGGCTTTATTAAATTCTTCCCTGTATATTTCCAGAAGATCTGGAGCGATCGCATCGTTTACAAATATTTCCCAATAATACTCATTGTCTATCCTCTCTTGCGTTACTAACGTGCTCAGAGCGCAGTTGTACAGTATTATGTCTTTTGCCTCTTCGTTGTCATAACCGTCTTCCAAGAGTCTTTTGAAAAGATAATCAAACGTGAATCTATCAAATACTTCATAATTTTCTTTGATGTAATCTGGTAAATATTCTTCGTTCATTATTCCAGATATTTAAAGCTCAGGTTAAGTCTGCTCTTCTTAGTCTGCAGATCCAGACTGAAAATGTTGTTAACTTCCACTCCCAAAGGTGTTAGATAAATTTTGTCGTATCTCCCACCCGATTTTACTCTCTCTACTAATCCTAACTCTGAACAGAAATTGTATGTAAAATTAAGCAGTTCAAACATGGTCCGCTTTTTATAGGAGACTCCAAAAAGACCGTTCACCAAATCCAGCTTATCCTGGGCGAAATCTTTCATATTTGGTATCCATTGCCCGTTTGTAACCTCGATGAATCTCAGGAACCAATAGATGTTTACTTTATGAACAGTCCAATTACTGTTGGTAAGAACTTTGAGCAACAACCGTTTTTGCTCATTCATTAAATCAATCGAAGGAAATTGTCTCGGGAGAGAACTGAATACATAAGGATTGAAATTTCTTATGTATTCTCGCCCATTTGTGGTTATTCTATAGCGCTCTCCATGTGTTTCGACCATCTCAAAATCTAAGGCCAATCTCAAATAACATTTAAAATTGGTTGTCTTATAAGAAGTAAAGTATTTGGCTAGTTCCTCCTTTGTGAGCGTTACTCGACTAAAGTCTGAAAAGGGCTTCAATATTTTGTTCAACCATCTTAGAAAACAAATCGTGTAGTTCTTTGGTTCAGGCAAAGCTAACCCAAAGCTCAGACTCAGTCTTTCTACAGTTTGTGCGTATAGCCCTTTTACTTTATCTACTGAGTACGTGCGAGTTAGAACATCGTTTTTGTCGCCAAAGTCCTTGACTATCTGTCTGTTGCGATACGGCGTTTCCACAGCATATAATATGCAATAAATAGTCCTATCCGAGAATTTAACATTTTTGTAGCTTGTTACTTGGCTGAAGCAATAATCTAATTTGGGTTTGGTGTTGAGGATAGTCTCTAACTCCACAATCAACTGATTCCTACCAACATCCTCAACCACGAAGTCGATTCGCCCGAAGTCAGTGGTAATCTCCTGCCCAATCTTGGATGCTATCCTGAAATTCAAACATTTCCCCAGAAAACCTAGATTGTTCAACAGCGTCCATTGTACAAGGCTTTCATTCATAATCTTTCCCCACTTCAAAAAATGCCAAGAGTTAATTCTTGCACGATGTGTTATTATTAGCTCAAAAGTTTTTTTAGCAATGCCCGCTGGAAGTGGAGGCGGTTTTCGGCCTGGTCGAACATAATCGAATTGGGCGATTCAACGACATCATCGGTGATTTCAAAGCCGCGATAGGCCGGCAGGCAGTGCATAATCTTGACGTTGGCCGGTGCGGATTTGACTAATTCGGCGTTGACCTGAAAACCTGCAAAATCGGCCTGCCGTTTTTGCTTTTCGCCCTCCTGGCCCATACTGACCCATGTGTCGGTATAGATAATATCGGCATCGAGAACAGCGGCGCCCGGGTCGTTCGTTTGCCGGATGCTGTCGGCTGATATTTGATTTGCCTTTTCAATCGTTTCGGCATCGAGCTCGTAGCCGGCAGGCGAGGCAATGACCATTTTCATACCAAACTTTGCAGAGGCAAAGGCCAGGGAGCGGGCCACGTTATTGCCGTCGCCTATAAAAGCGATTTTCGTACCTTTTATATCTTCGCAATGTTCCTGAATGGTAAGCACATCAGCCATCGCCTGGCAGGGATGGGACCAGCCTGTCAGAGCGTTTATTATCGGCACCGTTGCAAATTCGGCCAACTCGGTGATGGTTTTGTGCTCGAATGTTCGTGCCATTATACCGTGGACGTATCGGCTCAGGACCTTTGCTATATCTTTGATTGGCTCGCGCTTGCCAATGCCGCCGATGTCTTCGGGCTTGACGTAGATTGCACTGCCGCCGAGGTCAGTCATAGCGACCTGGAAACTTATTCTTGTTCGCAGGCTCGGCTTCTCGAAAAGCATCGCTAAAGTTTTTCCCCGGAGACAAAAATCGTTACCGCCGACACTGTATAAACTTTTTAGCCGATTGCTTATCCGCAGCAACTCTTTTAGCAGCTCATTTGGACAATCAATTATGGAAAGAAAATGTTTCATTTTAGACCTCCACACACTCACATGTGTGGTATCCGTAGACCTCCACACACTCACGAGCGTGGTCTCCATTCCCCACACGTAAGTGGGGGTTTCTTCTTTATTCTTTTAAAACACTATCAAGAATCTCAATGGCCTGGTCTATCTGGCTTTTCGTAGCAATCATCGGCGGCATAAACCGCAGAACCGTGTTACTGGTACAGTTTATCCGCAGGCCCTTCTCCAGGCATTTATCGACTATCTCTTTACACGGGCTGGTCAGTTGAACGCCAATCATCAGGCCGATGCCGCGAACACTGTCTATGATAAAATGTTTTTGCTTCAACTGTTCGAACTTATCTTTAACATATTGCCCAAGCTCAACGGCGTTTTTTAGAAGATTATCTTCTTCTATTGCTTCAATAACCGCCACGCCGGCGGCACAGGCCAGGCAGTTACCACCGAATGTTGAGGCGTGTTTGCCGGGCACCAGCGAGGCAGCCACTTCTTCCGTGGCCATCATAGCTCCTATTGCAACGCCGCCGCCGAGGGCTTTTGCCATTGTTATAATATCCGGCACGACATCGAAATGCTGGTACCCGAACCATTTTCCGGTCCTGCCCATTCCGGTCTGGACCTCATCTAAAATCATAACCGCCCCTTTTTCATCGCAGAGCCGGCGGATCGTCTGTAGATATTCGGCGGTAGCAACGTTTATTCCACCCTCGCCCTGAATCGGCTCAATTAAAACGGCTGCCACTTCATCGCTGAAAGCCGATTCCAGTGCCGCAATATCATTGAACGGCACATAAACAAAGCCCGGCAGCAACGGCAGGAAGCCCTCATGATACTTCGGCTGAGCGGTTGCTGTAACCGTGGCGAAGGTTCGTCCGTGGAAGCTGCCTTCGGCTGTGATGAATTTATATTTTTCCTGCGACGTGTGCAAACGTGCCAGTTTTAGCGCTGCTTCGTTGGCCTCGGCGCCGCTGTTGCAAAAGAAGCACTTGCCGCCAAAGGCCCGTTCGCTTAACAACTGAGCTAATTTGCCCTGCGGCTCGGAGTAGAAAGTATTATCGATGTGCAGAAGCTCGCCTGCCTGTCTGCGTAACGCCTCAACGACCTTCGGATGGCAATGCCCTATCGCGCTGACGGCCCAGCCGGGAAACATATCCAGAATCTTATTGCCGTCGGCGTCGTACAGGTAGCAGCCCTGGCCTTTGACGATGACCCGCGGCAGCCGGCCATAATTAGCGATAACATATTTGTCAAACAAATCAATAGTCTCCTGTGTAGTCATAATTCTTTCCCTTCGAAGTGCCTAATTGTACTGTCTAATTTCATTTTTGTTCTTTAACCCTTAGCGGAGCCAATAAG
>CAYQKF010000091.1:0-20030 GCA_964417935.1 uncultured Pirellulales bacterium
CGGAGATTGGGTTTGATTGGGTTTGAATTGGGTTTGTTTTCACCAAGTGTCCAATCGCTTATATTTTCATAATGCATTGTAATATATGGATTTACATTCATTTGGTCATCCTGGAAATTGGGTTTGTTTTGCATAAAAGGGGCTGATTTGTAGAGAATCCTCTACAGATGTAGTGCCTTATAGGCACGTAAATACAGGGCCTTATAAACACGTAAATATCTGCTGCCTTATAGGCAGGTAAATAACTGGATTCTCGATGGTTGTGAAGGGTCATTGGTTAATTTAGTTAATATGGACAATATGGTTAAATAGTAATTGGTTCATGGTTCGTGGTTCATGGTTCATGGTTCATTGGTTCCGCCATACGACGGCGGATCTTTGACCTTGACTTCGATATTTACGAAAGATGCTTTTTGGCGTGTCCAGCACCAAATTATGGCAACAGCCTATTTGGTGCGGGACGATTCGTGCGGTTCTCCGCTATATCTACCGCCTGCTGGCGGTTTATGTTAGCCTGTTGGCTAACATGCGCGTATTATAACATAATATCTAACATAAGTCAAAAGAAAAACAAAAAAATGCACTTTTTTTGGCTTTTCATTTTTTTGTTGCTTTTGATGATAAGGCCGGACATAATTTTATAGGCATAAGCGGGATAATTTTTGTTGTTGGGAATTGCGAGTATTATTTTAGGCAGGTTGAAGCTTGTTAGGAACATGTGTTTTTGTGAACTCTTTTATCCGATATTTGACTGGCTTTAAGATAGGGTTTATGAATATGTCTTGTGCTCGTTCGATCTCAATCCATCCATAAGCTTCATTATCAAGTTTATTTATTTTAGCAATTAACCCTCTACGTTGTAGCCATCGGCGAATGAAGAAAGCAGCTTGCTGGTCAATCAATTCTAGGTGTCTTCGCGACAAGTTACAAAAATTGTAAGCCTTAACCCATCCCCGAACACACCAATTTACTTGCTGGATTACTGTAAACAATGAGTCCTTTCGACCTTGAGTCTCAGTTATCTGCATGAGGCTTTCGTGAAGTGAATCGAATTTACTTTGCATAGGTCTTATAGAGTTTGAGTAGAATGTTAGACCTAAGAAATCAAAAGATTCGCTAGGTGCTCGAATATTCGTTTTTATACGACCATTGGAATTTAGCCCAAGTGGATGTATATTTAGCCCAATTTTTTCTAGGGCCAACTTGCAGGTTCGATATGCAGCTCTAGCTTGTTGTTCACTCTGTGTTAGAATGACGAGATCATCGACATAACGGATTAGATGGAAACCTGCATCGATAAGAATTTTGTCGTGTTCAAAAAGATAGAAATTAGCAAGCATTGGTGACAAAACCCCACCTTGAGGAACACCTATTGTCGGGTCCCACAAGTTTGATAATAGACCTAGTTGCGCTGCATTTGCAACTGAAGTATCGAGAGCAGATTCGATCAAATGGTTTATAGAATTATCGCGTAGCATTGGAAACAATTCCGCGAAGAGCTTACCACGGTCAACGGTTGGAAAAAAGTTTTCTATATCAGTTTCGAAAACCCAATTGTAATCCTTTTCACGAAGTTCAACTATGCGCTTAGCAGCATTAAGCACACTTTTAGGCTCGTCTTCCTCCACTTTTTTTACTTCAATAGTATGTCTACGCGATCGGATTTTGTATTTTCTGATACCTCCAAAACTGACTTCTGTGTGCACTTTATGTCGAATGTCTTTCCATATACG
Organism: uncultured Pirellulales bacterium; assembly: GCA_964417935.1. Taxonomy (GTDB): domain Bacteria; phylum Planctomycetota; class Phycisphaerae; order Sedimentisphaerales; family Anaerobacaceae; genus NIOZ-UU13. The sequence goes on from CAYQKF010000091.1 coordinate 1,734, forward strand.
GTTCAGAATTGCACGCTGTACTACTCTGTCAGAGATTGTTGCTATGGATATCGGGCGCCACTCTTTTAGATTATACGGATTAGCATGAGTTTTCTTTTTTAAAGGTTGACCGAGATAAGGAGTAAACTTATAAGATTTATCCAATAATCGTTGTCGGATAACCTTTTTTTTCTGTTGCCAGTTACGTGCAAAATCAGTCAAAGTGATTTTGTCTAATCCTGAGCTAGAGCTAGAAGATCTACGTCTAACAGAGCGCCAAGCACTCTCAAGGGTAGAAGATTGAGCTATTAGCTCAAGGAGTGAACGAGGACCCGCCTTGGTCATTGTATTTATTCTCCGTTAGCAACTGGTCTCATAAACTGTTAGGCGGTCACCAGAAGCGATTTTGAAACTTCCTTGCCCCAAGTGTTATCAACCTGTTCAATGAAGGCTGCACTTGTCAAACATCTCGGTAGGTCGGGTTCGCTAATCGCTAACGCCGTCCCGCTCAAGACGGGCAAGTCAATACAACCGAAATATCTTATGTCATTTCGTTTCATCGGCTAATTTCCTTCGGGTCATTTTAGCACTTTTTTTGCCTTTGTCAAGGGTGGCCTAAATTTTTTTTTTCGCCGCAACTGGCCCACCAGCTCAAAAAATGCTCCAGTCCGCCGCCAGTATGGTTACTGGCCGCCTACGGCGGCTGTTAAGCTGGTGGCGACCGGATACGAACGGGTTTAATCCCGAACAGTTCCGGTGCAAGAACTTCCTTGCCCCAAGTGTTATCAACCTGTTCAATGAAGGCTGCACTTGTCAAACATCTCGGTAGGTCGGGTTCGCTAATCGCTAACGCCGTCCAACTCAAGACGGGCAAGAAAGCCCAGCTACTCTTATTTTATACCTCAAGTTTCATACTAGCAAGAGAATAAAAAATAAATATTTGTAAAAAATACTTTAGTCAAAGCGGTGCGAAATATAGCCCCATACCAAGCTTCACTTAGGATTGAGGCAGGGGTTGGAGAATTGGTTAAATGGTTAATTGGTGAGTGGTGAATTGCACCGCACCAATTAGTCATGAGCCAAGCTCAATTGGTGCGGCGTCTGCGCTGCGCTCCGAGATTAATTGGCCCAGCACCACAGGGGTGGGTAAAAAGGACAGAAGTGACCCCCACCGCGCGGGGTGGGTAAAAAGAACAAAAAATTCCCCCCACCGCAGGGGTGGGTAAAAAGTGACAGAAGTGACCCCCACCGCGCGGGGTGGGGGCTATATAAAAGTGCAAAGGGAAGGCCACATTAGAAAACAAAAGACAAGATGTAATTACGAGGCCAGATCCCTCCCATTCGACTAACCCTTCGGCTTCTATCAGAGCTATGGCTAATTCAAGGCAGCGGCTAATTCAGGGTAAACTCTGTCGAAGGGCCAATTAAATAATACTGCCTTCTGTATTCTTACTTCCAATCACCAAAAACTCTGAGAAAAATCAGCTTCGCTGCATGAATTAAATCCCAGCCGCCTACTCCAAGGGTTAGCTCCCGGGCACCGTGGAACCTGCCGTTACGAATATTTTTATTTTATTTTTATTGACAACCGTTAGTTCCGCCGGTATGATAAAAATAAGTTTAGTGGGGTATGTTCTTTCATCTCTCAAGAATATTCTCTTTCGAAAATCCGAGAGGTAAAATTTATGGCCGTTAACAGGCCAAAGGAGTACAGTTGTGAGTAAAGGTACAGTGAAATGGTTTAATGAGAAAAAAGGTTTTGGATTTATCACGCCTGATTCCGGCAGTGAGGACTTGTTCGTTCATCACTCGGAAGTCAAGACGACCGGCTACGCCAGTCTCAGTGAAGGCCAGATGGTGGAATACGAGGTCGGACAGGGCAAAAAAGACCCGTGTGCGACCAACGTAATACCTTCATAACCAGAAGCATAAAACCGTAAAAACCAACGGGCTCCGCTTCAAGTCGGGGCCCGTCTCATTTTTAAATCTAAACATGTGAGTAGTTAATTGGTTAAATGGTAATTGGTGAATTGAGAATTAAGAATTTGAAATTGTTTGAATGGTCATCAGGAATAGGATAGTGCCTAGCCGGACAACATAGTGTTAATTTAGAATTTCCTTTTTGACATATTTGATATTAGCATTTACATTTAAGGTGGTTCTATTTTATCGATAAGGCTTTTTATGGGTATCCCGGAAATAATTCAGGACAGGAAAGAGCAGATACTTGCGCTGGCGGCCAAGTACGGCGCATCAAATGTCAGAATATTCGGCTCGGTTGCAAACGGGACAGCCGACGAGAACAGCGACATTGACTTTCTGGTTGATTTGGAGAAGGGGCGCAGCCTTTTTGATTTAGGCGGCCTGCTAATTGACTTACAAGGACTGTTCAATCGAAAAATGGATGTAGTTACCGAGAACGGCCTGCATTGGTATATAAAAGAGCGCATCGGTATATAAAAGAGCGCATCATCAGCGAGGCAAAACCGATATGAAAGACGATCGGCTATATCTTATCCATATTCGCGAATGCATCTAACGGATAGAATCATACATCGGCGGGAAAGGTAAGCAGCAGATTTCACAGATTAGGCATAGGGTGGCGGCTATTTGACTAAAGTCGCAGCAATGTATGGACGAAATAACCTCGTGCGCATTATCCTTCAGGGTTTGACTATACCATCAAAGACAGGACCTATGAAAAAAACACAAAAAATTAGAAGAACATCCATCAAGGATGTCTTAATTGGCTGGTTTAACAAGAAAAAAGAGGCCAAGGCTATAAGCACGAAAAAAGCTCCCGTTAAAGTTAGGGACCAAGCGAGGAACAAAGCTAAAAAAACAGTTAATTCCAAGTCAACGGCCAAATTAAAAGAAAAGCTCAAGGCCGAATCCCTGGCAAGGGCCGAAGCGGAGAAAAGGCTGAAGGCAGAAATTAAAGCCAGAGAAAAGGCTGAAGCAAGCCTGAAGGCCGAATGCAAAAAACGACAAAGGCTCGATGCTAAGGCCAAGAAGGTGAAGGTGGAAGACGAGGTTGAAGGAGAAGAAAAAGTCCGTGCCGGTGCAAAAGAAATAAAAGATTGCATAGAATTGATTAATAAAAGTAGCTGCAGCACTGCAGGTAAGCCGAACAGAGATAGTGAACATGCAGATATGGATAATATAGACAGCAAAGCCGGCAGGGACGCACGTAAATATAAGGCCACCGGCAGCAAGGACGGGGATGGAAGCACTAAAAGCAGCAAGCAAGGTATCTCCCCTGCGGAAATGGTTATGTTATTAGCCAAAGCAAAGGAAAACTTATCCAAAGCTGTAATTAAAGCTAAAGAAAAAGACGATAAAAAGGCCAAAAGAGCAAAGCGAAAAAGACAATCAACAGGGAAACTACGATAAAAGAATCCGTAAGGATTATAATTGAAAATAATATTACCTGCCTGACCGCTGTCGAAGAGTTGTGGATTAGTTAAATGGTTAATTGGTTAATTGGTTAACAGAAAAGGATGCTCGATGCTTCCGCCTTCGCTATTCTACTTCGCCGGAGGCTACGTAGAAACCAGCTACGACGGACAGGATGGCGGACAAGTCGGCGGACAAACGTAGCTCGGGACTCGCATTCCGGCCTTTTTTTCCCGTCTTTCTATGACCAATGTCACCGGTTATGAATTTTTTTTATTTTTGTTGACATTCGGTTAGTTCCCCTGGTATAAGGGGTGTGTTAGTTTAGTTAGGTATATTCTCACGTCTCTCAAGAATATCCTGTTAAAAAAACCGAGAGACAAAATTTATGGCCATGAGAAGGCCGAAGGAGTACTATTGTGAGTACAGGTACAGTGAAATGGTTTAATGGAAAAAAAGGCTTTGGGTTTATCACCCCCGATGACTCCAGTGAGGATTTGTTCGTTCATCACTCGGAAATCAAGACGACCGGCTACGCCAGTCTTGATGAAGGCCAGAGGGTAGAATTCGAGGTCGGACAGGGCAAAAAAGGCCCTTGTGCGACCAACGTAATCCCCGGTTAATCCAAAGCAACAGACCGGAAAAACCAACGGGCTCCGCTAAAACCGGGGCCCGTCTCATTTTGACCGATAACACGCCGAATAACTTCAACCGGCAATTTCACATCCAAAAGACAATAGGTGTAGAAAACAAGGACTTTTCCGGACTTTGCTAATCGAAGAATATAAGTTATATTTTACACAGGGGGGTGTGAACGTTATGAAGCTAAAAGGTAAACTGCGCGGCGTTACATTTTTTCTGGCGATATGTGCAAGTGTTTTCTCTGCGTCCTTTTGCGTTCTGTTAATGGCTGGGGAGTATCAATCGGCACGCTACAAATTGGATAGATACAACCTGGAGTTCCAGGGTTGGCAAGCCTGCCAACAAACTAAGCCCGCTTATTTTAAGGCCAACGCAGAGGCGGTGACTTCCTGCATAAAAGGCTTAAACGAAGCACGAGGTAATTTCTGGGTCAAACTCCCCAAAACACAATTGGCAGGATTGTTCCTATTAGCAGTTTTAGCCAGTGCAATTAGCGGATACCTGACTACCTGGCTTGTTGTCTGGTTTGGCTGCCTAAGTATTTACAGATTCATCAGATGGCTGGCATTTTGTTTTCGGCGTCATTCCGAGCGCAAAAAACATTTGGCCCAGAGAATAGCCGAAGAGGCAGTCAAACGCGAAGAAACTCAAAGACATTTAAGCAATAAAAAAGCTGTGTATAGTGAGTGGAAATTAGTGAGTAGTGGGCAAAAAAACGAATAATTAACCAATAGAGAAACTGTGAGTAGTTAATTCGTGAGTAGTGAGTATAGAATCGGTTAAATGGTTCATTAGTTAATTGGTTAATTAGAAAACAACATTGGTTAAAGCCTATCCTACGAAACTGGATTCCCGCTTTCGCGGGAATGACAAAGGTCAAGCACCACTCACACTGTTGTTATTATTCGGTATGATAAAGTGCTCCGGTACGGTAAATTGCGAGCACAGCAGCAGAACTTCTTTTCCAACCTCTTCGATTACCGTCTCATTATCAATATTTTCAACCACTTTATTTATCAATGTGGCAACCTGCTGGGCTTCGGGCTCTTTCATTCCCCGTGTGGTCATAGCCGGCGTGCCTATACGCAATCCGCTGGGGTTGGAGGGCGGAGCGGGGTCGCCGGGTACGGTATTGTAATTGGTAACAATTCTGGCTCTGTCTAGTGCCTTTGCCACTTTCCTGCCGGGGACGTTTTTATTTCTCAAATCGACCAAGATTAAATGATTGTCGGTCCCGCCGGTTACGAGATTGAAACCATATTCGAGCAGCTTGTTAGCTAAGGCTTTTGCGTTTTTTACTATCTGCTTTGCATAAGCGACAAACTCCGGCGTATCGGCTTCAGCCATTGCCACAGCTATAGCTGTCAGTGTGTGCATGTGTGGGCCGCCCTGCAGGCCGGGAAAGACCGCCTTGTCCACCTTTTCCGCATGTTCTGCCTTACACAGCAGCATTCCGCCACGAGGTCCCCGTAATGTTTTATGTGAAGTGGTTGAGACAACGTCGGCATACGGTACAGGACTTTTATGTATGCCGGCCACAACCAGACCCGCAACGTGGGCTATATCGCTGAGGTGGTATGCACCTACTTTTTTAGCTATCTGGTTGAATATTTCAAAGTCAATCTCCCGTGGATATGCCGTGGCGCCGGAGATAATTACCTTTGGCCGATGTTTTTTCGCAAGGGCTTCAATATGGTCGAAGTCTAATCTGCCCGTATCGTGGTCCACAGGATAAGGGACCGAGTTATAGAATTTGCTCGTGACGGAAACCTTCCAGCCGTGCGTCAGATGTCCGCCGTGGATAAGGGACATGCCCATAATAGTATCGCCTGGATTTATTAAAGCTGCATAGGCGGCCAGGTTTGCAACCGAGCCGGAATAGGGCTGGACGTTCGCATGGTCGGCCTTGAATATTTTTTTGACCCGCTCCCGAGCCAACCTTTCGATAAGGTCGGTTACCTGCTGTCCCTCATAGTATCGTCTGCCGGGGTAGCCTTCGGCGTATTTGTTGGTAAGGCAGCTTCCACTGGCCAACATCACGGCCTTGGATACATAGTTCTCCGAGGGGATGAGGCGAATTGAGCCGCTCTGGCGTGCCGCCTCCTGTCGCATCAGCTCATAAATCTGCGGGTCATACTGCTCGAGGGCATTTATCATATTAGCTTCTCCCTAAAGGAGTTTTTGTTCAGATTGCTTCGGGATATCCAAACGCGTGCCTCTGCGACTTTCGTCGCTCGCACCTGCCTGCACCTGCCAGTAACGCAGGCACAGGTGCGGTTACGCGAGTGCAGGCGCAAGACGAGGCAGCAGGCAGAATAATGCGTTTGGGCCCTTTTATAGCACAGACTGACTTTTTATACAAGTTTTTATTTGTTGACAAATTTTGGCCGAAGATTACTATAAGCCGATTGAATAATGTATCAGAGAACCGATTTGGTAAAAAACGTATGCCGGAAGAAGATGCCCAGGCGTTGGCCAAGGCCAAAGCTTTTTTTGAAAAAGCCCGTAAAGTAGCCGAGACAAACAATGTCGATTACGCTATCGATATGTACCTCCAGGGTCTGCGCTATAGTCCGGATGCTCTGGAAGAGGGGCACCTGCCGCTTTGTGAATTGGCTCTGCAGCGGCAGGGAAGGGGCGGCAAGAAACCTTCAATGATGGAAAAAATGAAGCACCTGCGAGGCAAAACGCCGCTCGAGCAGATGCTTAACGCCGAATATCTTTTCGCAAAGGACCCGGGACATCTGCCATTTGCCGAGGCAATGCTAAGGGGCGCGGTGGCGGGTGGGTATAACAAAACGGCCGGCTGGATTGCCAACCTGGTCTTCCAAAAAAATAATGCCTCCAAAAGACCATCAGCGCAAACATATATCCTGTTAAAAGATTCCTATGCCGCCTTAGGGCAATTCGACAAGGCCGTTGTCGCCTGCCAGCGTGCCTCCAGACTTAGGCCGGAGGATGGAGCATTGGCAGATGAATTCAAGAACCTCTCGGCGGAATTGACTATGGCCCGAGGCAAATACGATAAGGAGGGAGATTTCAGAAAAGCCATCAAGGACCGCGAGGGACAGGAAAAACTTCACGCGCAGGCCGGCGTCGTCAAGACCGAAGACTATCGCATTACGGCTGTTGAAGATGCCAGAAAAAAGATAGCCCAGAACCCGAACCTGCCGGCGAATATATTTGGCTTGACCGATGCTCTCTCGGATATGGAAAACGACCAGGCCGAAAATGACGCCATAGCGCTTTTGGAAAGTACTTATACAACTAAAAAAGATTTCAGCTATAAACAGCGGGCAGGGCAAATAAAAATAAAACAGCTCAGACGGAAAATACGAGAGGCAAAAGCTGCTCTCGAGACTAATCCCGATGATGCGCAAATTAAAGCCGCACTCGAACGACTCTCGGCACAATTAAACAATACCGAATTGGAACATTATCGGCTCAGTGTGCAGAACTATCCGACTAACCTCGGAGTAAAATATGAGTATGCTCTTCGTTTGGTCAGGGACGAACAATATAACGAGGCGATACCTCTGTTCCAGGAGGCCCAGAAAGACCCGAGACGAAAGATTGCAGCGATGAACAAAATAGGCCTTTGCTTTTTTATGAAGGGCTGGCTCACTGATGCAATTGACGTTTTCACCAAGGCGATAGAGTCCCACGAGATAAGAGATGATGCAACCGGCAAAGAATTGCGGTATAATCTGGCCCTCGCTTATGAGCAGCAGGGCGAGACAGAAAAGGCATTGGAGATTTATCGCAAAATCGCGCAGCTTGATTTTGGATACAAAGACGTCAGCCAGCGAGTGGATAAATTGAGAGAAGCCCAAAATAAGGATTGAAAATGGCAGAGATTACTGCAAAAGAAAGTCCTTTCTCTCCGGGCAGGCCGGTTCAACCCGAATATTTCGTTGCCCGGATTAAAGAGATACAGAGATTGGAGAGGGCTATCAGGCAAACTGTTTCGGGTAGAAACGAAAATATTTTCATTACGGGTCAGCGTGGAATTGGAAAAAGTTCTTTAGGCTTGTTTATCCGATACCTCGCAGAGAAAGAACACAGCTTGATTGGAAGTCACTGCTATTTGGGAGGAGTGCGAAGCTTAGATGAAATGATGGGTGTTACTTTCCAGAAGCTCCTGCAGGACTGCACAGATAAGTCACTGTTCGACAAACTAAGGGAAATCTTCGATGATTATATAGCAGAGCTGAAATTTTTCGGTATGGGAGTGGAATTTACGAAAGACAAAAGCAAGCTTCATACATTAGCGAATAATTTCCTGCCGGCACTGCGAAAAATATACGACGAAGCCAGGAAAAACGGCAAGAAAGGTTTAATCCTCATACTTGACGACCTCAATGGAATCAGTGATGTTCCGCAATTTTCACAGTTCCTAAAAAGTCGCGTTGATGAGTTAGCAACTTCAGGTAAGCCTTTACCAATTCTTCTAATTCTTGTTGGGCTGCCGGAAAGACGAGATGAGCTTATAAAGCATCAGCCATCAGTTTCGAGGATTTTCGATGTGTTAGATTTGCCCTCGATGAGTAACAGTGAATCCGAAGATTTTTTTATGAATATGTTTGAGAGAGTGGGTACAACAATTGACGCTGAAGCATTGTCTCTGACGACAGGTCTATCTGGCGGTCTTCCTATGCTTATGCATGAGGTAGGCGACGCTGTTTTTTGGCAAGATACGGATAATGATGTGGACTTTTCAGATGCTATCGAGGGAATAACTGAAGCCGCACGGGTTGTAGGAATAAAATACATAGACCCAAAAGTTTCTTCGTTGCTAAAGAGTCGGAGCTACGCGTCAATTCTCCGTACTATACACAAAAAAGCACCGATAAGGGGTATATTCAGTCGACAAGAAATCCTTGAGGTACTTCCAACAAAGGAACAGAATAACTTAGACAACTTTTTGATAAGAAGTAGAGAGCTGGGTATCATTGAGGCCAGAAAGGCTCGTGGTGAGTACAAATTCGTTAACCCGCTTCATCAGCTATACGCATGGTATGGTGCTAACAAACCAGCAAAAGATAAGAATAAAAGGTCAACCTCTCAGTGAGAATTTGTAAATAGAATAATAGTTTTCAGGAGATTGCAGTGGCACATTCGTTACAGGCGAAAAAAAGGGCGAAACAAAATACCAAAAGAAGGACGACTAATCGCGCACGTAAAAGCCAGATAAAGACACAAATCAAACATTTGGAGACGGTTGTGAGCGAAGGTAACGTTGAATCAGCAAGCGAACAATACAAACTCGTTGCCCGCAAGTTAGACAAAACCGCATCCACAAGCACCATGCACAAGAAAACCGCAGCACGAAAGAAATCCCGCCTCGCCAAGAAACTGAACGCGCTTAAGATGAAAAAGAGTTGATTAGCGAATTAGTAAATTAGCGAATTAGTTAATTGGTGGAGCGGCAAGAGGACGACCCCGTGAGATAGTAAAAAATCATCTCATGGGATAAATCTTATGGGGTGAATCTTTTTTCTTGCTTTTTTAAGACAATTCCGGCCATAATATCATCAGCATCAGCGGAAAATAACAAAATAATAGGAATGCAGCGGCTGCACTCGGACGGCACATACGCGACGCTATTGAGCTTGAAGTTAAAGGAGCAAAAAAGATTGAAAGCTGAAGCATTGAAATATATTGAGGAATTGCAAAATACGGCTGTTGCAGCAACATTTAATTATGAAATATGGTGGATATACAAGGAGAAGGAGTCACGGGCCAAATATGTAAATACTATGAACACATATACCTTGTTCTTTCAAACATCAATTCATGCTCATTTTGTAGCTTTGTTAATAGCCCTATATCGTTTATATGAAACAAGAGATGATACCTTCAATATACCAGGTCTACTTGCTCTCTTGGAGAAATGTCATGATTTTCCGTGTGAAACCCTTGCCGAATTGAAGCAGCTTTATAACGAAGCTAATAAGCTTTGGATTAAAATATGTATTCTAAGAAACGAGGCTTTTGGCCATAGATCGAAGAAATACAGTATCACAGACGCTTTCAAGAGAGCCAAAGTAAAGCCTAAAGAGCTGAGAGAGCTAATCGAGAAAACTGAAAATATTATCAATAAGGCAACGTATTCACTTGATAGGGGTAGTTACCTCTTCAACTTAAAAACGGAGGCGGCTGAGGATACGACGAGGCTTCTGGATGATCTAAAAGAGCTTAAAGAAATTCGCTCTAATCAACAGCTTGAGGAGACTCACTAAATTTTCGCTCTTAAGCAAGATTGTTATCTGCGATTTTGGCTTTTAAGTTATAAGGGTAAGTTATTTTGCCACAAGAAAGCAAAAGTGGCATAAGGAGAGCAAGTATTTATGGAAAAGGCGGCCTTTATAACAACTGAAGAAGGAGATAAAGGGAATATCGAATATCGAATAAGGAATGTTGAATAAAGAAATGGATTCCTGCTTCGGCAGGAATGACAGTTTTTTAATAGATTTCTCCCATTCGACTACGCTCAGGGTAGGCTTTCTGCGCTCAGCACCTCGTCGTAAATGCGCACATCATCGATCAGGCCGGATCAGAGAACGACGTCAAATGATAACGCCGACCGCTATTATGGCAAAGTTGAGCGCGACGAAAGCTTTGCGCTTTGCTTTCGGTTCCAGCCCAAGGACGACATCCGCACCCGCTGGTAAGCCGCGGACGAAAAAGTCAAAGCTAAATCAACTCAACAGGCCGATTAAAACACCAGAAACATGAGGCCGGACCTGCCAAAAATCACCAAGCAACTCATATATGCCACCGCAGGCCCAAGCATTATGCAGCGGATGATAGTATCGGCAAGTGTATATATGCCGCCGTTACTTGTCATACCGTTGCTGTCAATCGTGCTCCGGCTCAGCTTATAATCGCCTCCGTTCTGTGCGCAAAGCAGATTGCCCGCCTCGTGCCGCAAAGGTCAACGCCGAAAGGAAGGCCTTAGTACCAAGGTCTATATATTCTTTTGGCGCTTAGTTGTATCTATTGCTCATCCGCTTTTTTGCCAGTTCACGGATTTGGGAGAGTCGAGGTTTACGGACAGTTTCAATGGATTTTTCCTTCGGCAAACCGTAGGCCTCCGGATGCAGGTAGTAACCCCTTTCTTGCAGGGATTTGTTCTCTTCGACAGTTATTCGATGTTTGTTGGCATAGGGGTCTCGCCTGATGCCGGTTACCTGCCAGGAGACTTCCATACCGGGCTTTCCGCCGGCAATTTTGAAACGGTTGTCAGAAATCTTTTCCGCAATGTAAACAGGTGCAAAACCACCAATGCAGGTGAGCTGATAGCGGCAATCCTTGTTCAAGACTCCAAACCATTCGGGAAGCTCTACTGTCACCTGGCCGTCTTTATTAAGGGTGACGCTGCCGTTGTAGATGTTCATCATATCCGGTGACTCAACAAAGGAATGCTGCAGATATTTGTTCTCCGGGTCAAGTGGATGGTCTATCTTGAATGAGCCGCTGCCCTTGGTGAGTCTGCCTGTGACTTTTACATCGCCTTCAAAGAATCCTGCGTAGCCGCCAGGGCATTCGCCATAAACTCCGTCCCTGTGCCCAAGATCGCCGTAGGCTTCGGTGAGTGCGTTCATCCCCTGCACACCGGGCGCTAAAGCGCCCATGCCAAGCACGCCGGGGCCTACGGCACCCATACCAGTCACACCGGTGCCATTAAGGCTCATGCCGGTCACTCCGCTTCCATCGAAGCTGTCACCATATACGCCATCACCGCTCCCGTCATTCGTGACTGAGATGATTTGATCAGTACTGTCACCTATGACTTCCAACTTAAACTCTGGATTGTCTGTCCCGATACCGACGTTGCCGGATACACCAGAATACATGTTGTTTCCTGATAAAATCCAACCAGAGTCCTCCTCCACACCGGTTCCCGCCAGAACTGCTATCTCGGCCGCGTTCAGCTCGTTGTCGTAGATACGGACGTCGTCGATCAGGCCGGACCAGAAGCGCTCCGTTCTTTCTGCGTTTTCGCCGATCAGAACGGGGAACGCATTTGTGTTGATAGCCCCCGAAGCAGCCTCGGATTTGTCCAGTACACCGTCCACATACAGGTTGATCTTGCTGCCGTCATAGACTCCAGCCACGTGATGCCATTGGCCGTCGCTGACGTTCACCGTACCGTTGGCTCGTAAGTAACCGCCCCCAGGAGTGGTGCAGAAGAATGCCATCTTTCTGCTATCCGACCATCTGTGTAGCCTCCAGGCGCTATCACCTTTGGTTACGACAGCCTGCCATTCTTTGTCGAACACATCGACCTTTATCCAGGACGTAACCGTAATGGAGTTAGTGATGTCGAATAGCGGGTCATTGCCGCAGTCCACATAGTCACCGGCCCCATTGAGGCTTAGGACAAACTCTCTTTCAGCGTCAAGAATGATTGTTGCAGTACCCTTGAGGATACTGTGGAGACCGTTGCCGGAGCTGTCGTAGGCATTGCCTTCGAACTCGTAGTGTGCCACCAGAGCCGCTGAGGCGCTGCCGGCCAGAGCCAACACCAAAACCCAAATTGCTAACATTTTTGCACTTTTCATTGTTCTACCCTTTCAAAAATTGTTAATATTTTCAGGCCGCATACTGTGCGTACCTTTGAGAGCTCAAACTTGCTTTGATGAAGATCTTGCTGATGGACGCTATGCCATTTGGACTTTCTCCTCCAAAAGGCTTATGATACGATAGCATTATAACATCTGCACAGTTGTTCGCAAGAGAAAAAAGATTTTTTGCAGGAAAAATGGTATGCACAGCATACGCTACCTTAACTGGTAGTGACCTTGAGCCATCCCCATGCTCGTCCCGCACCAATTTAGTTTAGAGTAAAACCCCCCAATAAATTGAGGGGCTAAATATTACTGCGTCGCCCCTTCGGCAAGCTCAGGGCAGGCTTTCCGGCGACGGCTAAACGACCCACAGAAATCTATCTAATTTTTTTCTTGCTTTATAAACAAGTCGCAGTAGATACAATGTCAAAATGAAATGACCTTAGTCAGGACTGGTACAACTAATGCCGTATATTATAGGTAACTGCTTCGCAGAACTATTTTAAATAGACTCCTCGGCTGCGCTCGGGGTGACGGCTGTGCTGTTTTGTTACTTGCGGCTGTGCTCGGGGTGACGGTTGTGTCGTTTTGTAATCTGCGGCTGAGCTCGGGGTGTGGAGCATGGAGTTTTGTCAGGCTTTTTTTTCAGGTTGGTAGAATGGCGGAAATATTTAAAGAGCGAATAATCAAACTGCTGAAGCACACCGATTACAGACCGCTTAAGCTCTCACAATTAGCTAAAGCATTAGGTGTAAGTTCGGAAGATTATCCACAATTTAAATCGGCCTTCGACCAGTTACGGCAGGCAGGGCATGTGATGATAGGGGCGAGGAACCTGGTCAGCCTGCCCAGCCTTGCCGGTCAAATCGTGGGAACATTCAGGGCAAATCCCAGAGGTTTCGGCTTCGTAACGCCCCGTGAACCCAATTCACACGGCGATTTATTCATTCGGCCAACTGCTACAGGCGATGCAATGACCGGTGACATTGTTATTGTAAAGGTTAAAAGACAGGGCAAACGCGGCGGCCAAATGCAGTACAGCGGCGAAGTAATCGAGGTTCTCGAACGAGCACAAAACAGATTCGTCGGGACCCTCTTGAAGCATCCGGAAGCCTGGATCGTTCAGCCGGATGGCTCAAGCTTTTTCGAGCCGATTTCTGTCGATGATGTCGGCGCGAAAGGGGCGAAGGAAAAAGACAAGGTCGTGGTCGAAATACTTTCGTATCCGACAGAAAAATATTTAGCACGCGGCGTAATTATCGAGGTATTAGGCAAAGCGGGACGATACGAAAGCGAGATACAGTCGATAATCCGCCAATATCATCTGCCGGGCGAGTTTGAGACCGATTGTATCGAGCAGGCACGCCAGGGGGCTGCCCAATTCAATCCCGAAGAACCACACCATCGGGACAACATAACCGATAAAGTCATAATTACAATCGACCCGCCGGACGCAAAGGATTTTGACGATGCGATAAGCCTCGAAAAAAACTCCGATGGCAGCTGGGTCCTTGGCGTTCACATCGCCGATGTCAGCTATTTTGTGCAGCAGGATTCGCCGCTGGATAGCGAAGCAAAAGACCGTGGAAACAGCGTCTATCTGCCCGGCAAAACAATTCCGATGCTGCCGGAGATTTTAAGTAACGGTATTTGCAGTCTCCAGCCCGACCAGAAACGATTTGTTAAAAGCGTGTATCTAACTTACGACCAGAAAGGTAATGTCCTGTCCCGCAATTTCGCCAACTCTATTATGTGCTCGACGCAGCGTTTGACCTATCAGCAGGCTGACAGGATTTTGAAAGGCCATACCAAAGACGCCAAATCTGAGGTGATTGACCTGCTGAAAAATATGGAGACACTCAGCCGAGTAATTGAGCAACGACGAACGAAAAATGGAATGATACACCTGGATTTGCCGGAGACCCAACTGGTAATGGATAAAGCCGGACGGGTTATGGATGCTCACCCTGCCGATGACAGCTATCCGCATACGATAATCGAGATGTTTATGGTCGAGGCCAATGATGCTGTAGCTTCGCTTCTGGACCGGCTGAACCTGCCGTTCATTCGACGGATTCATCCGGAGCCGGATGCTTTGAGTATGAAAAACCTCGCCAAATTCCTCAAAGCATTTGGCTTCAGTCTGCCGCGAAATCCCGACCGCGCCGCGATACAGGATTTGTTATCCGCCGTCAAAGGCGCTGATTGTTCTTTCGCAGTGAATTTAGCTGTCCTGCGAAGTTTCGAGAAGGCCCAATATGCACCGCTGCACATTGGCCATTACGCTTTAGCCTCGACACACTACTGTCACTTTACCAGTCCTATCCGCCGATATGCAGATTTACTTGTTCATCGCGTTTTGGAATACTACCTTCAAAAACGTTCGGACTCGGCAAGGGACATTTCAGCCGGGCTGGATTTAACAGAGATTGGCAAACACATCACCTTCACCGAGCAGCGAGCCGATGACGCCGAAAAAGAGCTGACGACGGTGCTGATACTGCAAATGCTGAGCAAGAAAATCGGAGAGGAGCTCGACTGCGTTGTTACCGGCTTAACAAGTTTTGGCGTATTTGTGCAGTCGCGAAAATTCGGCATCGAAGGCCTTATCCGGATGGGGGATTTGGGGCAGGACTATTGGAAATACAACACAAAGGCACAGTGTATTGTCGGCCAACGTTCGGGATGCAACATTCGCCTGGGCCAGGCCATAAAAGTACGTATAGTCTCAGTGAATGTCCCCGCGCGCCAGTTGAATGTCTGCCCTATTGAGCCATTGGCTAAGGCGCCAACGCAGCGAAGTAAAAGCAAACTTGGAAAAAAGAAGAATAGAAGAAGAAAGCGAAAAAGTTGAGACTGAAAACCCAAAGTTACAGCATATAACCCAAAAACCTTATTTCAAGGATCAGGAGTGTAATAAAGTGGACATAAAAGTTGTCGGAATAGTTGGAAGTTATCGCAAAGGCAAGACTATCGACAGTGCAGTTTCGGCGGTCCTTGAAGGGGCTCAAGCCAAGGGGGCTGAAACAAAAAAGATTTACCTGATCGATGAGCATATCGAGTTCTGTACAAATTGAAGAAGCTGTGCGCAGGAGAAAGTCGAGGCAAGGAGGGACAAATGTGTGCACAACGATGATATGGAGGGTCTTCTGACGGAGATTGACAACGCTGAGGCCGTGGTGTTAGGGGCTCCAATCAACCTCGGTAATGTTACAGCTATTATGAAAAGATTTATTGAGAGGCTGGCGCCGTATTTTTACTGGCCATGGGGCCAGGCAGTGGCACCGGTGCATCGAATAGAAAAAGTTGACAAGAAAGCAGTAACTGTCACTTCCAGTGCATGCCCTGCATTTATCGGCAGAATTTTGATGCCGGGTGCACTGAGTATGCTGAAAAAAGCAGCGAGAATCATGGGGGCAAAAGTGGTGAAATCACTTTACTTCGGGCCAGTTTGCGGCCAAGAAGATTCACAGCTATCTGAGAAGGCACTGCTTAAAGCGCATAAGGCTGGGGAAGAATTGGTTTCGAAAATCCAAGCGGGAAAATGAACGGATTTGTACACATCGCTTGAGCAAATTCGTGGATTTTTTGACATTCTGTGGCAATTTTGCAAAATACCGACTATACTAATTGACTATTGATAATTGGTTTTTTGGGAGTAAAAAATGAGAGCATCTGAGATGAGAAAAGGTCAGACCGTCAAAATCGACGGCAAACTATATGCAATCGTTGATTATCAGCACGTCAAATTGGGCAAAGGCGGTGCGGTCTATCAGACAAAGCTGAAAAGTCTGACCGACGGTTCGATTCAAAATGTCCGCTTACGCTCGGAAGAGAACGTTGAAGAGGCGTATCTGGACAAGAGAACATACGAATACCTTTATTCAGCCGGAAGTGAACATGTGCTGATGGATACCACAACCTACAACCAGATTAGTCTCGATGATGATGCATTCGGTGATGGGCCGAAGTATCTTAAGCCGAATACTCAGCTACAGGTCAGTATGTATCAGGGTAAGCCCGTTATAGTTACTCTGCCCAATACGGTGGATTTGGAAGTTACCGACACGCCGCCTGAGATTAGGGGCGCCACGGCGACAAATCAAAATAAGCCCGCAACGCTTGAAACCGGCCTGGTCGTGCAGGTGCCGCCTTTTATTAAACTCGGCGAGGTTATCCGTGTCGATACTCGTACCGGCGAGTACTTAACACGAGTGAAATAATAAAAATGAGCTAAAGTGACAGCAAAGCTGTCATTCTGAGCAAAGCGAAGAATCTCTTTTTCGTTGGCCAGATCCTTCGGCTTCGCCTCAGGATGACACGTAAGTGTCACTTTAGGCACTTTACACTTTAGGCACTTTACACTTTAAATTTATGTTAGATAAGATAAGCAAAATTCTCGTAAAAGTTTTTGGCTCTCGTAATGAGCGGCTGATAAAGGCCTATTCGGTAATCGCCCTGGAGGCGGGCGAATTTGAAGAGCAAACAAAAAAGCTCGATGACGAGGCCTTAAAGGCGAAGACTGCCGAGTTCAAGGCCGCTATACAAGCCGGGACCAGGCCGGAGGATATTCTGCCCGAGGCCTTCGCAGTTGTTCGCGAAGCGGCAAGGCGAAACGTCAAGATGCGCCATTTCGATGTTCAGCTTATCGGCGGCAACGTCCTCTACGAAGGCAAAATTGCTGAAATGGCTACCGGCGAAGGTAAAACCTTAGTAGCAACATTGGCGGCATATCTCGTTCATCTAACCGGAAGGAAAGTACATATCGTTACGGTCAACGATTATTTAGCCAAGCGCGATGCAGAATGGATGGGGCCGGTCTATCAGGCTTTGGGCCTGACCGTAGGTGCGATTCAGGCGGATATGGACACAGCCGGTGACGAGCGGAAAGGCCAATATGCCTGCGACATCAATTACGGCACAAATAACGAATTCGGCTTCGATTATCTTCGCGATAATATGAAAACGTCACTTGAGCAAATGGTACAGGGGTCTCTGCAATATGCCATAATTGACGAAGTCGATTCAATTCTGGTTGACGAAGCCAGGACGCCACTGATTATATCCGGCCCGGCTGTTGATGATGTTACCAGATATAAAAAAGCAGACCAGGTCGCAAGAAAGCTGCTGAGTCTGCAGAGCAGCTACGACCGCCCGAAAAGACAAATTGATTCTGCCGAGCGGGCCATAGCCAGCGGTCAGGGTGAACTGGCAGATGCAAAGAAAGATAAGGACAACGAGCGAATTGAACAAGCCCGGAAGACAATCGAGAAAAGCCAGGCCGAACTCGAAACCGCCCAGTTTAAGCTGACAGGGGCCACGCAATATTACGAAGTTGAATACGACAGAAAAGCGGTGCATCTTACGCACGAAGGAGTGGGGGCCGCACAGGAAATAGCCGGTGTAGGTTCATTCTTTACCGGCTCAAATATGGAATGGCCTCATCTTTTAGAGCAGAGCCTGCGGGCCCACGTAACCTTCGAGCGAGAAAAAGACTATGTCGTTATGGACGGCAAGATACTTATCGTTGACGAATTTACCGGCCGATTGATGCACGGCCGACAGTGGTCAGATGGGCTTCATCAAGCGGTCGAAGCAAAAGAAGCTGTTACAGTAAAGGAAGAAACTCAAACACTGGCCACAATCACACTGCAGAACTTCTTCAAACTCTACGACCAGATAGCGGGAATGACCGGCACCGCCGCCA
>CAYQKF010000092.1:0-19973 GCA_964417935.1 uncultured Pirellulales bacterium
TCATCGGCTCCACCGCGTGGAAGCCTGAGAGAACTCGCTTGTTTTGGGACTAGCGTTATAGTAATGCTCGTGTTTCTCCTTAGATTTACTGTAGTCGAAGTGTCTGAGTAAACACTAACTGATTGCTGCTTTGTCTCCCAGCCGCTCTTAGAAACTTTTACGGTGTGAGAACCTGAAGAAACACCTGATATTGCAAGACTATAAGGCGCCCACAAACCGGAAGTAGTACCTTTATAGGAGTTATCAAGATAAACGCTGGCACTACTTACGTTGCTGTAGACGGTGAGAATATGCTTTATAGTAACGTTCCACTTGTGATATTCAAGGTAGTTCCAATTCCAATCATAAACTAAAGCTTTAATCTCAGTTGTTCCGGAAGAAAAGTATCTCGAATACAATGGATCTGCATAAAGATTCCACACGTTCGTATCATCAGTTTCCTTGTACACTCCATTCACATACCATTCAGTATGCCTATCAACAAGAAATATTCCGTTGACAACAAATGTATGGGTGCCAGCGCTTGTGGTTATGTTCCAAGTTCGATTTTGTCCATAATTCGAGTAGTAAGTAGTGGCTTGCGCCGTAAAACCAGTCAACAGGACAAAACAAAGAGCTAAAAGGGATATTTTGATTACATGATTTGGCCGTTCAGATAAAAACAGCATTCTCTTGCCTCCAGGTTTTATTTGAAACCTTTTTCTTATTTTTTTATCCCACTTACATAAATATGTATCGTTGCAGTCATTTACATTACTTCAGATTACGGACATACTGCCATTTTTTCTCCATAAGAGCTTTGCGTTTCTCTAATGCTTCTCTTGTAGATTCATTGGTTTGTATTTTTTCAGATATTTTTTTATATTCAGTAGCGGCCCTATCGAGAACTAGTTGTTTGTCAATTTCTTGGCCGCTGCGAGGATCCACAAGGATAGTTTTTCCTCCTCCTATATCAAATTCATGCATAACAGTGAACATACCAGCATAAATTGTTCTGACAAACTTCACATTGTTTTCACCGTATTCATCACTAAGTTGTTGTGTAACCTCTGGGAGTAACGCTAAATCCAACGATAAACCATCAACCATTCCAAGTACAGGCACGTGCCCCTCGTGCGCACTGCCAGTCGCTGTAACGAATTCTTCTCTTCCATAACTATTTACCAATTCAGCCCTCGCCTTCGACAGTTTGCGAATAATCTCAGCTTTTTGCTTAGAGTCTTGAACCTTAGACAGGTCAGCTTTCAGCGAAGTAAATTCATTCTTTTGCTTTGCCATATTAGCAAGCATTTCGTCGATATCGGGAAGTTCATTTTCCTTGCGATACAATATATAGCAATATGCTTCTTGTTTGTTATCAACTGAGTAGTACGTAAAGGTTTTAGCTATTTGAGCTTTGCCATAAACTTTTTGTACTTCGTTTAACACGGCTTTTCTTGCAAGCTCTTCGCTAACACCCTTGCCCCTATAAGGATTTTCATAAAGTGTGGTAGTTGAAGCTCCTGGGGTAGATTCTGTACCTACAGATAATGCTTTTGAAGGAACTGCAGTGATTGCTGTAAGTTTAGGCTGGTCGTCTTGAGAAGTTTTGACAAACTCAAGTAAATAGCTGTCGGCAACTCTTCTTACTGCCTGTTCGACAGAGACGTCTGTAAGAAGAATTGACTTAGTTTCATTCAATTTCCTTTCACACTTGAATTCTATGCCAATGGTCTTTGCTATGGCTGCCAGTATTTCCTGAACGTCAGCTTCGTTGGCATAAAGGGAGACTTTTTCCTCTATGATAGTTAGGATAAACTTCCCAGGTGTAGGTTTCTCAACAGGACTTGAAGATGTTTCGTTACCCTCTTTGGTGTTTGTAGCAATAACAGTTTTAGGCAAAAAGACTACGGCAATAATCAACATTAACGAAAAAATAATAATCCGAGCATAACTGAAAGTTTTACAGTATTTCTTCATAACAGTTCCCTTTCGCAAAGTCAAAAAAGCTTCTTCGTATTCCTTATTTTGCAGCCGGTTCTATTAGCTCATCGCTTTTTATCTTTACATCAACAGGCTTTTTGTTGTCGTTGTAGAATAATTGGCCTAACAGAACAAATGTTGAAAAACAAATAAGACACTTTTTTCCAATTCGTCTTCATTTTGCTTAACTCCTTACGCACAATGCCTACGGATTGTGTCTTTGTAACCTGTGCCTGTGGATGTACACCCCACCCTGAATTATATAGGACCATTACGGAAAAAGCAACTTTTTTTGAGAATTTTCTGTATCGTAAACACTTGTAATTATGCACAGTCGCCTATTTATCGCTTAGCCAGGTTAGGCCGTGGGTTATATCAACTTTTAGCGGGACATCGAGCTTTATAGCGTCGGTCATTTCCTCTTCAATCCATTTAGCATGTTCGTTGGCATCGGCCGTGGGCAGCTCGAAAACGAGCTCATCGTGAATTTGGAGAATCATATTTACAGGCAATTGCTCATTATCGATTTTTCGATGAATGGCTATCATAGCTACTTTAATTAAATCGGCTGCTGAACCCTGAATAACGGTGTTGACCGCCAGACGCTCGGCTTGTGCGCGTTTATTACGATTTTTACTGTGTAAGTTTGGGATTTTTCGCTGACGGTGCAGAATGGTTTCAGCGTAGCCGGTCTGCCTGGCCTGGGCTATACAATCGTCCATAAATTTACGGATTGAGCTATAGCGGGCAAAATAGTCGTTAATAAACTTTTTGGCCTCGGCTTGGCTTATCCCAATCGAGCGTGATAAACCGAATGCACCCTGACCGTAGATGATACCAAAATTGACCGCCTTGCAGCGTGAACGCATTTCGCCGGTTACCTGTTCGATTGGGCAGTTGAAAATCTGTGAGGCTACGAAGCTGTGGATGTCCCGGTCGGCGGCGAAGGCGGCCATCAGGACCTGGTCCTTTGAGAAATGTGCCAGCAGGCGAAGCTCGATTTGTGAATAGTCGGCGCTTAAGATGCAATCGGTTTTTTTGTGGGGAATGAAAGCAGCGCGGATTTTGCGGCCAAGCTCGGTACGTATGGGGATGTTTTGCAGATTTGGGCTGCTGGAGCTTAATCGGCCTGTTGCGGTGATGGTCTGGTTGAATGAAGCGTGAACCCTGTTGGTTTGCGGATTTATAAGTGAGCCGAGTTTGTCAGAATATGTATTTTTCAGTTTGCTCAGAGTGCGGTATTGAAGAAGCAAATCGATTACTGGATGCTGGTCGCTGAGTTGTTCGAGGACCGCAGCGTCTGTACTTCGTCCGGCCTTGCCGATGCGGATGGGGGTCAGGTATAGTCTGTCGAAGAGAATCTCGGCGAGCTGCTTTGGAGAATCAATATTGAAAACCGAGCCGGCGTGTTCGTAAATCCGCTCGGTGATAGTTTGAAGTGTCTCGGTGATTTGGCCGGACATTTTTCTCAGCAGCCCCGTGTCCAGCGAGACGCCGTTGTATTCCATAGTCGCCAGGACCGGAACAAGCGGCATTTCGACTTCTTCGAATAATTTTTTGAGTAAGGGCTGTTTTTCGAGACGGTCTTTGAGGTAGATATACAGTTGGAAGGTTATGTCGGCATCTTCAGCGGCATATTCGCAGGCGGCGGCGGTATCGACCATATCGAAGGTAAGCTGGTTTTTGCCTTTGCCGATAAGGGCTGAGATTGGGATGCAATCGTAATTTAGGAAATCGGCTGCCATATTGTTTAACGAATGGCTGCGCCCGGGGTCGAGACAATACGAGGCGACCATAGTGTCAAAATAAACTCCCTTTATCGGCAACCGGGCATTTTCGAGGACAAGCAGGTCGTATTTTATGTTCTGGCCGATTTTTTTGACGTTTTCATCTGCCAATATTGGTGCCAGTTTTTGGCGAACCGTTTCTATATCGAGATGCTTTGAGCCGAGCGGGGCCTTTAGCGGAAGATAAAAACTCTTGTGTGGCTGCCAGGAAAAACTGATGCCGACCAGGTCGGCCCGCATAGCGAAAATGGAGGTGGTTTCGGTATCTATGGCGAATAATTTTTGCTTTTTTAGTTCGGTAAAAAAGCTGTCGAATTTTTTGTCAGTGTCGATTAGTTGATAATCGTGCTCGACTGTTTTGACCGAAGCAGGTTCTCCGGGCCTCGTGACGCTAACGGGTGAGGAATTGTCTGCAAGGCCCAATTGTGTTAGGAGGCGATTGAAGCCGAGCTCGGTGAAGAGCTGTGTAAGCTCGGCTTCGTTGAATTTCTTCACAGCCAAATCGCTGTAATCAATTTGGAGCGGGACATTGCAATCAATGGTTACCAATTCTTTGCTCAAGGTAGTTTTATCTTTGAACTTTCGGAGATTGTCGCCTCGCTTGCCTTTTATTTCATCGACGTGTTCGTAAAGATTATCAATTGAGCCGTACTTTTGTATCCAGCTCAGAGCGGTTTTCGGGCCTACGTCCGGTACGCCGGGGACATTGTCGGAGGTATCGCCCTGCAGAGCAAGGCAGTCGATAAACTGCTGTGGAGATATTCCCATTTCGGTGAGCATAGTTTTGGGATTAGTTTCTTTGCCGGTTTTTATGTCATAGATGTTGGTATGCTCGTCAAGAAGCTGCAGCATATCTTTATCTTTCGCGCATATATACGTGTCGATACCTTCGGCGCCGGCTTTTTTAGCCAAGGTGCCGATTATATCATCAGCTTCGAAGCCATCGATGCGAAGGACCGGGACATTCAGCGCATTAAGAATCTGCTCAATTCGGTCTATTTGCACGGGCATATCATCGGGCATCGGCGGGCGGTTGGCTTTGTATTGGTCGTAAATTTCGCTTCTGAAGGTCGGTGCCTTACTGTCCATCGCAACGACGAGCATGTCCGGTTTTTGACGCTGGATGAGGCCTACCAAGGCTGTCGTGAAGATGTATGTGGCCTTGGTCGGCTCCCCGGCCGGGCTTGTCAGCGGACGCATCTGGGCGTAATAGGCGGCGTAAATGTGTGCGTGACCATCAATTATGTAAAGTTTCTTTGCCATTTCCGCCACTTTACGTATTGGGGGGCGTGCTGTCAAGAGGAAGGCGGGAAATGCGAATTTAGAATGAAGAATATCGAATGTAGAATGTCGAGGCGACCTACTTGAAAAGTAGGCAAGGATAGAGAGCGGAAGCGCATTTTTGGGATAAGGAAGAAAAGCTGCGAACGAACGGGGACTATCGGCTGTAGGCGACCTACCTGGCAAGCAGGCGTTTACTTGAAAAGTTAACAAGAAGATAAGGAGCATAAATGCGCCAACTATTGCGAAGCGCCAGCCGAAACGAGGGACTGAGTCCGGGAAATTCAGCGCCGCAAAATCGCCGTGGTGTTTCTTCGCCGACTTGTCATAAGCCTTCGCCGCCTCGACTTCGTCATAGAAGTACCCTAAAAATGTATGCTTGCCGTTAACTCTCATTCGCGCCTGCCACCCTACCCTTCCCACGCATCGATAAACTCCCTTATACTTCGATCCTGAACTCCTCTGTACGCATTTCGTCCGGTTAATCGCGTTTTGGGAGGCAGTAGCTCCTCGCAGATTGGCCTTTCGGTTGTCCAGACCGTTACGATTGATATGGTCGATTAACAAACCCTCCGCCACCTTGAATATTTCACGATGCATAGGTATATGCCGTTTTTTCCCTTCTTTCGTTCTGAAACTCCGCCTCGCGTAGAACTGCCGGCCGTCACGGACCGCACACCATTTGTGTTTGGACAGCCGCCAATAATCATCCGGGTCAACGATAGAATATTTGCCCTGGCTGAGTGGTATCCGGCGATAAGTATACCCGTATCGAATACGACGATAGAGAAGAACAGGGAGAACCAGTACGCGTTCAACACATATCGGAATATTGATGACAAGCTGAATAATTCACCCTCCGTTAATTGGTGAGTAGTGAATAGCAATGGGTGGCAGCCTCAAGCGTAGCTTGGGGATGGCTCGAGAAAATCCAAAATTCAAAACGTTTTGATCATTTGGTAATTTGGATTTCGATATTCGGATTTAACACTATGTTTGTCATTCCCGCGAAAGCGGGAATCCATTTTTTATTTGTGCTCTTATGCACTTGAGCTCTTATGCTCTTCTATAATTAGAGCTACCTGCGCTTTTGATGCGAAAAAAGTCCTCGATTCTCGATTCCCGATTCTCGTAACTCAATGTCATTAAGGCAGTTAAGAAATTTTGATATTTTTTATTTTTGTGTGGGGGTACCCGCGCTTTTGGTTGAAAACACAGACTGACACGGACTCTTAAGACACGGACATACACTGACTCTTAGGACATGGACTAACGCTGACTCTTAGGACATGGACTGACATCCCATTAGAAAACAGAAAGTATGTTTCTAACGGGTTGAACTTTTTTCTTGAAAATCCCGCTGGAATAGTGTAAATTTCTCATTAACGAGCAAGCGAGCGAGAACATCCTGGATTTGAGGTTTTTAATAATGGCTTTGGTACAACGCAGAGAAAACGGAGTGGATAATGGTGGCTGTCCACAATAACTTAGGCCGCAACTAACAGTCAGAGGTCAGAAACTATGACCAGCAAAAGAATGTTAATTACTCAGAGTATAGCCGTATTGGCAGCAATAGTCGCAGTTTTTAGTACGCTCATAGCTTGGGAAAAATAGGGGGAAAAATAGGGACAGCCACCTATTAATGAATGGGACGAGTGACTTATGAAGACAGAAGAAAGACGACGGATGACAGAAGGCAGATCGGTGATTGTTGATTCTTATACGGAAACCATATAATGAGTAGTTAGGTTTCGAGAAATGTCTTTTTCGCTATAATAACATGGCGTTTTGAAATTTGACTCAGAAAGGAAGGATAGTATGGCTGACATTCAGACAAATCGTATCTTAAAATCGCTAAGAAATTCGCACTTCATTAAAGTACTACTGATCGGTTTCCTGATTCTTTTGCTTCAAATACCCATTGCAAAAATCCGAGGGATAATTGAAGAACGTGAGCAGACACGTGAAGAGGCAGTTAACGAAGTAACAGACAAATGGGGTGGAAGTCAGTCACTTATTGGCCCTGCAATCATTGTTCCATATATGAGCAGGTCCTTGCAGCAGGACAATCGGAGACAACGACAATCTCGTTCAGACGTTGAGTATGCAGCTTTCCTTCCCGAATTATTGAAGATTTCAGGAAGAATTGAGAGTGAGTTGCGGTATAGGGGAATATTTGAGATACCTGTTTACAGCATGTCTCTCGATCTGAGCGGGCGTTTTTCTCGTCCTGATTTCTCAGAGTGGACGGTTGAGCCGAATGATATTCTCTGGGATCGAGCTTACCTTTCCCTCCGTATCACCGATGCACAGGCAATGACGAAATCAACAATCCTTTCATGGAATAATAAACCGTTGGATTTCTTGCCAAGCGCTGGAGGACTCGGAGGTGGCCAGCAAGGAATTCACGTGAAGCTCAAGGACAACTTAGATGGTGAGAGCTTTGATTTTTCATTTTCGTTGGAGCTTAATGGAAGCATTGGAGCGTTCTTCGTGCCTTTCGGACGGGATACGGAAGTTCACATCGATTCAAATTGGTGTTCACCGAGTTTTCAGGGGACTTGGCTTCCTACAGATCGGACTGTCAATGACGACGGTTTTGAGGCCACTTGGAATATACCTTTCTTGAGCACGAATTACCCCAAGAACTGGCAATCTTGGTCATATCTGGAGCAAGCTGTTTCATCATCCCTCTTCGGAGTTAATATGATTTCTCCCATTGACCATTATAGAATGTCTCAACGCAGTGTAAAATACCAGATTCTTTTTCTTGTTCTGACATTTGCTACGTTATGGCTTTTCGAAGTTCTAATTAAGATTTGTATTCACCCTGTGCAATATCTATTTATTGGTATGGGCATGTGCCTATTCTATCTGCTTGAACTTTCGCTTGCTGAGCACACTGGGTTTGTCTTGGCTTATGTGATAGCCAGTGCTGCGATTATTATTCTCGTAACATCCTATTCCGCAGCCGTTTTGAAAACAACCAAACGCGCCATGATTGTTGGACTAGTTGTGACGCTATTGTATATATATCTCTATGTTCTTCTAATAATAGAAGATTACGCCCTGCTCGTTGGTTCAATAGGGTTGTTTGTTGTGCTGGCAACGATCATGTTCCTGACGAGAAAAGTAGACTGGTTTTCTATTACAGACGGTACCGTTCTTAGACCGCCTATGAATAACAAGGAATCATAAAAACTAAGAACAGTCACCTATGAATGTCTGGAGCGAATGCAGAGAAAACGTTGACTGTCCTTATTAACCGAAGGATAGTTGACCAGAATCGGATTGGTGGACTATGAACACTCTTGTCAAAGCCGTGCTGGCAATCGTTGCCTTAGTGGTGTGTGCCTACGCCATATATTTTATGTACCGGGCACTTGGAGTAGGTTCCACTAAAGACAAACAGAAGTGGGCAAAACGCAAGGGTCTTGATGGGAAAGGCAACGCGCCATATAAGCGTCCTGTTGACTGAGTTTTTCGATTTTACTGGTCTAAGGAGTAGCTATGAAAAGCGTTCGACAGGCTCAGGGCAGGCTTTTCTCGCTCGGGATGAAAAGAAGAAATATCGAATATCGAACAAGGAATCTAGAATTTAGAAGTTGAGATTGCCGCGCTTCGCTCGCAATGACTGAAAGTGGAGTGAGACGGTTGTAGGTTGTTATGCGGAAACGATATAATCAGTAGTTAGCTTATTGAAAGTGAGCGGAGCAGTTATGGATAAAGTGGAACGTATAGCCGTTTTAAGGAACGAAATTGAGGCGCAGCTTTTAGCAGGCGAACTCGCCGAGCTTGATATCCCCCACCTGATGAGAAGCTATTATGACGGCGCTTTCGATGGAGTTTACCAGTTCTCTAAAGGGTGGGGACATGTTGAGGCCCCATCCGAGTTCAGGGATGATATACTGGAAATTCTTACCAGTATAAGGCAAGGGCCTTTAAATATAGAAGACGATTCTACAGAAGACTTAAATGATAACAGTGTTAGCTAACGAGCGGCTTCAACTTGGGAAAATAGGGATTGATGGCAAGCTCGCAGGAATTATTTAAACCTGTGCTTGACAACGGCCGACAATTATAGTAGATAGTATAGGTGCGAAGTTTAATTATATTGCTTCGGTTTGGGTATTATGAATAGTAACATAAACAATGCGATTGTCATAATTATTGCGGAGAAGCTCAAGCTGCCCTGAGAAAGCTATAACATTAGGTATCTAAAAGCCTTCCAGAGCAGCAAACTTTGGAGGGCTTTTTTTGTTCGTGAACAAGGAGACAAGTACATTGCTTCACAAATATCAAGACTATACTGAAAAAGAAGTATTTCCTAAAAATAGATTTCTCCGCTCCGCGATGCTGCGCATCGCTTCGGTCGAAATGACAAAGGGTGATGTTGACAATGCTAATTAGAGCATTTACTATATGCCGTTTGGTAGTTTTAGACTTTTTAAGGATTTTGTAGATGTCGGAAAAGGAAACAAAAGGTTATCGTGATACACTGAATCTGCCGAAGACGGGCTTTTCTATGAAGGCCAATCTCGTTCAGCGTGAGCCGCAGTTGCGTAAAAAATGGGCGAAGGAGAATATTTATGCCAAAATCAGAAAGGCCCGTAAGGGTGCGCCTTTGTATATACTGCACGATGGGCCACCCTACGCCAACGGCGATATTCATATGGGACACGTCATAAATAAGGTCCTTAAAGACCTCGTTGTTAAGTATAAGACTATGGCCGGCTTTGATGCACCTTATGTGCCGGGCTGGGACTGTCACGGCCTGCCCATCGAATTGAAAGTGGTAACGGAGCTTGGAGAGAAGGTGCTTGGCAAAAGCAAATTAGATATCCGCAAGGACTGTTTCAAATATGCCCGCAAATATGTCAAAGTGCAGAGCAGACAGTTTCAGGAATTAGGAATATTCGGTGATTTTGAGAATCCGTATCTTACGTATAAACCGAGCTATGAGGCGGGGATTCTGGAAGTATTCGCCAAGCTGGTAGAGAAAGGATTGGTTTATAAACAATTGAAGCCTATCCACTGGTCGATTGGGTGCGAGACGGCATTAGCTGAGGCGGAGCTGGAATATAAAGACATTTCGTCACCGAGTATCTTTGTGAATTTTCCGGTTATTAGAGAAAGCGTTGAACGATTAGTCGAGCTTGGTCTAGTTGAGCAAAGTGACGCCGAGAGTGCAAAGGTCTGCTTTATGATATGGACGACTACGCCCTGGACATTAGCGGCTAATCTGGCGATAGCGGTGCATCCATACCGGGATTATAAAGCGATAAGTTATGATTCTCGATCCTCGATACCCGATGCTCGATGCTCGCAAGAATCGAGGATTGTTTCAATAGTAGCAACGGAACGAGTTGAAGCTGTAGTTGCTGCAGGCAATTTTAAAGAAGGACAATACAGTGTCAGCAAAAAAACAATAAAAGGCAAGGAACTTGAAGGGCTGCGCTATTTGCATCCGTTTGTGGAAAATAATCCGACAGACAAAGATGCTTTTATGGTCATACCTGCCGAGTATGTTACGATCGAAGATGGAACAGGACTTGTCCATACGGCGCCGGGTCACGGGCTTGAGGACTATCTGTCAGGGCAAAAGTATGACTTGGCGGTCTATTCACCGGTGATGGATGATGGGCGATATGATAATACGGTGCCGGACTGGCTGCGGGGACAAAACGTTCTGGATGTGGACACAGTTGTCAATAACCACTTGAAGGAATTGGGGCTGCTCTATCATCAGGATGAGATAACGCACAGTTATCCGCATTGCTGGCGCAGCAAAGGGCCGGTTATTTTCAGGGCGACGGAGCAATGGTTCATCAGTGTTGATAAAGAGCTGCCCCCCACTGCTTCCTTGCGGAAGCAAGGAGTGGGGGGTAAGAGTCTGCGTGATTTGGCGCTGGAGAGTGTGAAAAATGTAAGATGGATACCCGCCTGGGGCCGGAAACGCATCGAAGGAATGCTTGAATCCCGGCCGGACTGGTGTATCAGCAGACAGAGAAGCTGGGGGCTGCCGCTTCCTGTTTTTATTAGCTCCGATGGAAAGACTTTGTTGACAAAGGAATCGGTATTGGCTGTGGCTAAGTATATCGCTGAGCGTGGGTCGGATAGCTGGTTTACCAATTCGCCACGGGAGATTTTAGGTGCGGATTTTGAGCTGCCGGAAGGTTTCGTACTCGATGAGCTGCGGAAGGAAGAGAATATTTTCGATGTATGGTTTGAATCGGGCTGTAGCTGGTACAGCGTTTGTGTGAAAGAGGCGGGCTGGTCTGTGCCGGTGGATTTGTATCTCGAAGGCTCGGACCAGCATCGGGGATGGTTTCAACTGTCACTTCTGCCGGGGCTTGGGGCGACGGGCAAAGCGCCGTTCCAGAGCGTTCTGACGCACGGCTTTACTGTTGACGAGAAGGGAATGAAGCAGTCGAAATCGTTGGGCAACTATGTTAATGCACAGGAAGAGGTGGCAAAATATGGTTCGGATATTCTGCGGCTGTGGGTCTCGAGCGTAAACTACCAGGAGGATGTAAGGTGCAACGATGAAATAATCGGGCGAACACAGGATGCCTACAGGAAGATCAGAAATACGCTTAGATACCTGCTTGGCAATACCAACGATTTCGACCCGAATGTTAATAGTGTTGCTTACGTTAAGATGTTTGAGATAGATAAGTGGGCGATGCAGCAATTGCAGAAGCTGATTGCCGGCGTTACCCAGGCATACGATGACTTTGTCTTTCACAGGGTCTTTTCGCTTCTTTATAACTTCTGCACGGTCGAGATGAGCAGTTTCTATATGGATGTGCTCAAGGACAGGATGTACTGCGATGCGGCGGACAGCTTGTCACGACGCAGCGCCCAAACGGCTATGCACAGGATATTGGACAGTATGATTCGGATGCTGGCGCCGATATTAGTGCATACCGCGGAGGAGGCGTGGGTTGAGTTAAACAAATCACAGCCGGTAGAAAGTGTACATATAGCCGAGATGCCGAAAGTCGATGGTTCGATTGATTTCGCTTCTGACGAGCCGCGGTGGCAAAAACTGATGGGGCTGCGCGATGAGATCCTCAGGGTTCTGGAAGGTTTGAGGCAAGAGAAAAAGATTGCAAGCAATCAGCAGGCGTGCGTCACTATTTACTGTGATGATGAAGATACGTCAGTTCTTAATGATTTCGGCCTTGAGCAGTTTGCGGCACTTTGTATTGTCAGTGAGGTTAAACTCGTCAAAGCGACAGGTGAGACTACAGTTGCGGCCCAAAAGAGCGGCTACAATAAATGCCAGCGGTGCTGGAACTATTGGCCGAGCGTCGGAGCAGACAGCGAACATCCTGATCTATGTGAGCGATGCGTTGGAGTAATATAACAAAACACAAGACTCCAGACACAAGATGCAAGAGCCAAAACCTTTATACAATTACTATAAAGACGTTTAACAGGCCTTAATTCCTACGAAAGACATTTCTACAACAGGCGCCAACCAAGTCGCACAGGAGAAAAGCACATAGTCTTTTTGACTAATCAAAAGGACTACGAGAATATTTAAAAGTATGAGGTTTGAAATAGGGATTAAGAATTGAGAAATTTGAATTGGGTGGATGTTGCTTGCCTTATGCAAAATATGTATGTAAAATGACAAGACACTGAAAGAGGACATGGACTCAAGACGCAAGACTCAATACAAAAGACGGAAGGCAGAGAAGGGCTGGGGGGTTATTTGAGGGTTTGGAGGTTGTTGCGGATGGTTTCTGTTGTTGGATGGTCAAGGCCTAAACTATCTTCGAGGATTTTCAATGCCCGGCGCATCATCGGCTCGGCCTCGGAAAGACGATTCGTGGATTCCAACAACAAAGCCAGATTGTTGAGGCGGATAGCTACCTTTGGGTGTTCGGGGCCGAAGGATGCCTCGTCGATTTTCAATGCCCGTCGATACATCGGCTCGGCCTCGGAAAGACGGTCGGTAGCGGCAAGCAAATGCGCCAGATTGTTGAGGCCTCTGGATACATTTGGGTGGTCGGGGCCGAAGGAGGCCTCGTCGATTTTCAATACCCTTCTCATCATCGGCTCGGCCTCAGAAAGACGGTTGGTAGCCTGAAGCAACTGCGCCAGATTGTTGAGGCGGATAGCTACTTCTGGGTGGTTGGGGCCAAAGGATGCCTCGCCTATTTTCAATGCACGGCGGTACATTGGCTCGGCCTCGGAAAGACGGTTTGTAGCCTGAAGCAATTGGGCCAGATTGTTGAGGTCTCTGGCTACATTTGTGTGGTCGGGGCCGAAGGAGGCCTCATCTATTTTCAAAGCCCGGCGATACATTGGCTCGGCCTCGGAGAGACGGTTGGTAGCCTCAAGCAAAGCCGCCAGATTGTTGAGGTCTCTGGCTACATCTGGGTGGTCGGGGCCGAAGGATGCCTCGTCGATTTTCAATGCCCGGCGCATGAGCGGCTCGGCCTCGGAGAGACGGTTGGTAGCCTCAAGCAAAACCGCCAGATTGTTGAGGTCTGTGGCTACATTTGGGTGGTCGGGGCCGAAGGATACCTCGTCGATTTTCAATGCCCGTCGATACATCGGCTCGGCCTCGGAAAGACGGTCGGTAGCGGCAAGCAAATGCGCCAGATTGTTGAGGCCTCTGGATACATTTGGGTGGTCGGGGCCGAAGGAGGCCTCGTCGATTTTCAATACCCTTCTCATCATCGGCTCGGCCTCAGAAAGACGGTTGGTAGCCTGAAGCAACAGCGCCAGATTGTTGAGGTGTTTGGCTACATTTGGGTGGTCGGGTCCGAAGGAGTCCTCGTCGATTTTCAATGCCCTTTTCATCAACGGCTCGGCCTCAGAAAGACGGTTGGTAGCCTGAAGCAATTGGGCCAGATTGTTGAGGCATATAGCTACATCTGGGTGGTCTGGGCCTAAGGATGCCTCGTCGATTTTCAATGCCTTTCTCATCAGCGGATCAGCTTCGCTGTACAGTCCTTTGGCGTACAAATAAAGGCCGAGTTGGTTCATCAGTCTTGATGTTGGTTCTGTGATTTGGGCCTGGTCGGCGGTTCGGGCAATAAGCTCGGCGTGGGGCCTGAGGATATCATATACCGGCCAAGTGCGGATATCTGAAGAATTGCCCGGAGCAAAATCATTAACGATTTGCAAGGACATTTTAATCCAGTCGGCCCGGGATTCTTCGGGGATACGGGAGCGAATGACCTGCTGGATGATTCGGGGGACTGTAAATCCCTCTTTTTGACGTGTTATCATAGAGTAGGCGGCCAGTTCTGCGAGGGCATCGTCTATTTTAAATTCTGATTGTTCGACTGGTTTTTCATCGGCGAGCAGTTCCATTGCTTCTGTAATGATATTGACTTTTTTTTCGAACATTTTCGATGGAATTATCTCCGGGGCCAGGAAGGCCGAGAGGCGCAGCAGGGTACGTGCAGGCGGACTAAGCTGTTCAAACGTCCTCTGCCAGGTGATGGCCACACAGGCCGGGTATTGCATCTGGCGCTCATCGTACCAGTTAAGGACGTTCGGTCTTTCGGAGTCCCACTGATTGAGATAGTCGGCGAAACTGCATTGGTTGTAAGAGATGTAGGCAGCCGCCTGTTCAAGGGTAAGCGGGAGACAACCAAGCTTTTTTGCCAATTTTTTGGCTAATTTTTTGTCATCATCTGATTTGATACGCCGGTCGGCTGTTCGGTCCAACAGGAATTCTTTTGCATCATTAGATCCCAATAATCCTAACGATTGCGACCACACTGTTGCGCTCCAGCGTCTAAAACGCGAGGTAATAATGATATGGCCTTTGGTCAGGTGTGGAAGAAGTGATTCAACCGCTTTGACAGATTCATTGGTGTTTGCGTTGTCAATAATCATCAACCAGCCGTTATTGGCACTAAGCCACCGTAAAACTGCTGAATCGGCGGCTTGCTGGTCAACTCCCCTTTCGGTAAGATTTAGCATTTCTTTTTCCGCAAGAGAAGCTAAAGAAGCATGGAATGATTTAGGAGTTACCGCATTGATAAAGAAAACAGCATTGTATTCTTTTCCCATTATAGCCCTCCAGGCATATTCAACCACCAAGCGCGTTTTTCCTATACCGCCGAGGCCTTCTATCGCCTGGGTGATAGCTATGGGCTTATTGTCATCAAGACGGGACTTTAGTTTTTTGAGGATATCATCGCGGCCCTTGAAAAGGTCGCCTATGGAAGGATATGGAAGATTGTGGATTAGGGCTCTTTCTTTTTCGCGCCTATCAATAATGGTCAACTTATCAATTTTTGCACTGAGCTCTTTGATTAGTGCTTTAATTTGTTTTGTACCGGCGGCAGCTTCTGCGGCATTGAGGGTAGCTAGTTCTGACTGGGTTAATAGTGCATTAAATTGTTCCTGGGAAAGCTCGGCTAAAACCTTTTGCTTATCGTCAGGCAACGCGGCCAATTCCGAAATAAACGCAGCAGGGATTTTTATGGCGGCAGAGGTCTCTGCGCCTGCGATAAGGGCCTTTAAGGCTGCGTTTAGAATTTGTTTTCGCTTCTTTTTCGCCATGAGCTTCTACAGTTTTGGACGAGTTGGGAATCAGGTAGAATAATATATCCAGCATTCGAATTGTACTGTTTTCCAATAGAAAAGCAAGTATTTATTGCGTCGTCGTTCCGACGACGGATAAACAATCCTTCTAACGGATTGGGCGACCACATTGGGCCGCCCCTACATTTTTGTTTTTAATTGCTCGCGGACCTTTTGGTAGACCTCGTCGAGGGTTATGGTGTCGACATTGTGCTTTGGGTCACGGCTTTTTATTTTGAGGCCTCTTGTATATGGTTCGCGGGCTACGAGACATTCGCTTCTTTCATACGGAGCTATCCTGGCTGGGTTAGACCAGCTAAACATCAGAACCAACGGTGTGCTTAGGGCCGCGGCGATATGGCCCGGGCCGGTGTCATTGCTTACCACCAGCCAGCTTCTTTTCAGTAAGCAGATTAGTTCGCTCAGAGAGGTCCGTCCTGCAAAGTTTTCTATTGTAACCTTAGAAAGGTTTTGTAATTTCTGAATAAGACCGGCTTCAGATTTGGAACCAACAGCAATTAGAGACAGGCCATACTGTGAAGAAATCTTCTCGGCCAACTCGGCAAAGCGTTCGATAGGCCAGCGTTTATCTTTGTGGGCGGAGCCGGGAACAAGAACCACATAATTGTCCGGCGCAATGTCGTGACTTGCCAATAACCTGCCAACTGCCTCGGCGGCCTCGGGATGCTCCGGCAGTACGAACTGTACGTCAAGCTCTGTCGCACCGGCGGCTTTGATTATTTTTAAGTAGTAATCAACAAGGTGGATACAATCCGGCGTCTGGGTGATTTTGTGCGTGTAAAAGTAGTGGGCGAATTCTCTGGCATTTGCTATTCCGAAGCGTTTTTTACATCCTGAAAGCCAGGCCAAAGAAGCGGTCCTTAAAAGCCCCTGAAAATCAATTACGGCATCGAATCTGGCCAGACGGAGCCTCCGAATTAGCGAGATAAGAGAGCCAAGTGCCCAAGGATGGAACCATGCTTTGCCGAGAAACCTTCGGTCAAAAGGAATTATCTCGGTCAGGTGAGGATGATTTTCGAGAAGCGGCGCGAATTCGGGGCGGATGAGCCAGCTAATTTTCGCATCGGGAAAACTTTTGCCCAAGGCCGTCAGCGCCGGCAAAGCTAAGACTATATCGCCCAGTGAGCTGGGTTTTATAATTAGGATGTTTCGTATATCGTCCCTTCGGCTAAGCTCAGGGCAGGATTGCGTATGTCGTATGTCGTGCGTCATTGTTCATTTCATGCTTTACAGGATACAAATCATCGTCGGGTTATTGTAAGCGATGGAGTGGTTTGAGGCAATTGGTTTTGTTCTGGTTGATTCCAATTATAAAAATTTGCTGCCTGTGGATTGCATTACTGCGAGCAAGTGTGTTATAATGATGGCAGATAAGCATACCCGCGAAACTCATTGTCTCTCTTTGATAAGAGAAGGGCAAACATGATGCGCAAAGGAAACGGCTTCACGTTAATAGAGCTTTTGGTGGTGATTGCTATTATCGCATTATTGATGGCGATATTGATGCCATCACTACAGCGGGTGAGAAAACAGGCAAGAGGGGTTGCTTGTCAGTCAAACCTCAAGCAATGGGGCACTATCTTTGTTATGTATACCGACGACAACAACGGGTTCTTTCCCAGACGCACGCAGTCGGGCGGTCGCTGGATAAATGTCCTGTACGACTACTACTATCGGGAAGAGAAGATACGGGTCTGCCCGATGGCGACAAAAATTAAGGTCCCGACTTACCCGCCCGGAGTCACCGGCACACTTGCAGCAGGTGGCGACACATTTACGTCCTGGGGCAAGGTGGGTATGACGCCAAACGAAGAGTGGGGGCCAGCCGGTACGTACGGCAGCTATGGAATCAACCACTGGGTCTATGTGGCCGGACAAGATCCACTTTATGGCCAATCCGCTAAATATTACTGGGGAACGGTCAATGTCAAGGGCGGCGCTAACATTCCGCTGTTCCTGGACTGCTGGTTCTTTTGCGGTGGACCGGAGAATGACGATACGCCCCCCAGCTTTGACGGTGAACGGCTCTCGCCTCACGTAGAATCCATGAACCGCTTTTGCATTAACCGGCACCAGCAGGGCATAAATGGCGTTTTTTTGGACTATTCGGCCAGAAAGGTTTGGCTGAAAGAATTGTGGCGGTTAAAATGGGCCAAAAACTTCGATATGACGGCACCATTGCCTAATTGGCAGATTGAAGCACCCTGGATGGCAAATTTCAAGGGGCCTTGAAGGGAATCGCTCTTTCTTAGTGGGAATCAGGGATACATATACGGCGTTTTTATTGAATATGGTACGATTAGGAAGGTCGAGCTTAAGGAATTGTGGATCTTGAAATGGCACCGCAGCTACAACACCGCCAATCGCTGGACTACAACCGGCGGCGTTCATCTGGAGGACTGGCCACAATGGATGAGAAGCTTTAGAGACTATTAAAGACAATCGGACAAGACTCGTCGGGGCGAAGTCCGACGCAGCCCGAAAGGCGCAGCATTATGTGCAAACGAAAAGGATTTACCCTGATAGAGCTTTTGGTGGTGATTGCCATCATTGCTTTGTTGATGGCGATATTGATGCCGGCATTGCAGCGGGTAAAGAAACAGGCGAAGGCGGTTGCCTGTCAGTCCAATCTCCACCAATGGGCAAGTTCTGCGATGATGTATGCCACAGAACACGAGGGCAAAATGTGGATTATCTCGGAGGGACTTGGAGAATGGATGGAAGTATTACACCCATATTACGCAGATGTAGATAAAATTCGCTGCTGTCCGGCAGCGACAAGGCCATGTCAAGACACTGACGGCACGGAAGCCCGCGGCAGTGTTGATACCATGTGGGGCCGCAAAGGCGAACAAGCTGAGTGGGGAGGAAGAGAAAGAGGATATTGGGGCAGCTATGGACATAATAGATGGGTTCAGCAGCGTCTCTCCTCAGCAGATACCCGGCATTGGGAGAGATTTTCTGTGAAAGGCGCACATAATGTCCCGCTCTTTGCCGATAGTGCTTTTACACATGCTCTGCCCCTGCATACGAATCCCATTCCGCCAAAGCCCTTGATTTTTTTTTCCGACATCCCGGTAGATGCAGGCGGCTGTCAAATATGGCGGTTCTGCATCGACCGACACAGTGGAACGATAAACGGCTGTTTTTTGGACGGTTCGGTTCGAAAAATGCCCCTATATAATTTGTGGGACTTGAAATGGCATCGCGAGTGGATACGACAGGGTTACACTAAAGCAGATTTTCCCTGGTTAAAGTAAAGGCTTTTAGAACACGGAAGAATGGTTGTAGTGATGCGGATTTTGCCGATCCTAACATGTACTGCTATCTTGAAGCCGAGGACTGGCCGGAGTGAATGAGGAAGTTTAAGGATTACTAACCAGGCTTCGCCTGGAAATCCTAAATCGGAATATGGATACATACGCTTCTAACAGGCGTATCGAAATGCGAAACAAAAGCAAATTGATTGAGTGCCAAATTCAAAGCAATGGTCGCTCTCATCCCAAGCGCAGCCGAAGAGCTTGTCTTGAAGTTGCCGAAGGGATCTGCCTGCAAATGAGCGGCACGCATCGTTCGCGGCCAGATGTCTCGACTCCGCGTTGCTCCGCTCGAAATGACAGATGGCGTGTCGAGCTCAACCGCAGAGCTTTTACGCTCATAGAGCTTTTGGTGGTCATTGCTATTATTGCGTTGTTGATGGCGATATTGATGCCGGCTCTGCAGCGGGTCAAGAAACAGGCAAAGGCGGTTGCCTGTCAGTCCAATCTGCATCAGTGGGCAGTTGTCTTTGAGATGTATGCCGGCCAAAACGACGGGTATTTCTGGAGCGGGGATTTTAACAGGGGTGGATGGGAGCAATATGCCTGGGTAGGGCCGCTGAGGCCTTACTACAGTAATGAGGCAAAAATGCGTTTCTGTCCGACGGCTACAAAACTCAGGGAAGAAGGAGCCAGGGACCCGTTTGCAGCCTGGGGGCCTATGCGGCAAACGGGCGATCAAAGCGGCAGCTATGGAATGAATAACTGGCTTTGTAATCCACTGCCGGAGGTGGAGTTTATACATGCGCGAGAGGCAACTAAAGATAACTGGCGGAATGCTTACGTTGATGGTGCAGGTAATATACCGCTGTTTCTGGATTGCGCGTTTGTTGAGAGCAAGCCGTATGATTTCGACACGCCTCCGGAATATGATGGTGATATATCAACGTATCTGGTAAGCGCTTTACAAATGAAGCGTTTTTGTATGAACCGGCACGGTGAGTACGCAAACGGTATTTTTCTGGATTTCTCCGTTAGGAAGATTGGGCTTAAGGCTTCTGCAAAATACGTAAATTTATACTAAATAATGATTTACAATCATTAT
>CAYQKF010000093.1:0-19605 GCA_964417935.1 uncultured Pirellulales bacterium
AAGTTTGACTCGTCATAATCCACCCTTTCCCACCCATAACTGACCGGT
The DNA here is from genome assembly GCA_964417935.1 of uncultured Pirellulales bacterium. Taxonomy (GTDB): domain Bacteria; phylum Planctomycetota; class Phycisphaerae; order Sedimentisphaerales; family Anaerobacaceae; genus NIOZ-UU13. The sequence continues at coordinate 49 of CAYQKF010000093.1, forward strand.
TACTTATTATTTTTATTTTGACTTACTATTCGATGTATGTTAAATTAAAATGGGTCTTCTTGAGTTAATATTAAAATTGGGTATTTGATGTCGGTTGTGTTGGCTGATATTGTCAAAATACCCGTGAACGGTTACGACACAAGAGAGCACGGAAAGAGAGGTAAATGATGTCTGAAAATCTAAATCGACGTAACTTTTTGAAAAAAACCGCGGCTGTATCTACCGGAGCAGCGTTAGGTTTAAGTTTTGAAGAGAAAGCCTTATTGGCGGCAATGGCGAAAAAGGCGTCAGCGAAAGTAGACGGAGGATCCGTTACAGGTTTGCCAATGGGCAAAATCGGCAGTGTCAAGATTAGCAGAATGTTTGCTGGCGGTAATCTGATAAGCGGATTCGCCCACAGTAGAGACCTGATTTATGTATCTTCCTTGCTGAGAAACTATTTCACCGATGAGAAAGTGATGGAGACTCTTGAGATATGCGAAGAATGCGGAATCAATACCGCTATACTTCGGCTCGATGAGCACTGCATAAGGATTATCAACAAATACTGGAATAACAGGGGAGGCAAACTTCAATGGATAGCGCAGGTTAAAATGCCGTCACAAGACCTGATGCGAGAGGCAAAAACAGCCATCGACAACGGCGCTATCGGCGCTTATGTGCACGGTGGCGTTGGAGACAGCTTTGTTGAAGGTGGCCGAGTTGACCTTCTCGCAAAGGCAGTCGAATTCATAAAACAAAACGGGGCTATTGCAGGTATCGCAGGGCACCTTGTAGAGGTGCCAATAGCGTGTGAAAAAGCGGGAATAGACGTCGATTTCTATATGAAAACGCTCCACAGCAGTAATTACTGGTCCTTCAGACCAGAAAGAGTTAAGGATAATGTCTGGTCCACCACACCGGACAAAACCATCGAATTTATGCGAAAAGTGAACAAGCCCTGGATAGCTTATAAGGTTATGGCCGCCGGAGCCATCCATCCGAAAGACGCTTTTAAGTACGCCTTTGAAAACGGAGCCGATTTCATTTGCGCCGGGATGTTTGATTTTCAGGTCAGAGAAGATACGATTATCGCAAAAAATATATTATCAGGAAAAATGAATAGAGAGCGTCGGTGGAGGGCGTAAAGTGAATGGAAAGTAAAGATAAAGATTGGGTATTGGGGTGTTCCTCGATACTATCAAAATACCCGCGAACGCCAATAAACAATTTTTAAAAAGATATGGATAAGGTAGCGACATGTGTAAAACAAAAGGTTTCACGTTAATAGAACTTTTGGTGGTTATCGCTATTATTGCCCTGTTAATGGCGATATTGATGCCGTCCCTACAGAGGGTAAGAAAACAGGCAAAGGTAGTTACCTGTCAGTCGAATCTTAAACAATGGGGCCTTGTCTGGGCAATGTACACAGATGATAACAACAGCAAATTTCCCGACGTGACATGGTTCCGTTGGATGAAGAAGATGGTGGATTACTACGGTAAAAGTGAGAAGCTGCTATATTGCCCGATGGCCACAAAACGTAGGTCTGAGGGGGTCCCCGTTCGACATGCAGTCATTGAAAATAGTAAAGGCGAGCGGTGCGGCAGCTATGCGATCAGTGAGTGGATCTATGACAGCGATGATATAGTTCCTGGATCCAAACTCGAGGACTACTGGAGAAGTACCAATCATAAGGGTTTGAATAATATACCAGTTATGGCCGATGGTGTTTGGCGTGCCGAGGGCCAGCCCTTCGATATCGATAACCCTCCGACATACGAGGGTGAGCCGCGAAGTAAATGTGGTAGAGGCGGAGACGAAATGCGCATTTTCTGCATTAACCGTCACGATGATGGGTTTATAAATGTCCTGTTTATGGACTGGACCACCAGAAGGGTCGGACTCAAAGAATTGTGGACTTTGAAGTGGTATCGCGATTTCAACACGTCGGGTCCATGGACCATGACCGGTTATGTCCTACCGTCCGATTGGCCGAACTGGATGAGAAACTTCAAAGACTACTGAAGAAAGGTTACCCTTGGATATATTAGATTGAACCATGCCGGTTTTTGGGTATTTCAACATTGGGTGCGTTGACCGATACTGTCAAAATACCCGTGAGCGGTTACCATTTTATTAACACTGCTTTTTAAGGAAGGAGGTATTGGCAAATCGTAAAAGTTATCCTGGGCATATATAAACAATTTACGATTTGTGATTTTTGATTTTCGATGTTTATTTATTGGAAACATCGGGTGTTTTAGTGTGTAGCCAAGGCATGTTTATGTTAACTTTTTTGCAAGGAGAATTATTATGTTTAGTATGTTTAGAAAAATGATTTGTTTGGTTTATTTTGTTCTGGTGCTGGGCCTGTTTCTAACGAGCGTGGTCGAAGCTGCCGACCCCAATCTTCTGGTCTGGTGGAAGCTCGATGAGACATCTGGTACCACCGCCAGTGACTCAAGTGGCAACGGCCACGATGGCACCCTCATGGGTGACCCACAGTGGGTGCCCGGGCAGATAAACGGTGCGCTGGATTTCGGTGGCGACGGCGACCATGTCATTGACAATGATGCTGGGAACTACCTGAATGGTCTGGATGCCATGACGTTCTGTCTCTGGGTCAAGTCTAACCTAACCAACACGGATAGAGGGTTCATCTACTTCACAGATCCGGACGGTGAGGACACCTGCGGTATGCGTTATGACAGTGCCGGCCTTGACGGCGGCGGCACGAATGTGCTGAAAATGAGTATAAACACCACAGAGACCGTAAGCTTAGGGAGAGAACAGCAACTGGAGAGTTCCAACAACCTCCAAACTACTACCTGGCAACACTACACAATGGTCTGGAGCAGCGGAGAGCAGTTGAAGTTCTATGTCAATGGAGTGCTGGACTCGCCGACGTCCAACGAGCCTGCCTCGACCGGTACTACTGTAAAGTTTTACGAAAAGCTGATTATCGGCAAAGGCAGCAAAGGGACTGCCAACCAGGGATGGGACGGGCTCATCGATGACGTCCGCATTTACAATCGAGCATTAACAGAGACCGAGATTCAACAGGCCATGATAGGTATTCCTCCTGGCTCGTCCTATAATCCAAGTCCAGTTAATGAGGCGACAGATGTGCCGCGAGATGATGTGGTGCTTAGCTGGATACCGGGAGACTATACCGAAAAGCACGATGTGTACCTCGGAACCGATTTCGGCGATGTGAAAGATGCCACCACAACAGTGGACCCAAGCGGTGTTTATATGGGCCGTCAATACCTGAACACCTATGCGACCGCTCGTTTTGAGCTGGGCCAGACCTACTACTGGCGCATTGATGAGGTCGAGGCCGACGGCACCATACACACGGGCAATGTCTGGAGCTTTACGGTCGAGCCTTTTGCTTATCCGATCGAGAATGTAACAGCCACAGCTTCCAGTACACTGCCTGATATGGGCCCTGAAAATACCGTCAACGGCTCGGGACTGGATGCTAATGACCTGCACTCGACAGAGCAGACAGATATGTGGCTTAGCGACACAGAACCGAACGGGGCGTGGATGGAATTTGAGTTCGACAGTGTTTATAAACTGCACGAGATGTTGGTATGGAACTCCAATCAAACGATTGAGTCTTTTGTCGGTTATGGGTGCAAAGATGTTTCTATCGAGTATTCGGTCGATGGTAACGATTATACGGCATTGGGTACTTATGAATTTGCACAGGCACCCGGCGCAGCTGGCTATGCAGCCAATACCACAGTTGATTTTGTAGGTGCCGTAGCAAAGAACGTAAGGCTCACAGCTAACAGCAACTGGGGAGGTATAATAGACCAATACAGTCTTAGTGAGGTTTGCTTCTTCTATATACCTATCTATGCAAGAGAGCCCAGCCCGGCTTCCGGGGCAACAGATGTGGCCGTGGATGTGACGCTTGGCTTCAGAGCGGGAAGAGAGGCAGATATGCACGATGTGTACTTTAGCTCTGACTGGCAAGCTGTGGTGGACGGTACTGCACCTGTTACTACCGTGACCGAAAACAGCTATGGTCCGTTGGCGCTCGATTTAGGCACGACTTATTACTGGCGTGTCGATGAGGTTAATGAGGCCGAGACCCACGTAACGTTGGAGGGTAACATCTGGGACTTTACGACATACGAATATTTTGTCGTAGACGATTTTGAGAGCTACGACGACTTCGAACCCAACAGGATATTTGACACGTGGATAGACGGATGGGGCATCCCGACAAACGGTTCCACGTTAGGATATGCTGAGCCTGATTTTCTGGCGGGAGAGCATTTCGTGGAGACAACGATTGTTCACGGCGGTGCTCAGTCGATGCCGTATTTCTACGACAACAATCTCAAGTACTCTGAGTCAACCATGACATTAAGTTACCAGCAGGATTGGACTAGAAGAGGTGCTGGAGTATTGTCGCTGTGGTTCAGGGGCAATCCGGTAGGCTTGTTAGAGGACCCGGCCGGCACATACACGATGACCGGCGCCGGCTCCGATATCTGGAACGAGTCTGACGAGTTTCGTTATGCCTATAAGCAGTTGTCCGGCGATGGCTCGATTGTGGCGCAGGTGTTCAGCGTGGAAAACACAGACCCCTGGGCCAAAGCAGGTGTGATGATTCGCAAAACACTTGACGCGGGCTCCGCTAATGCTATGGCCTACATCACGCCCAACGGCCGAGTTGGTTGGCAGTATCGTAGAGGTGACGGCGGTAGTTCCACCAGCACGCGCAGCGACCCGGGTGCCATTAAGACCCCTCACTGGGTGAAGCTGACGCGCCAAGGGAATACTATCACAGCCCAGCACTCCAGTGATGGCGTCAACTGGGAAGACATGGTTGAAGCAGCTAATCCTCAAGAGCCGTCCTCCAGGAATATTCTAATGAATCAGAACGTCTACATAGGTTTGGCATTAAACAGCCATAACTCTGGTGTGGTCTGTAAGGCCGAACTCTCCAATGTCCAGACTACCGGCACGGTTACTCCGATGATGTGGACGCATGAGGCCATCGGTGTTGATATGGCTGCTAATGACCCTGAGCCAATGTATGTTGCTCTCAACGGCAGCGCGGTGGTTTATCACGATGACCCCAGTGCAGCGTTGATAGATGAGTGGACGGAATGGACTATCGACCTGCAGGAGTTTGCAGCTCAGGGCGTGAACCTTGCTAATGTCAATACGATTTCTATTGGCTTCGGCGATAAGAACAATATTCAGGCCGGCGGTTCAGGTATGGTGTTATTTGATGATATTCGGCTGTATCGACCGGAACCACAACCATAAGATGGGATTTAGCTGGCCCCCACTGCTTCTGCCGAAAGGCATACTGTGGACTTCGGATTGCAAAGCAAGATATGGGGTCATGACTGATACGAAGCTCTCAAAGTCTGAGATTGCCGCGTCCGCCTTTGGCGGACTCGCAATGACAAACGAGAGGGAAAGAGATTTGTGGCAATTCGGGGCTTATACCGATTGATTCGGTATAAGCCCCTTTTTTGCTGGTAAATGGTAATCGGTGAATGGCGAATGTTGAGTCCGCCAAGAGACGCGTTGTTTGCGGCGGGCGTTTTCGATGAGAATACGCCGCATAGCTTCGGCTGCTGCAGCAAAAAAATGGGTGCGGCCTTTCCAATTCGGGCTTTCGTCCCCGACTAACCGTATATATGCTTCGTGGACCAGAGCGGTTGCCTGGAGTGTCTGGCCGGGCGGTTCCTGCGACATCTTCAGCCCAGCCAAACGACGCAGCTCCTCATAGACCAGCGGAAGCAGTTTATCCGCGGCCTTAGCATCGCCTTGCTCGATTGCGTTCAAAATGCGGGTAACGTCGCTCATGCTTCCTCTTGAAAATGGATTTCCTGATAGAAACAGGAGCATTGTATGAAAAATTTGGTTATTCTTCAAGTGGTCAATAAAACAACAATCTATCGATGCAGTCTTGACAGGATGCTGCGTCGCAGAATCTCCAGGTGTATTTTTCGCGCCTGGGAGTCCGCCCGCGGCGGAGTGGACTGTTTGTACTGCGTGAAGATCTTCTGTATTCCCGCTGTTTTCGCATCGCCGGTGTGGACGACGACACGATAGCGTAAAGTAAGCGTCCTATCCTTAGGCAGGTCGAGGCGGTCGCCTTCGAGCCAGTACATCGGTGTAGGCGAGAAGAAGCCGTAATCGCGAGTAAACCATTTGCTCGGAAACCAGCGATTGTCAGGATGCTGCAGAATTGCGATGCCTTCGGTAACACCACTGCGTGCGCCGGAGTAGTCACACCAGGGCGAGGCAACGCCGAATGTGTCTTTCTCGCCGGTCTTGCCCTCGGCATTGATAAGCGTGCCGCCGGATTTGACACTCAACTCCGGTACAACGCGCGCCGAAAACAAAGAATGGTTCGTCTTGAGGATACGGATATCCGTCAGCGGTTCCAGGCTAATCTCGAAGTCAATGAGTCGAAGGTCTTTGGTCGGCGCGGTGATAGTAATGCGCCGCAGGTCGCGGATGACCGGTTTCTCACCCGGCTGCCGCCAAAAACATTCATCAGTGAAGACGACTCGATTGCCTGATGCCTTGATGAGCTTCGGGCCCTGTGAGACGATCTGGCCGCGTTCGTTAGCTTCCTGCCAGTAGTTACCGCCGTTGACACGGTCGCAGCCGAAGAACAGCGAATGATGGTGTGGATACGGCTGTGATGTTTCGATAGTGATAGAGCTGCCTGATGCCGGCCCATTTACCGGCCAGAAATACGGATACTTCTGAGACTTCTCGAACTTGTAGCAGGTGAACGGTTTTCCGCCGACGGTTACTGCGATATTACTCTTTTCGAGCTTTGCCGTTACGTTTTGTGGGCCTGTTTGTTCATTAGCACCAAATTCCGCCGGAGCCAGAGAACAGGCCCCAATAACTATCGGCAAAACTACAACAATTCTTGTCCAGCGATTCATATGAACCTCTTTTCTAATAAAGGGTTAAATCCGAAATTCGACCCAGCAACGCTGGGTTCCTATCAATACCCGCCGCTGGCGGGTCGAAATACGAAACAATATCAAATGACCAAAATTCAAATCACCGAAACAATAAGTTTTGAAAATTTGAACATTAGAATTTTGAATTTGTTTCGGATTTCGGATTTCGTGCTTAGTGCTTTTCATTACCAATAACCAATAACCAATAATCAATTCTATAGATGCCATGGGCTGCGCATCGGTCTGGAAAGCATTTGATTAGCCTGCTCATCGTTGGTGAATCGTTCCTGTTTGGGGTCCCATTTTAATTTTCGGCCAAGTCGCATAGCAATATCACCTAATAGACAGACACTGCACGAACGGTGGCCGACTTCGACGGGAGCCGCAGTTTCGGCGCGCGATTTGATACACTCAAGGAAATTTGCTTTGTGGCTATTGCTTTTGTAGAGATGGGTTTCGTTCGGACCGATGGTCGAGGTCAATAATGACTTTGGCTCCGCATCGATTTGTCCGCGCTTGACGTACACCCAGCCTCTTGTTCCTTCGAAAAGAATCCCTTGTTTGTTCTTTTTGTTATCGGCACAAATTACCTTGACCCCATTGGCGTATGTGTACTCGATACGAAAGTCGCCGTGCACATCCCAGAGTCCATCCTTCGGGTATTCGGCCTGGCCTTCAATCTCGACAGGGCCGGTGTATTCTGTCCCCATTCCCCACTGGGCGATGTCGTTGTGGTGGCTGCCCCAGCCTGTAATCATACCGGCGCCATAGTCCTGGATTCTCAACCAGCCCGGTCGTCCGTAACCACTTTGAGGATGGACCCGCTTCTCGGTATAGGCTGCCCAGGGAGCAGGGCCTAACCACATATCGTAATCGAGCACATCGGGGACAGGCATCGGCGGCTGGGGAGTTGTTGATGGATCGGTGCCAAAGCCAACCTTGATGGTGTGCAGTTTGCCAATTCGTTCGTTGCGAACCAGCTCGCAGGCAAGTCGGAATCTTGAATCGGAGCGCTGTTGACTTCCAATCTGAAAGACCCTGCCATAATGTTGAACGGTGTCGCTCACTACACGTCCTTCCTTGATAGTCAGACTCAAGGGCTTTTGCAGAAAAATATCTTTGCCTGCCCTGGCGGCGGCAATCGCGGGCAGCGCGTGCCATTGGTCGGGCATAGCGATTGAAACCGCATCAATATCATCTTGTGCAATCAGGTCTCTGAAATCCTTGTACGTTGCACAGCCCTTGTAAGTACCATTTCCACCCTGAGCGCTGTAATGCTTTTCTACAAGCTGCCGGGCATATTCTACCCTTTTGGAATCGACGTCACATACGGCGATGACCTGGGCCTGTTTGAATCCCAGAATTTCTCTCAAATCGCCGAGTCCCATACGCCCGACGCCGATACATCCAAATGTTATGCGATTGCTCGGAGCGTTGGCGCCAAAAACCGAAGACGGCACGATTGTCGGCCCTAATAAAATTGTGCTTGTTGCGGCAACAGCCGAGCTTTTGAGAAAGCCTCGGCGGGTTATGATGTCTGACTTTTTAGTTTTTCTGTTTTTCATGTCTTTAATCCTTTAGCTAATTGGTTAATTGGTGAGTTGAATACTCACTACTCACCACTCACTACTCACCACTCACTATTCACCTCTATAATATGTGTTATGCAAAATTGAGGTTAGGCATACTTTGAAAAGAGAAAATCGTTTTTTGATTTTTTCTTTTCAAACAATAAGTTATTGTTTAATAAGCAGTTAGGTGATTATCTAAGAAAATCAAAAAAAGATTTTCTTAAATAATATATGCCTAACCTCAATTTTGCAGAAGCCTTTTCTATAGTCGCCAGGGGCTGCGCATCGGTCGGCTGAGTAGTCGATTGGCGATGTCATCGTTGATGAACCTCTCAGCATCCGGGTCCCATTTTAATTTTCGCCCAACCTGGATAGCAATGTGTCCTAATTGGCACAGAGAGGTGGTCCGATGGCCGACCTCGGCGTCCTCCAGCGTTCGCCCGCGCGTTTTTACGGCATCGATGAAGTCCCTCTTTTCACTTTTTAGAGGCAGATGGATTTCGTCCGGGCCAATCGGCGATTTCAGAATTGACTCTGGATGAGCTTTTAGAGAGCGGCTCCTATAATCGGCATCGACCCATCCATCAGCACCTTCGAAGCGCACGTAAGGCCGACTTATATTGTAGAACAGACGGACACCATTAGCGTACCTGTACCTGATTTCAAAGCTCAGAAGCACATTCCACAAGCCGTCGGAAGGATACCGGCCACTGCCTTCGACCTCCACCGGCCCGGTACGTTCGGTACCGTTGCCCCACTGGGCGATGTCGTTCAGGTGCGCCCCCCAGTTAGTAACCATTCCTTCACAGTAATCCAGGACGCGCATCCAGCCGGGACGCCCATAGCTGTGTCGCGGATGCACGCGTGTCTCGGTGTATGGTGCCAACGGGGCCGGTCCCTGCCATAGCTCGTAGTCCAGCTCCTCCGGCACCAGCATTTCTTGTTGCGGCCCGCAGGCCTCGTCACCAGCAGGTACTCCCGTGCGGATTGTGTGCAGCCTACCGATTCGCCCATTGAGCACCAGCTCACATGCCCGCTGGAAACACGAATGTGAGCGGAACTCACTGTCGGTGCGGAAGACACGGTTGTACCTTTTTACTGTGTCGCTGAGGGCCCGACCTTCGGCGATATTCAGGGTCAGGGGTTTCTCGCAGCAGATGTCCTTTCCGGCCCGGGCTGCGGCGACAGCCATCGGCACGTGCCAGTGATCCGGCGTGGAAATCATCACTGTGTCAATGTCCGTCCGGGCCAGAAGCTCGCGGAAGTCCTTATAAATCGAACAGCCTTTGAACGTGCCGGAAGCCCGCTCTCCGGCGTAATGCTTCTCCACGGTCTTTTGGGCATTGTCGAGTCTCCAGGCATCCACGTCACAGGCCGCCACCACCTGCGTGTCCGACGCGTTCAGGAAGAACTTCAGATTTGAGCCAACCGCCTGCCGACCCATTCCAATCATTCCGACCGTGATGCGATTACTCGGTGCGTTGGCACCAAAGACCGAGGCCGGCACGATTGTCGGCCCTAATAAAATTGTGCTTGTTGCAGCAATCGCTGAGTTTTTCAAAAAATTCCGGCGGGTTATTATGTCTGACTTTTTAGTTTTTGTGCTTTTCATATCGTATAATTTAACTGTTAAAGTGGCCTTTCACAAGTGAATTGGCGATTTCGTTGGCTTTTCTTGCCGATCTCGTTGAGCTCCGCGTCGAACAGGCCAATGATATCTCCATCCGGTAAAAGCCTGAAGTTGGTATGGATAGGAATATTGTTATCGCCAGCCACAAATACAGCAAGGCCTCCATCAAAAGTCCTCTTTCAGCTCACAACTGTGATGTTATACAACTGGGCAAACTGCCGAAGTTGCCGGACGTAGTTGCCATAAAACAGAACGTTATGATGTCCCTTTACATCTATTGCGTTCTTCAACTCGTTGATCGTTATCTCAACGTTCGTGCGGCAGCCGCCTACCGGAGGCATGTGGTACCACTTTACCACCTTTCCGGAATAAAGAAGCATCTGCGGTTTCTTCCCCGGTTCGTAATGGGCCATGGTAACGTCCTGTCCCTCGCGCCATAGTACCTGCGGACAGCAGGTCGGGTCGTTGGTATGGGCGTAGTCTCTCAAAAGGTATGGTTCAGGAGGCTTGGTCGTGCCAAACAGTTTTGAGGCACAGGTGCAATGAGAGTGGAAGTAATGATTTTTTTCCGTCTCGTAACCAGGGTTTGCCTGAAAGCCAGGCCTGTCGAAGAGATGCTGAACCAACATCAAGGTAAGGGTCGCACTGAGGTCATTTTCACAACCGGCGGCAGTTCCTTCGTCCCTCAAACTCATAAAGCTCATACAGGGCATATACAGCCCTCTCCTCAAGCAGTCTATCATGATAGCATCGCCCTTTTCAGTTTCGAGGATTCGCTTGATGGCAAAATGTATTCTTGCAGCGGTAATTATCTCAGGCTTGGCCGGCTCAGCTATCTTCTTAGCATTTTTCATATAAGCGCGAGCGAGCTCTCTTACTGCGTCCGTGATTTCAGTGCGTTCAATTTCATCTACAAATCTCTTCATAGGAAAGACCACAACCTCGGTTCCAATGTGGGGTACCACATATTCTCTGCCCACCGTCCCCGCCAAGCTGATAATTCGACTTTCCTTCATCCATCGTGCCGTTTTGATCATCCTCATTCCATACTCAACTGCATCAAGATTGTCCAGGGAAGAGACCATGTATATGCCTGTCCTGAAGTATCCCTTGAGGGACCCATGTTTAACACCCAGCGACGAAAAAATGACCGTTGGGACCTTCACTTCATTGAGAATACGGTCGATGTGACCAAAATGGCTATGCTTGAAAGGAACGAGCAGCAACCCATCTGGCTTCGACTGTTTGACGTCTTTTATGAATTGTGCTACGCTGGCTTCGGTATCGAGAGGCTTGTCGTCCATCGAAATTCGCATGCCCAGGCTCTGCTCGATACTTTTGAGCCTGTCCATATAGTTCTTTTGGCGTCCTTCAGCATCAAAATCTTTTCCCGGCCAGCTCCACCAACCACCTGGTTTTCTGAGTTTCTCCGAGGGAGGATAAAGAAACGCCCCTCGGACTATAGCGGTTCCCTTTTCTCGGCCGGTTTCTCCGCTTTCACGAGCATCCGCCTTCAACCACGGAAATGCCACCGCTCCGTATGAGATACCTGCCGCCGCGAGGAAATCGCGTCTATCTAAACAACTGGCATATCTAACATGTGTGTTCTTTCTCATTTCTGGCTCCTTTTCATTTTCATTAAATTTCAAATTCTACTTATCGTGAACAACTTACGACTTTTGCACCAATCTGCTTGGGGCACCCTGAGTGTTTACGCTATGAGGAAATCGCGTCTATCTAAACAACCGTCTGATCTAACATGCGTGTTCTTTCTCATTTCTGGCTCCTAAGTGACAACTTCAATACCGTACAGTTGACAGAAGCTCCGTAGCCGCTTCGCGTAGTCGCCGTAGAATATGGCCTGATGGTGAACGGGCTTCACATCGCATATGTCGTCTACCTCGTTGATCGTTATCTCGACGTTCGTGCGGCAGCCGCCCACCGGTGGCATGTCATAAGACTTCACCACGTTCCCGGAATAAACGAGCATCTGGGGCCTTTGCCCTTTGAGGTACATGGCCATGGTGACGGCTTCGCCCTCACGCCATAGGACCTGTGGACAGCAGGTCGGGTCGTTGGTATGGGCGTAGTCTCTCAAAAGATAAGGTTCAGCAGGCTTGGTCGTGCCGAACAGCTTCGATGCGCAGGTGCAATGTGCGCCGAAATAGTGGTTCTTTTCGGTCTCCAGAGAATAGTTCTGTGAGAACCCCGGCCTGTCGAAGAGGTGCTGCACCAGCATCAAGGTCAGCGTTGCGTTGAGGTCGTTCTGGCACCCGGCAGCAATTCCTTCGTCCCTCAAACTCATAAAGCTCATACAGGGCATATACAGCCCTCTCCTCAAGCAGTCTATCATGATAGCATCGCCCTTTTCAGTTTCGAGGATTCGCTTGATGGCAAAATGTATTCTTGCAGCGGTAATTATCTCAGGCTTGGCCGGCTCAGCTATCTTCTTAGCATTTTTCATATAAGCGCGAGCGAGCTCTCTTACTGCGTCCGTGATTTCAGTGCGTTCAATTTCATCTACAAATCTCTTCATAGGAAAGACCACAACCTCGGTTCCAATGTGGGGTACCACATATTCTCTGCCCACCGTCCCCGCCAAGCTGATAATTCGACTTTCCTTCATCCATCGTGCCGTTTTGATCATCCTCATTCCATACTCAACTGCATCAAGATTGTCCAGGGAAGAGACCATGTATATGCCTGTCCTGAAGTATCCCTTGAGGGACCCATGTTTAACACCCAGCGACGAAAAAATGACCGTTGGGACCTTCACTTCATTGAGAATACGGTCGATGTGACCAAAATGGCTATGCTTGAAAGGAACGAGCAGCAACCCATCTGGCTTCGACTGTTTGACGTCTTTTATGAATTGTGCTACGCTGGCTTCGGTATCGAGAGGCTTGTCGTCCATCGAAATTCGCATGCCCAGGCTCTGCTCGATACTTTTGAGCCTGTCCATATAGTTCTTTTGGCGTCCTTCAGCATCAAAATCTTTTCCCGGCCAGCTCCACCAACCACCTGGTTTTCTGAGTTTCTCCGAGGGAGGATAAAGAAACGCCCCTCGGACTATAGCGGTTCCCTTTTCTCGGCCGGTTTCTCCGCTTTCACGAGCATCCGCCTTCAACCACGGAAATGCCACCGCTCCGTATGAGATACCTGCCGCCGCGAGGAAATCGCGTCTATCTAAACAACTGGCATATCTAACATGTGTGTTCTTTCTCATTTCTGGCTCCTTTTCATTTTCATTAAATTTCAAATTCTACTTATCGTGAACAACTTACGACCTGCAGGTCCCTTCATCAGAAGCGCAGGTCCTGAGGAGGCGAAGATCTGCCCCCGACAATAGCGGTACGAATATTCTCATTCTCCATTGCGATTTCCTTCTTCCAAGTACTTATAAAACCGTCGCGCTGCCTGTTGGTTCTTATCAGACGCCGAGCAAATCCTTTATTGCTTTGTCGTAGTATGGCGTACGCAGGGGTCCCTCCAGCAGCGGGTCATCGACCTGTTTCATCCACGCCAGCAAGCGTCTCGACAGGTCAATAACTATCTGTTTGTTTGCAGGTTCCGTCCCGATATCGTGCAGTTCGTACGGATCATCTTTCAAGTCAAATAGCTGCCAGAAGGGCCGTGCTCCTCCTCTGGTGCGACATCTCTGTCGATGACCTGCGAATTCCTTTGTATCCACATCGACCGGATACGCGACGCTTCTGCCCTGGTCGAAGTAGCGAATCAAATGGTAACGCTCGGTCAATATGCACCTTGAGAGGTTGTCCCTCTTCATATCGGACGTGTATTGTCCGAAAACCTGCTGGCGGGGTCCCTTCTGGGTTTGTCCCTCAATAAGAGACCTGAAACTGAGCCCCTGGACATTTTCCGGTATCTCCACGCCGAGAAAATCCAGCAGAGTAGGCAGAACATCGATGTTGCTCATAAGATCGTTGAAGACCTTGCCACCTTCAAAGACCGTACCTGGTTGATATATTATAAAGGGTACTTCCATCCCCGCTTTGCGGACCGTGCACTTTGCGCCGGGGTACGGTATGCCGTGGTCGGAGGTCATAATCACCAGTGTCTCAGCGGCTATGCTGCTGTGCTCAAGGGTTTTGAGTATTTCGCCGACACACTCGTCGAAAAACTTGATCTCTGCCTGAAAGTCGGCCAGGTCTTCTCGTATTCGATCGGTGTTCTGCATGTAGGGAGGCACGAATACGCCCTTTCTCGTGTCTTTGCCATAAGTAAAAGCACGATGAACCTCTGTGAAACCTACTTTCGCGAAGAACGGCTGGTCGCCTTTTGTGGCTTGATTGATCAGATTCTTGGCGGCTTCAACCGTTTCAGTGGCCTTCGTCCTCGGCGATAGTATATGCTCATACCCGAGACTGCGACCGTCGCCGACATGAATGAATCCGATCAGATACGTGCGATAGCCGGCCTCTTTCAAGATCGAGGCCGTATGCCTTTCGGTTCTGTTCAAAGACCACCACCACGGCGCATGTGTCAGACCCATCAGACCGTTGGATTGTGGGTATCTGCCCGTGTGTAAACTGCCTCTGCCCGGTGAGCACACGCAGGAGGTCGAGTAGAAACGGCTAAATCGAACCCCTTTCTCGGCCAATCCATCCAGGTGCTTCGTCTGCACCGTCTCAACGCCGTAGCAGCCAAGATGCTGGCCTATATCGTGACACGTTATCATCACGATATTCGGCCTCTGGTTCTTACCCGCATTGTTACTGTGGGCCGCTTTCGCCATCATAGTCCCAGCCGCAAGAGCACCCGCTTTCTTTATGAAACCCCTTCTGTCCATTGTCAGTTACTTTTCTTCCTTCGATATCATGTACCGTAACTAAAATCACTCTAATCGGCCATAAATGCCGTTTTTACTCTATGAGTGCTTACGAAATAATTAAATCTTTCATTTACAAGCACTTATGCATTTCGAGCACTATTACTCGGATAGATTCCTAAGGGGCTTTTGGTAAGAACGCCCCTTAGGTCCTATCAAACAAATCTGACAATTATTCACATGCCGTTTCCGGCACCAGATTGCACTTCAGCCAGTGCTCGGCAAATATGGCCAAATCAATCCGACTTCCAAGTACTTATAAAACCGTCGCGCTGCCTGTTGGTTCTTATCAGACGCCGAGCAAATCCTTTATTGCTTTGTCGTAGTATGGCGTACGCAGGGGTCCCTCCAGCAGCGGGTCATCGACCTGTTTCATCCACGCCAGCAAGCGTCTCGACAGGTCAATAACTATCTGTTTGTTTGCAGGTTCCGTCCCGATATCGTGCAGTTCGTACGGATCATCTTTCAAGTCAAATAGCTGCCAGAAGGGCCGTGCTCCTCCTCTGGTGCGACATCTCTGTCGATGACCTGCGAATTCCTTTGTATCCACATCGACCGGATACGCGACGCTTCTGCCCTGGTCGAAGTAGCGAATCAAATGGTAACGCTCGGTCAATATGCACCTTGAGAGGTTGTCCCTCTTCATATCGGACGTGTATTGTCCGAAAACCTGCTGGCGGGGTCCCTTCTGGGTTTGTCCCTCAATAAGAGACCTGAAACTGAGCCCCTGGACATTTTCCGGTATCTCCACGCCGAGAAAATCCAGCAGGGTAGGCAAAACATCGACGTTGCTCATAAGATTGTTGAAGACCTTGCCGCCTTCAAAGACCGTACCTGGTTGATACATTATAAACGGTACTTCTATCCCCGCTTTGCGGACTGTCCACTTTGCGCCGGGGTACGGTATGCCGTGGTCGGCGGTCATAATCACCAGTGTCTCAGCGGCTATGCTGCTGTGCTCAAGGCTTTTAAGTATTTCGCCGACACGCTCGTCAAAAAACTTGATCTCTGCCTGAAAGTCGGCCAGGTCTTCTCGTATTCGATCGGTGTTCTGCATGTAGGGAGGCACGAATACGCCCTTTTTCGTGTCTTTCCCATACTGAAAACCACGATGAACCTCTGAGAAACCTACTTTCGCGAAGAACGGCTGGTCGCCTTTTGCGGCTTGATTGATCAGATTCTTGGCGGCTTCAACCGTTTCAGACGCCTTTTTCCTTGGCGACAGTATATGCTCATACCCGAGACTGCGACCGTCGCCGACATGAATGAGCCCGATCAGATACGTGCGATAGCCGGCCTCTTTCAATATCGAGGCCGTATGCCTTTCGGTTCTGTTCAAAGACCACCACCACGGCGCGTGTGTCAGACCCATCAGACCGTTGGATTGTGGGTATCTGCCCGTGTGCAGACTGCCTCTGCCCGGTGAGCACACTCCGGAGGTCGAGTAGAAATGGCTAAATCGAATCCCTTTCTCGGCCAATCCATCCAGGTGCTTCGTCTGCAACGTCTCAACGCCGTAGCAGCCGAGATGGTGGCCTATATCGTGGCATGTTATCATCACGATATTTGGCCTCTGGTTCTTACCCGCATTGTTACTGTGGGCCGCTTTCGACATAATAGTCCCAGCCGCAAGAGCGCCCGCTTTCTTTATGAAACCCCTTCTGTCCATTGTCATTTACCTCCACTTCGATATCATGTACCGTAACTAAAATCGCTCTAATCGGCCATAAATGCCGTTTTGACTATATGAATGCTTGCGAAATACTTAAATCTTTCATTTACAAGCACTTATGCATTTCGAGCACTATTACTCGGATAGATTCCTAAGGGGCTTTTGGTAAGAACGCCCCTTAGGTCCTATCAAACAAATCTGACAATTATTCTGCCTTTTCCGGCACCAGAATGCTCTCCCAATTGATATCGATTAGATTAGGATCACCTATTGGATATTCGCATGCCGTTTCCGGCACCAGATTGCACTCCAGCCAGTGCTCGGCAAATATGGCCAAATCAATCCGATCAACCTTGCAATCTTGATTAAAATCATATATCGGATATTGAACGCAAATTTCACCTCCGGCCAGGGAAGTGTACAACTCAGCCACTTCGTAGGGATCCAATGAATAATTATACACCCGATAATCATCCATTGCTCCAACATAGAAATTCTCTACCGTGTTACGATTTTGACAAGCTCCGATGATCATCGGATACTGCCACTCTGCAAACTCAGACGGCAGACTGCTTGTAACCAGCCCCAAACTCACTCCGTCCTGGTAGATTGCCGCTTCCCCGGATCCGGTATCCCATGTGCAGGTTATCAAATGCCAGGCATCAAGAATCGAACCCCTGCTCCCTATCCCGCTGGACAGAACCGTGTTATTGTCATCACCTATCCTAAAATCCAAACTATGACTCTGCACCGGGCGGCTATACCAAACCTCAAAAGAAGTAGTGTCACCGTTATTATACGTACCGGCAAAGGAATAACCTGCTC
Organism: uncultured Pirellulales bacterium; assembly: GCA_964417935.1. GTDB lineage: Bacteria > Planctomycetota > Phycisphaerae > Sedimentisphaerales > Anaerobacaceae > NIOZ-UU13. Next base: position 17,543 of record CAYQKF010000093.1, read on the forward strand.
CAGAGAAGTTGATCCAGAATGATACCGCTCCGGTCTCCAACCCGTTGCTAACACCGGTTTTCGGAAAAGCGTCCGTTCCCAGGTTGACATAATTCGTACCGTCAAAGCTCAAAGCCTTCCCGTCAATTCCGTCAACGTAAATTGGATTAGTCATGGTTCCATTATTGGTGCCGGCGGAATCGTTGAGGTTATCGTCAAATTTGTACCATGCCAGCAGTCGTTTTAACAACAGCGTCGCCGCCTCAGAATCCTCTGTCCCCGCGTCATTGGTGGCCCGGCAGAAATAGCTGGCTTCATCCGCCGGCTCCATAATAATTGTGAGCTCGTTGCTTTGCGCACCGGAGATGTGTTCCGGTTCGTCGGAAAGGGGACTACTTGTATCTCCTGGCAGGCCTTTGTACCACTGATAGTTTATCGGCCCGCCAAGACCTGCTGGGGTTCTAGCCGCCGCTGTAAACATAATTGTTTCCCCTTCTGTGGCAAAAACGTCCTGGGGTTGACTACCCAGCGGTGGAAAAAAAATTGGAAGGGTCCAGATAGTCTCAAACATCCAAATCGGATTTAACACGCGACTGCCATCAGCGAAATGTTCATCGACACACCAATAATACCATTTATTGGCTTCAAGAGGCGGTGGGCTTACTTGTTCAGTGGAAACTGGTACCTTAGTTAGGAGATGATCCGGGGTTAGATAAGGTGTCTCGCCGAAATACACCCAATGCTCCGTAACTTCGGGATGGGGTTGCGTGGGGTTGCACGGATCCAACATAGTTGACCAACTCAATTGGCTGTCCAAAGCAACAGATTCGGCCTGATGAGCCGGTTGCGGATTATAGGTTTGAAATACCTGCTTGTAAGAAAAACCATCTACCCAAGTTCGCTCGGTAGAGGTATAGGACGTAAATACATATATATCAATTTCTCCTTCCTTATCGGCTGTTGCCGCTCCTACTAAAGCTTCCATTTCGGAAGCTGTGGCGGCAACGTCGTAAGGACCCGTCTCAGTACCGTTTTCGAAAGCGTACCAGGTGGCATTAGCGGGATCAGGGTCCAAGCCAGTAAATATGCCCCACGGGTGTGCCGACTTGGACCAGTAAATCGCATATATATCATACGTCTGGCCAGGAATCAAATCACTGATGGTGGTTTTCAGATCGGGATCAGTGGCACGTTTACCTTGATAAATCGTGCCCTCGTTGCCAAAACCCCTCTGATACCACAACCCCGCGACGCTATCAGTACTGTACCACGGCTCGGTACCGTCAACAGCCACCGTATTGAACGGCGTTACCTCAACATAGGTACCAGTTACCGCTGATGCCTGGTTTATCAAACTGATACTCAACAACAATACAATTAATGTTAGTGTCTTATTCATTTTCGTTACCTCCTTCTTCGACTGTCTTACTAATAAATGTTTCCGAACCAAACTACCTTTACTCAACAACCACGCTGTTTCTTCATACACACCTCCTTCTTTCATAAACATTACCGTTTAATTCCGAAAAAATCGGCAAAATTTATCGGAATGTTTTTTCACTAGTCCCAGAAGCAGTCCCCGAAGCTCTTTTTCTGTATTTATAGGCCCATCCTCGGCCCATATAATCAATATCCGTTCGATGATTTTCAGGCACTATCGTTATCCCGTAGTTATATCCCTCCGGCACGGTTTTTCTTCCCAACTCTATGGTCAGTTTTTCCCGCCAGCGATGCAATTCAGCGTGCCCGTCACAAAAGCCCAACGTACTGCTATCGCCATGCCAGACAGCCAACGGACTCCACCACTGAACCGGATCATAACCCATTTCTCTGCTCCCTAACTGCCAGCCGCCGGAATTAAATCCACGCGAATCGGCTTCTTCCACCAGCATATATTTTTCACCCGGCGATTTAATCTGGGCATATTTTCGAATCGCATATTTATAACGTGAGCTACCTTCCGGATATCCGTTGAGACAGCCAGGGATTGAATAGCTTCGATAGCCCTCTATACCGAAATTTCGCCTGTGATCGGCGGGGCAATGAAAAGCTTTGTAAGTTTTGCCCATGTACGGAAAAATCAG
>CAYQKF010000094.1:0-19594 GCA_964417935.1 uncultured Pirellulales bacterium
AAGATGTTCTCAACAGCCAGCCTTAATTCATTTGGGTCAAAGGACATCAGGTGATAGTAGAACACATCTTGTTCTCGCACCTTTGTTTCCAGCTCTTGAGTATTCTCTGCCGCAACCATAATTACTGGCGGGTTGTTGTTAATCGTTCGTATGATTGGAACCGCCTCATAACCTTTCATCTCTGGCAGATTGACGTTGAGAATTACACAATGGAACCTTGTGGTCTGTGTTTTTTCAACGGCCTCAGCCAGAGATGCTGCCACCTGCGGCTCATAGCGTTCACGCGGTGAAGGGCCGCCCTCAGAATGGAAAAGAAGAAACAAGTCGTGCACATTCGTAGGGTCAGGCTCAACTATTAAAATTCTTCTGGCCATATCAATAATTTCCTGTCATATCTAATCAACTACACCTTAAAAATACCCTGATGGCATGATCTGTATTCACATCAGTAGGAGATTTAATTTCGTGAGCATCAAAATTCAGGATCCTTTACGACCTGTATCGAGTTCATAGTACCATAAATCGTCCGATTCTATACTCCCCCCTTTTGCCAATACGACCGCCCGCTCAACGACATTCTCGAACTCCCTGACATTTCCAGGCCAGTCGTATTCTGTTAGCAGCTTCATAGCCGAATCCGCAATCCCGGTAACACTCTTCTCTCGCTCTTTGTTATACTTGGCTAAGAAATAGACGGCTAATAAGGGAATATCTTCTTTTCTTTCGCGTAAAGGCGGCAAAACAATAGGAACAACACTAAGGTCGTAAAACAGATCTTCCCGGAAAGTTTGTTGCTCTACGCACTTTGGCAGGTTTCTGCTGGTCGCAGCAATAATGCGAACATCCGCTCTGATAACCTGCGGACTTCCAACACGCGTGAACTGCTTCTCCTGGAGCACCCGAAGCAATTTCCCCTGAGTATTCATGCTGATATCTGCTACCTCGTCTAAAAAGACTGTTCCACCATTTGCCACCTCAAGTCGACCGTACTTGGTTTCGGCAGCACCAGCAGAAGAGCTTCTGACACGCCCGAACAGTTCACTTTCAAAGAGTTCTTCCGCCAAACCTCCACAGTCCACAACGACGAATGGTTTATCCCTCCTATTACCCTGGCTGTGGATGACCCTGGCAACTAATTCCTTACCTGTGCCGGCTTCCCCGGAAATGAGGACACTGCTATCACTTGCTGCACCCTGGCGTACCGACTCTTCGACTTTCTGCATTGACGCACTCTGGCCAATGATTAGCGGCCTGCCCAGTTTCTCCTTTAACTCGGCTCTAAGTAATATATTTTCGAGGGAAAGCTTTCTCTTCTCTAATGCTCGTCCGACGATTACTCTCAGACTGTCAGGGGTGAAGGGTTTAGGAACGAAGTCGTATGCTCCGCTTTTCATAGCCTCCACAGCGGATTCAATAGTGGCGTAGCCTGTAATGACAACAACCACAATTTCGGGGTCTTTTTCTTTTATCTTTTTCAACACCTCCATACCACTTAGGCCAGGCATCTTCAAATCAAGGATGACAACATCAAAGGATTCTTTCTCCAGCATAGTAAGACCGATGGTGCCATCCTCAGCTACTTCGACCTTGTTCCCGTCTCGCAAGAGCGTCTGCTGGCATGAATCTCGCATAGCTTCTTCATCATCGATGACTAAAATTTGAGCTTCGTTACGCATTTAGTTCTCCTTTCGAGTTAAAGGCAATCTGATAATAAAGTTGGTTCCTTTGCCTGGTTCGCTTTTCACTTCTATGGCCCCCTTATGCCTGGCAATGATTCCATGGCTTACAGCCAGGCCAAGTCCGGTCCCCTGGCCTACTTCCTTGGTCGTAAAGAATGGGTCAAAGACCTTGTCTTGATTCTCTGGTGGGATGCCACAACCTGTGTCAGCGAACTCGATTTCGATATATTCATTATCAGGCGCCATTCTGGTTGTAACCGTCAGCTCGCCCTCTCCTTCCATGGCCTCAGCAGCATTCAGGACGATGTTCGTGAATACCTGTTGTATCTGACCGACATCCATTGATACCTTTGGCAAAGAAGGACAAGGGACCTTGATTATTTTAATATTTTGGAACAACGCCTGATTTTCAACTACGCCTAATGTCCGTCCTAAAGTTTCATTTACATCTGACTCTTCAATCCTGGGTTCAGTTTGACGGGCAAAATCGAGCAGCCCCTTCACGATGTTCTTACATCGTGAAGCTTCCGTGACAGCTTTTTCCAGATTCTTACGCAAAACATCCTTTTCGTCCAAATCCTCCAACGCTAAATGAGTGTACATCAAAACGGCTCCAAGCGGATTATTTATTTCATGCGCCACTCCCGCAGCCAGTTGGCCAAGAGTAGCGAGCCGTTCCGATTTCATTATCTGCTGTTGAGTGTATTCTTTTAACTGTTCGTCTCTCTGTTTTAACGAAGAAGCCATAAGGTTGAACGTTTCTTCCAGCTCCCCAATCTCATCTTTTGATTTCAGTTGGATCTCATACTTCAAATTGCCTTTTGCCAACTGCTGGGAGGCAAATACTAAATCTTTAATCGGCTGCAATATCCCCTTAGCCAGAAAACTGGAAACGACCAGAGCGATAATCATCCCGGCAAGCGTTATCCCCGAAAACATCGCAACAGTCCGTTTTCGCAAATCTATAAACTTCTCTTCCAGTATTCCAACATACAGAACACCGATTATCTTTGCATTCACATCCCTTATTGGTTCATAGGCGGAAATATACCAGTTATTCACTACAAATGCTCTGTCTATCCATGGCAGCCCTTTTACCAGCACTTGCTCATACACCTCTTCAGACACCCGCGTCCCAATCGCGCGGCTTCCGTCTTCTGCTTTAACGTTCGTTGAAACACGCAGGTCTTCTTGAAAGATAGTCGCTGTGCCAATATCCTTTCCTTTATATGTGACTCCCAGATATACTATCTCTTTAACCCTGTCAACGATCTTATAGTTTCGATTAAGTAAAATCCCACCATATAATACGCCAATGAGACTGCCATCGTACCCAAAAACAGGCGCAGCGGCTTTAATCATCATCCCTGAAGTCTGCTCAGTTTCCGGGCTTGGTTTTGCTTTTGGGGTAGGGACAAATTTTATATACGCTTGCTCAGCAAGGTCTTCTCCTTCTTTGATGAGCTCCTCGCTCGGCACTATTACTGTACCAGCAATTATTTTCCTACCCGACAATACCCGGCCGACAAGCTCATCTTGTACCTGACTGTCACCATTAACAGATGGATTCCGCAACCTGATGATGACCTGCCCATTTTCATCGGTAAGGGTTAATACATCCAAGGATTCCTTTTTTCTTATCTTCTCTAACTCGCTTTGTAGCGTTTCTATATCGCTATCTCGAATAGCATCTTTTATGAAAAACCTCAAAGCGGTGAACCTTACTACATCTTTGAGGTTCTCGCTCTCTTCGCGATATATCTGGCGGGCAGAGTTCAGGTCATTCTTCACTTTATCCTGCGCCTGATCGATTATACCCGTGCCAATCAACTGCCTACCTACTAAGGTAGCAACCAGACCGCATATAATAATCAGTGCGAGAAAACTTATAATCAGCTTTCCTTTTAAGGACATTTCGGTAATTTCTCCTGAAAAACTGCTCAATCCGTCTAATGCTCACACTAACTCAAAAAAGGCTTCAAGCACCAAGCAACGAAATCGCATGCCTTTCAATCAACTCGACATTTTACCTGAATTTCAGAAAAATGCAACCTGGTACTCAACAGATTACTATCCCAAAGATTGTGGGTTTTTTTCAAAGCCCAATTTACTGTGCCTCATCGATGGGCTGAGGCACAACGGGATGCGGGCAAAATGCTCTACCACAAAATTCGGGACATTTACCGGTGTTGTTTTTAAGTGTACTCATAACCTATTATTTATTATAATACTTTCTTGAATATAGAAATGAACAGAAGTTCCTTTTGCAAAAACATACAAAAGCAGAAAAGATTTAAGAATTGAGCCTATGAAACAATCATCCTTAAAAGATTTGGAACAAATTCCCGGCGTGGGCAGAACAATCGCTCAGGATATCGCAAATATCGGCATTTACTCTGTCGGCCAGCTCAAAGGTCAGGACCCTGAGAAACTTTATCAGAAACTCTGTGATTTTAAGGCAAGTCCGGTTGACAGGTGCATGCTCTACGTACTGCGCTGCGCGGTGTACTACGCCTCAAACACCAAACACAAACCACAGTTATTAAAATGGTGGAATTGGAAAGATAAGAACTAACAACCTTCATGTTATTAAAGCAATACTGGGTGGCACCCTCAAACTTGTTTGGGGGTGTTCAAAATCGAACTGACGAGAAACATACCCCGATTTTTCATTTCTCACAATGTGCCAATTCAGATGACACCATCACTGGCAGGCGCACCGTAAAGATTGCACCAGAGACTTTTGTCTTTTCTGCGTGGCCTCTATGGCTAAATTCTCTCCTTATTTTCTCAGGGCAGGTATATCCGGCTCAATGTGCACCGTAATGTTCACCGGACGGGCAATCTGCTCATGCAGAGCGTTTTCCAGACTCTCAGCTATTTCGTGGGCGTCAGTTACATTCAAATCCGGGTCAACAAGTATGTGCAAGTCTAAAAAAACCTCTCTGCCGACCGTACGAGTCCGCAGTTTGTGCCACTGCCGTATGGAAGAGTCGGTGTTAATTACATCTCTTATACGCTCGACTGTGTCTGAATCGACGGCGCCTTCTGACAGTTCACGCAGCGAATCGCCAACTACTCTGACTCCCACCCAGATAATCATCAGGCCAACGGCAATAGCTGCGACCTGGTCACCATGGCCAAAACCAAATTCCAGCGATATAAAACCTATCACAACCGCAACTGAACTTAAAGCATCGCTGCGGTGATGCCAGGCGTTGGCATAAAGTGCCGGGCTATGAGATTGAATCGCGATTCTTTTAGTGGCTCTATAGAGCCACTCTTTAGCGGCAATTGAAACTATTGCAGCTATGAGAACTCCGAGCCGAGGGGTGGTAACTTCGTCTCTGGCTATGGCCATAGTGGCATAGTAAATCATTGCTCCCCCCACAAGAATTAAGACCAATGCAATTAACCCGGCTGAGAAAGTTTCCGCTCGCCCGTGCCCGTATGGGTGGCTTTGGTCAGGTTCTTTCGAACCCAAACGCACACCCAATAACACAACTGCATCAGTGGCTACATCAGAAAGTGAATGGATCCCGTCGGCCAACAGTGCCAGCGAACCTGCTAACGAACCAATGACGACCTTGACAACTGACAGAGCAATATTAACTGCAATGCCAAGATATGTGACAGATTTTATTTGCCTGCCGGCAATTGTTCGTTTGTCGTTGCACATCAGCCTATCGACCCAATACTTCTTCGCGTACTTTCAAAACCGCATCCACATATTTTTCAGCAGTACCCCTGTCCTTTGCCTCAACGATAACTCTCATTACAGGCTCGGTATTACTGGCTCTCAGGTGTAACCAGCCATCCTCAAAATCGAATCTACAACCGTCGGTTGTATCGAGCTTTGCATCAGCGAAAGTCTTCTTTGCCGAATTCAAGATTTGTCGCGCCTGTAACTTGTCTGCGGCGAATTTATCTTTGCTCATATAATAGCCGCCTATCTCACCAACCAATTGGCTCACTGTTTTTCCCGTCTCAGCCATCAACTGCAGGACGAGAGCAATACCAACAAGACTGTCACGGACCGGCCCCACTCGCAAATCAATCACACCCCCGTTACCCTCTCCGCCGATGATACAATCGTGTTCCAACATCGCCGCGGCAACATTGGCCTCACCCACAGCAGTACGAATAACCTGACCGCCGGCCCTCTCAGCAACATCATCAATCATCCTCGAAGTCGAGAGATTCGTAGCCGCCCTGCCCGTTTTCTTGCTTAAAATATATTTTGCCGACAAAGCAAGTGAATACTCCTCGCCGATATAGTTTCCGTTCTCGTCAACAATTGCCAACCTGTCAGCGTCCGGGTCCTGAGCAAAACCAATCTCGGCCCCTTCGGTTTTTACTATTTCACAAAGACCCTTTAAGCTCTCGGCAGTCGGTTCAGGCCCGTGAGCAAACAAGCCGGTCGGTTCATCGTTTATCGCTGAAACTTTACAGCCAAGTTCAGCTAACATCTTTTTAGTAACCCGCCCCCCTGCCCCGTTGACACTGTCCAGAACAACCTTGAATTTTTTTACAGCGATTGCCCCCCCGTCAACAATCGCCAAAATCTTGGCGATGTGAATGGCATCAGTTTGTTCATTAGAAGTTACATTGCCGCAATCAGACGAATTGATAAAACTAAAATGTTTGTCGAAGAAATATCGCTTGATTTGTTCTGCAGCATCGCTCGGCGGAGCAACACCATTACTAAGCAATAGTTTTATGCCATTGTATTGGCCCGGGTTATGCGAAGCCGTCACTACCACCCCACCTGCACAGACAAGCTCCCTCAACATAATCCCTACACAGGGCGTGGTTACAACACCCAAATCAATCACGTCAATACCAACGGCACACAATCCTTCTGCAACAGCCAACAAAAGCTCTTGGCCGCTGGGCCGCGAATCCCTCCCGACACAAACCGACAATCTCTCATTTTTTCCCGCACAGCTCTCTTCTAAAAACGTCCCGAACGCACAGCCGTAGTCAGTGGTGACAGAAGCAGTAAGGTTTTCCCCTACGATACCTCTCATCCCGCTTACACTTATTATTAACTGTTCAGCCACATCGAAAACTCCATTTGCCCATCGCAATAACTCAACAATTATGTCATTGCGAGCGTTTTCTCGCCGTCATTGCGAGCGTTTTCTCGCCGTTATTGCGAGCGTTTTCTCACCGTCATTGCGAGCGAAGCGAAGCAATCTCTATTATATTTAGCCTGCGGTTTCACCGCAGGTTCCCCCGACAAGTTGCAAGCATCAAGCCATTGTCATTCTGAGCGCAGCGAAGAATCTCACCACTCACCAATTAACTACTCACCATCCTACGAGTATCGAGCATTAGCCCAGCTTGCAGACATAAATCTCATTAACGAACTCAAGTTTTTCGAGCTCTTCAATTGCCTTTGCATCGGGTTCCTTGTCGAGACTGACGGCAAGAATAGCCTTTTCCTCTGCCGGTTTCTGTCCAACACCCATCGTGCAGATATTGATATTATGCTTACCGCAGAGTGTTCCGACCGAACCAATGACGCCGGGCTTATCATCGTTAAAGATAACCAGAACCGCTCCCTGCGGCGTCATTTCTATATTGAACCCATCGATTTCAATAATTCGCAGCAGCGTCCCCCCGAAAACCGAACCGGTCACCGTGCGCGTAACCTTATCCGTAACGACCTTGGCGCTGAAACTTGCAGCCACGTCCTTGGCATCGGTATTTCTGGTTTCATATATACTTACGCCGCGCTCTTTAGCCAGAACAGAAACATTGACCACATTCAACGGCATATCAAAATGCTTCTGCAGCAGCCCGATTGCAAAATTAAAAGTAACCAGCTCAACAGCCATTTCGGCAATCGAGCCGCGATACTGTACAGCAATATCCTTAATTTGGCCCGGGGCAATAGTGCTGACAAGGGTCCCAATTCGCTGGGCAAGTTCTGAATACCGGCTTACAATCGGCGGCATGACCCCGGTAGTAGATGGAGCGTTGAGCGCATTTCTAACCGGACCGCCTTTGAGAGCATCAACAAGAATTTGGGCCGCTTCGACAGCAACTTCGATTTGAGCTTCTCTGGTACTGGCGCCTAAATGCGGCGTAACAACGCAATTCTCAAACTCGGCAAAACGCGTATTCTCCGGTGGCTCCTTAGGATAAACATCCAGGGCAGCACCGGCGATACGCTTTTCTGCAAGGGCATCATAAAGAGCATCCTCATTAATAATTCCGCCGCGAGCGCAGTTGATTAACCGAACGGTCGGTTTCATCTTTTTCATTTGTTCTGCGCCAATCATATTCAGCGTCTGCTCATTTCTCGGCACGTGAACGCTGATAAAATCGGCATCCTTGAAGATTTGCTCCAGGCTATCGCTTATTTCAATACCGATTTTTCTTGCATCAGAGGGAACCGCCAACGGGTCATAGCCTAAGATTTTCATATTGAAACCTTTTGCCATTTTCGCCACAGCTATACCAATCCTGCCAAACCCTATCAAGCCGAGCACTTTGTTATTCAACTGGTTACCCATATATTTTTTCCTGTCCCAGGCCCCGGCCTTTAGGCTGGTGCAGGCCGGCACAACATTTCGGCTCATCGCAAGTATTAACGCCATCGTATGTTCAGCGGCACTGAGTGTATTACCACCGGGCGTATTCATAACCAGGATTCCTTTTCTCGTGGCCTCCGGGATATCGATGTTATCGACACCGACACCTGCCCGGGCGATTGCCTTTAAGTTACCCGGATTACTAAGGACTTTAGCGGTAACCTTTGTACCGCTTCGGATGATTAAGCCATCGTGCTCACCGATAATCTGTGCTAATTCATCTTCGCTTATACCGGTCTTAACGACAGCCTCAACACCGTCTGTCGAATTGAGCAAATCGATACCTTCCTGTGCAAGCTTATCTGTAATCAGAACTTTAATCATTGTCCAGCTCCAAAAAACTTTATTCTTTTACGAATAAAACACTCCCCCCTTGTCATTGCGAACGAAAAAAGCCTTTAACCCTTAGCGAAAAAAGCCTGCCCTGAGCGTAGTCGAAGGGTCGAAGCCGAAGCAATCTCATATTCAGCTTCATTTATAAAATCTACTCAAAGCACTCAAAAACATAACAAATTTATATAATGAATGCAACCCCAGCAAAATTATTTCCGTGCAAATGAGCAAAGGAAAAGAAAGGTGGCAGCCTCAAGCACAGCTTGGAAATGGTAAACTGCGCACTAAAAAAGGCCGACTAATTTTCCAAATCGGCCTCGCTGAATATAGTCTCAGAAGAACGGGAAAAATCTCATATTCATGAAATGCTTCTATAAGTTCCAGAACTCCGGCAAGCCAAATAAACCAAAGGGCATCGAACAATCCTTTCCTAAACGCTATTGGCTTAAAAGCATACTCTTGCGGTTCTTTGAGCGAGCAACGCCAGATAGTGGCAATACCCACAAGGATAATTCCTGCCAATGTCGTAAGAAAAACTTTCTTTCTTTACTTAGCTATAAGATTATATTTTTCCGGATGTTCAATTATATTAAACGAAAGGTCCACATCAAGGCTTGGCCAATATAAGTGCTTGTTGTGCCACAACTGGACTTCACTGATTTGCTGAACATTTGCATTTTTGAACCAGGGAAACTGCTTAAACGGCAGAAAATATTCCTTTCCTTTGTAAAAAATCCAAAAGCCATGCTCTGAAATACTGGTAATTTCAGGCCTCGAAATGTTTTTTCCACGCTTTAACGATTTCATTCTTGTGTTCCTCTACTAATTTCTGTAACCGACCCAGTTGTCTCTTTGAAAAACCGGTATATGTTACGAGGGCCACTATAGGCTCAACCCAGAATTTTGCCTCACCATCCGGCGAAACGACATGGATATGGATTCTTTATTCTTCTCTCGAAAAGAAATAAAACCTGTAATCTACAACACGAAAAATTGTAGGGCTCATAAAAAAAGTATAAAGAAATCCTGATACATTGTCAATAAAACAATTCCCGTAACGGCAAAGGCCGGCTTGTTTCTAAGCTGGCCTTTACAATCCCGCCTGTCTTGAGCCTATCTAAAGAACGATGACCATCCTTTGCCAGTCCGGCTTCAATACAATTTAAAGACTGTGGGAATCACATCGTAATCGTGTAAAGCCTCTATAAGTTCCAAAATACCGGCGAACCAGACAAACCAAAGGGCGTCAAAAGCCCGCTTTCTGAATCGTCTTGGCTTGATTATGTACTCTTCAGGTTCATAGAATCCGGCAATCGATGGCCAAAATCTCGGCGTTTTGTCGGCGTATCTCTCGAAATCCTCCCCGTGAACACTTCGCAGCTTTTTCTCTTCCGCCCTGATCATAAAAGGATAGTATAACAAGAAAGCCGCCAGTACAATCAAAGCCACGGTTAGGGTCTCGGTTGCCAGCCCCACACCGATGCCCCCCAGGAAGCTGAAGAAATACAACGGGTTGCGGCAGACCGAATATGGGCCAACCGTAGTGAGTTCGTTCGTTTTGTACCCGCAGATATACAGTGAGCACCAAAGACGCCCCACCGTCGCAACGCCAATCAGAAACAAGCCTATAACAAAGAGAATTTCGGCCACAAGGCCGCACCTTTCCCATTGGCTTCTTGAGAAGAGTATCAGCATTCCCAACGCAACAACAAAAAGTTGGCTAAGAATCTTCCTTTTCTTTTCGACAAGACTTCTCACGCGTAACATATGTATTATTTACCAACTTTCAAAGCAAATTTCAAGCAATTTCAGTCTCAACTTCAGAAAAAAAACGGGTGTGAAATTATTTTCTGGAACTTATGCTGCAAGAGCATTTTGCAGATTCCAGTAAGTCCGCCACTGTCCACTTTGATCTATTACGGCTAAAGCCATAATACCTCGGCATTGGGCGAATCCCATCGCATTACGTTACCATTGAGCCTTGCTGTCAGTGTTTTACAAAATGCTTCTGTCGAACCGCTGCCGAGGTCAAATCCAGCTTCACGGAATGTTGGATAATCCAGCATATTCACTCGCTTGGCAACATATTGCTCCAACTTCACAATTCGGCATCCCGTGTTCGATAATCAATCACTTCGCTGCTAATGCCCGAGCTAAGGTTACAGCCCAGCCGGCTGCAATAATAATTAGCAGAGCTAAAATGATGTGCCTTACTTTGACTTCGCTGAAAAAACGCTCTATAAAGCGGAAATACACTCCAAAAACGGCTGTAACAAAAGCCAAAAGCGATATAACCACCAGCACACAACATAATAAAGCACAGGCTGGCTGGATGTAAAACGCCTCGAGGATTTTGCCCTGGGCGAAGACAAGTACCGCAGTGGTCATTCCGCACGTTGGACACGGCAGCCCGTATCTTTGCTTAAAACCGCAATAGCCAAGCCACCGTCCCATATCGACTCCGTAATGTCCTGACAGCGCAAAAAATCCGAAGAAACCAACCACCGCTAAACAAACAATCACCGCTGCAATCCGCTGGCGAGATGATGCTCGGCTAAAAATTTTCGCTTTATTTACCTGTTGGCTTATTTGCATAACTACGTTATAATAGAGCAACCGGGCAATTCTGTCAAGGAACGACCAACGCCCGTTGTTATTGACAAAATACGAAATACACAATGTGAGATACGAATATGCAATTAGAGCAGAGAGATTTGAGCAGAATGCTGGAAACGGCTATCGTGGCGGCACGCCTGGCCGGCCAGCGCGCAATGGAAGAAATCAATTACATCAAGGCCTCAGTGAAGAACGCCACTGAACTGGTAACTCAGACCGATGCCCGATGCCAGAAGATAATCATTGACCGAATCAAGGAGAACTATCCCGACCATGGCTTTATTGCCGAGGAAGGTGACCATGGTAAGATATTCAAACAATCACCACGGGGCGACCAGCAGCTCTGGTGGGTCATTGATCCGATAGACGGAACGAACAATTTTGCACATCGCATGCTTTTTTTCACCATCAGCATCGCGGTAATACATCAGGGTCAGCCCATTGTAGGTGTGATTTTCGAGCCGGCCACAGACTCAATGTTCACTGCTGTCAAAGACGGCGAGGCCCAATTGAACAGCAGGCGAATAACTGCAAGCGAAGAAACGATGGACAAATTTTCGAGCGTTGGGCTGGATAGCCATTTTGACAACGGTGTGCCGTCCTGGGCCTTCGAAATTATGCAGCGAACAAGATTCCGAAATTTAGGCACAACCGCCCTGCAGTTGGCATACGTGGCAAAGGGCGGCCTTATAGCTACCATCGCATCCGACCCGAAGCTGTGGGACATAGCAGCCGGGACCGTAATCGCCGAGGCCGCCGGCGCAGTCGTTACCGATTGGCAGGGCGGAAAAATCTTTCCTGTCGATTTGGAAAGCTATGAAGCCCAGCAATTTCAGCTACTAACAGCCAACAAAAAAGTCCACCCGCAAATTGTTAAACTTCTAAAATCCTGAGATTCCCAACATACTATTATTGAGCTTTCCGTTATTAATGGAATACAGGGTGGCACCCTCAAACTTGCTGAAAAAAAACTCGGGTGGCACCCTCAAACTTGTTTGGGGGTGGTCTTGCCGGTAAAGTATGCATTTTTTAACAGGTAGGATGGGCTTTAGCCCATGTTGCTTTCTAAAAAAAAATAAAAAAGCCATCGATGCATAGGCATTGATGGCTTAGCAACTTAAAAAGATTAAGTGTTAATTTTTCTTCTTCGTTGCTCTTTTCTTTGTTGGCTTTTCACCTTTCGCTTTCTTTTTAGCCTTCCTTTTTGCCATTTTTAGAACCTCCATGAAATTAAAAAGTAATTGTTAATAAGCGGGTTCGTAATCATCTTTCCCGCTTTTCCTCGGAATTTTGATTACTTAAAATATCCTTTCAACAGCAAAAGTTAAAAGTGGAAAATTTTGTCATTACAGAGCGAATAAATCTCGCAAGCCTTCAATCATTCACTTCCTTATTATATCTTTAGAACATATTCTGGGGTCAACTTGGCAACAATCTCTATCGACCCCAATTCCAAAGTACGCAACACGACCTTTCGCCCCCTGTATTCATAAGGTAACTCCCGCACTTCACGTATAATTTTTTTGCCCCTATCATTCTGCATCTCAACTTCAAAGTATCTCTTTCCATTAACTTGCGATACTTTATTTACGGTTAGAATATCCGGTAAAACATATCCTCCACCATGTGGGATAATATTGGCATTTAAGAGCCTCTCATAAAGGCCAAGATTTTTCGCCCTTTTTTCAAAACCTGACAATTCAATACTTTCAGGGCTCAGATTGGGGTTACCTTTAACCAAGTATGCGGGTAAATCCGCTCTCAAAGTAAGCGGGAAAAGAGTGGTCTGATTACTTAAATAATGACAACCCAACGCTATTTCATTCATATTTATAAGCCCCTGATGAGTCTCATTAGAAATTTCTATGAATTTTCCAAACAAGAATTCTGCGGCTATTTTTCTTTTTTTCTTTGAGTGATTCTCAGCATGTTGATACCGTTCAAAATACTTTTTAGCACTACTACCTGTAAGAATATGAAACTCCCCAAAAGGTGTTTCAACGTGTTCTGTCATCTCACGCAATTGTTTACTCATGTCATAATATATTCCAAAGCCTGATTCATTATCCCCCCTTAACTCATCGGCGGCTCCGTGCATTATAAAAGCATATGGAGGTAGATTTTGATCCAGTTTTACAACAGGTTTTACTCGAAACACATCTATAAAATGGTTGCTTTTGTAAAAGTCCCAAATCACCTTAACACCGTCTATCTCTATTGTGCTTCTCTCCAATTCATGTAATTTTTTAATTAAACTCTCAATATCGGGCAGTTCTTCCAATCCTCCTACCAGCATTCCACATGCATTAGGTTTTACATCAAGAACGATAAGGTCATCATCTCCCGCCCCCCAGCTTATCTTTCCACCATAGCCAAATCCGCTTCCCCACCGACTCACATTTCTAGTAATGGTCATGTCTGGTGTGGAAATAAAAGTAGCACTTGGGCTTATATCAAGTTGATTTTGAACATAATGAATACCCGCAATACCATAGACAGTATTAGCTTTACATAATTCCGCACCACTATCGTTTAAGCCGATAAAAAAACAATGGTTCTTTGCATTCCGTAACATCCCCTCCTTGTTCATAGCCGTTTTACTCGTTCGTAGAATTGTCGAAGTCATCATCTTGCCCCTCATTGGTCTGGTCGTCATAATCTGATTCATCAAAATAATCTTCTCTGGCAAGGAGGCCTTTCTCAGACAAGCTGGCACAAGCAACACAGTATCGAGCCCACGGAATCGCCTCCAATCGTGCCTTGGGGATCGGCTCATTGTTGCCTTCACAAATTCCGTATGTATCGTTCTCGATACGACCGAGTGCATCTTCAATTTCCTTAAGCAACTTTCTTTCGCTATCCATCAACCCAAGGGTATTTTCAAGCTCATAAGTATCCGTACCCACATCAGCCATATGAAACGGCAAATTTGACAAATCTGTCCTTGGTTTTCGCAGCGTCTCCTCTTCCATACAAATTACGTTATCCAATATTTCATCCAACTTCGCCAATAATAAGGCTTTGAATTCTCTTATTTCTGGGGGTGTTAGCCCGCTTTTGTTCGTTTTTTCATTTGTCATATGAATTCGGTAGTTCACAAATTGTTTTATGTCCTTTTGAAAGAGTTGTCATTTTCATAAAAACACCAATGAGCAGCGATTATCGCCCAAGAAATGCACATAAACTTCTTACAAAAACCCGCCTAAGCGGCTTAATGCTTGTTTCGATTTCATCCGGAGTCATACCAATCATAGCAAATGAGAAAAATCCAAAAACAAACCCTGCCACTGCGCAGGCTAACCTACGTATCTTTATAGGGTCTATTCTGGGGGATAGATATATTGAGACCTCATTCTCGATCTCTTCCAGATAACGCAAATACGGCTCTTCTAACTCATCCAGAGTTTCAGACTCAAGTTTTAGCAATAACTTTCCCTGGAAGAGCAACATAAATTCCTCCTTGGCATCAACGGAAAACTCATAGTGAGCCTTCAACAAATGCTCTAACATATCTTCCAGGTTTTCGGGTTGACAATCGTATGAACGGAGCCGTTCAATTAAATGCTCTATTGCCTCCTCCACCAGAGTAATAACAATTTCTTCTTTATCTGCAAAATGCTGATAGAGAGTTCCCTTGCCCAGGTCAGCTTTTTCCGTGATATCCTCGACTGTAGTCGCATCAACGCTTTTTTCGCTGAAAATATCGAGAGCAGCTTTTTTGAGTTTTTTCCGAGTTCTTTTAACTCTCTTTTGCGACCTACTTTTCTCAAATTTCTTGATTTTGGTCTTCATAAATCTGACCATTTAGTCAAAATTGACCAAATGGTCAAGAAAAAAAATTGACTTTTTCAGAAAAATTATTATTTTTATTTAGCTCGATTAAACCGTAGGTCAAAAGGAAATAATTGGCAGGCTCGGCCTTTCCCTGAAATCTGCGGTCCGTGTGGATGATCCATAGATTCCAATTTTTGGAATTATTGTCCCTGGTGCAAACAGGACTTAAGGCCGTAATAGTTAATTGGTCAGATTTACCGAAGAAATGAAATTAAGATACAGGAGCGTCAAATGAATAGCCTTGTTCCCACAAAAGCATTTTTGACTAAAGGAGTTGGTCAGCATAAGTACCAACTGAAATCTTTCGAACAGGCACTGCGGACGGCAGGTGTAGCTCAACAAAATCTGGTCCAGGTGTCGTCGATTTTGCCGCCGAAATGCAAAATTATCAGCCGCGAAAATGGGCTGAAAAAACTGACTCCGGGCCAAATATGCTATTGTGTGATAGCCAGAGCCGACACAAATGAACATGGAAGGCTGGTTGCCTCCTCTGTAGGAGTTGCTATTCCTAAAGACAAAGACAAATGGGGATATCTGAGCGAGGTACATGGCCACGGTATGAATAGCCAGCAGGCAGGAGATATGGCTGAAGATTTGGCTGCCAGCATGTTAGGAACGACGTTAGGGATGGAATTTGATCCTGACAAAGCCTGGTCGGAAAAAGAGCAGGCTTATAAATCAAGCGGGCTGTTTATTAAAACCACCAATATTACCCAAACCGCCAAAGGCCAGGAGGGTCTGTGGACAACGACGGTAGCAATAGCAATGTTTTTGTTTGATTGAATATGTTGATGGGATTTATATGTCATGAAAGAAGTAATCAATTTCGGGTACTTGCCCGAAGAATATTCTGACCCCGAAAACGCCGGGATAGTCATCATTCCTGTTGCCTACGATGGAACAAGCACATGGATCAAAGGTGCTGACAAAGGCCCTACAGCCATAATTGAAGCCTCAGCCAATATGGAGTTATATGATATAGAGACCGATTCAGAAGTTTATAGAAAAGGTATATATACCGAGAATACCATAACCAGAGAGATTACCACCACAGAGATGATTAATGCGGTCAATGGTACCGTTCAGTATTATCTCGTAAAAAACAAATTTACAGTCGTTATAGGTGGAGAACACTCGGTCAGTATTGGTTCTATCAAGGCTCACTCAGAACACTACGCGAATCTTACTGTTTTACAATTAGATGCCCACGCGGATATAAGAGAAGAATATAATGGTTCAATATATAACCACGCCTGTGTCATGGCCAGAATTAAAGAGTCCTGCCCAATCGTTCAGGTAGGTATCAGAAGTATGGATTCCACCGAAAAAGAATCTATGGACAAGACCCACACGTTTTTTGCAAAAGACATCTATAACAACACGGATTGGATTAAAAAGGTCATCTCCAAAATTTCAGATAATGTTTATATAACGATAGACCTGGATGTCTTTGACCCGTCTATAATGCCTTCCACCGGCACACCTGAGCCGGGGGGATTGCTGTGGTATGATGTCTTGGCCTTACTAAAAGCAGTTTCCAATAAAAAAAATGTCGTGGGTTTTGACGTTGTGGAGCTGTGTCCGGATGACAGAAATAAATCTCCTGACTTTATGGCCGCAAAGCTCATCTATAAATTGCTGAGCTACAAATTCGGAGGCTGAAATGGAAAAGAACGATTTCCTAAAAGACCCTGTAAAGCATATCGACATGAAATCTTTTGATTCGACAGAAATAATCCAAGCCATGAAAAATATGTCTTTCACAGCAAGAAATACCGCAAGAGCCGCAGAAATTTTTGAGCAAATGATAAGCGATGATGAATGCACAATTATGTTATGTATAGCAGGCAGTACGAGTGCCGCAGGGTGCATGCAGATTTATTCGGACATGGTGAAATACAATATGGTCGATGTGATAGTGGCCACAGGAGCTTCCATCGTTGACATGGATTTTTTCGAGGCTTTAGGTTTTAAGCATTATATAGGCAGTCCATTTGTTGATGACAGAAAGTTAAGAGAGCTCTATATTGACAGGATTTATGACACTTTCATTGATGAAGAGCAGTTGCAGGCCTGCGATAACATTATAAAAGAAATAGCCGATTCACTTACTCCAGGACCTTATTCCTCAAGGGAATTCATCAAAGAAATGGGAAAGTACCTCGTCGATAACGAAGAAAAGCCGGATTCCCTCGTACAAACAGCGTATGAAAATGATGTGCCGATATTTTGCCCTGCTTTTTCAGATTCGAGCGCGGGTTTCGGCTTAGTAATGCATCAGACCGAAAACGACCAAAGCCATGTTTCTATTGATTCGGTAAAGGATTTTAGGGAGCTGACGGAAATTAAAATAAAATCTCCGGTTTCAGGATTATTTATGATTGGAGGCGGTGTGCCAAAGAATTTCGCCCAGGATACGGTCGTTTGCGCCGAAGTCTTGGGAAAACCGACAAATATGCACAAATACGCAGTACAGATTACAGTCGCTGACGTCAGAGATGGAGCCTGTTCAAGTTCTACTCTGAAGGAAGCGTCCTCGTGGGGCAAGGTTGATACTGCTTACGAACAGATGGTTTATGCAGAGGCCACCTCCGTTTTGCCTTTAATAATCAGCTATGTATATCACGTGCGGGGCTGGGAAGGCAGATGGGAAAGAAAATGGAGTAAGATTTTTGAATAATCATTTTCAGGAAAGAGAAAGGAACATAGATATGACAAGAAGCATACTGACACCCTGCCGAGCCGCTGGCTCGTCGCGGCTGGTTAGATTTCTAACTGTGTTGGCTTGTTCGCTGGCTCTTATGGGTTGTGAGGATGAGGAGAAGAAAAAAGCCCTCGCAGAAGCTGCGGAGGCCAGAATGTCGCTGGCCAAAGTCACGGCTGATTTAACCAGGACCAAAAGCCAAATGGCCTATCTAAAGGAGGAACTGGAAGCGTTTAAGGAAACCCACAATGTGCTTCAAGAGCAGGCCGAGCCACTTGTCAGGGAGCGAGACATTGCAATGGCCGCAGCAGAAAAAGCTCAAGAAAAAATCAAAATCCTGACTGCTCAGTTAAACGAGCAAGCCGAAAGTGCAGAGATGCTCCGAAAAGAAATTACCGAGCTTGAGCTAGCTATCGAGAACCAGGAAAAGACTATTGCAGAACAACAAGTAACCATTGAGGATCTGCAAAAGATAATCGAGCAGCAACAAGGAACTGCTGAGGAGCAACAGGAAAATACCGACTCGTCCGAGCACCATTAAAAGTACACCCAGCTTCCTATCGCGGATCGGAGACCGGATGTGACGTAATGATTTTCACTCTATCGTTGGGAGAGTTGACTTGGCTTCTGTCGAGTATTGCTATAACTCTTCTTTGTGGGCCATCGACGCCGATACGAACGAGGATATAAGCGGTGAAAACATCACTTCGCACGGTAACAAGATTGCTTATCCGTGAGAAAATCACGTCCCGCTCTTCAAAATCATCGCGGGCCGTGTCTTGGGTGAGGTCGGGTCCTCTTGGGATATCTGAATACAAGTTGTCCAATCCATCGGCTCCAAGCCGTCCCATCAGAGGAACCTGCATCAACTCACCGGTACTTTCAAAACCTTCTGCTATTGTATCTCGATACGCAACTATTGCCGGGGCGATTGCAGGGGCCATCCAGGGCAATTGCGCTATCACAAACCACGGGGCGGTATTGATGTTTATCCGGCCTTTTATTCTCGTTTCATACGCTCCCCGCCCAAAGGATGCCGGGTCGATGACCGTCAGGTACTGAAAAATATTCGCAAAGGCCGGGTTCCGCAAATCAAGCCGGACGACCTCTTCGCCGGGCTCTGTCGCAACTCGCATACCAATCATATCGCAGGGGTCGGCGCTCGGCCCCACTTTAAGGACCCTCGCTATATCACCAACCGTAACAAAAGGGCCCACAGAATTTTCAAGATTGTAGTTCCTTCGTCCTCCGCCTGCTCCATTCGCTCCACCCAATGTCTCAGCCGCAGACTGCAAATCCTGATATACCACGTTCCAATTGTTGTCAGACCTGCAGTAAGACTGCCTCGTCCCCTTAATGGTATCCCAGTTAAACCACTCATCTTCGGTTTGCTGCTTATCAAGATATATCTCTTCAGCCGATGTCGTCCCCAGAAGATAAATGTCATATCTTTCACTTAAAGCATACGTCGGCGGATCCGCAGTCACGAGATGATATGTCGCCAATACCAGATTAGGGTCTTCTTTTCCTCCGCCCGTTCGCATCAAACTCGTAACACCAAACCCACTCGAAGCGGTAGAGCCGTTGGTTACTACAAATCGGCTGCCGTCCGCTATGCCGTAACCGGCCAGGTTTATCGTGCTCACGACACCACCATCTTGACGCCGAAGCTCTAATTTGAAATTACCTAACAGAATATCTACATCAAACGGATTATAAAGCTCAATCGCAAACTCATTATTCGCCGAATTATTTGCATCCGTCTCGCTGACACTGAACGCTATCTCACTTATAAACGGCTGGGCCTCGAAGCCGTAATACATCGT
>CAYQKF010000095.1:0-19562 GCA_964417935.1 uncultured Pirellulales bacterium
CCTTTGAGAATTTTATCAAGTAAATCGTAATCCGGCAGTGAGTCGCTGTCTTTCTGGTCGGGCCTCAATTCGGCACTGGGAGGCCGGGTTATAACATCAGCAGGTATAATTTGTCGGCCGGATATTTGGTTTATGTGCTCGGCCAATTTATAGACCATTGTCTTGGGGACATCTTTTATCACGGCAAAGCCCCCTGCCGTGTCACCATAAAGGGTCGTATAGCCAACTGCGGTTTCACTTTTGTTACCCGTCGTTAATACCAGAGAGCCAAACTGATTACTAAGCGACATCAGAATACTGCCGCGGATTCTGGCCTGCAAATTCTCGTAAGCGATACCTTCGCTGTTCCAGCCCTGCACTGTCTTTAACACCTCATCGAATTGCTTAAGTATCGGTTCAATCGGGATGGTCAAAAATTCGATACCCAGGTTTCTTGCCAGCTTCTGGGCATCACCTATCGTTTCGGGACTGTTAAATTTCGAGGGCATTGTTAAGCCAACGACATTTTCAGCGCCTAAAGCAGCAGCGGCGACAGCAGCCGTAACCGAAGAATCTATACCTCCGCTCAGGCCGAGCAGCACTTTCGCAAAACCGTTTTTGCGGGCATAATCTCTCGTGCCGAGCACAAGTGCCTGATAGATTTCATCGACAAGGTCATCCGGCTGCGGAGAAGCAGCTTGCAACGGCTCAACCTGCACGGTGCCGTCGGTCGTGGGGATAATATCAGCAATTAGTAAATCCTCGTCGAATGCCCTTGCCTTGGCCATCATCTTGCCGGTCGAATCGGCGAACATACTTCGCCCGTCAAAGATCAATTCATCCTGACCGCCGACAAGATTGCAATAGGCCACGGCGCAATTGAACTCTTTCGCACATCGGCTAATTATCTCCTGCCTTTCCTTAATCTTGCCGACATGAAACGGCGAGGCTGAGATATTCAGAATCATCTGGATGTGGCCTGCGTCTCTGAGGAAATTGACCAGCCATTCCGTTTTCCATATATCGGCACAGATGGTAACAGCAACATTGAGGCCGTCCACATTGATTACCACCGGTTCGGTACCGGGCAGGAAGTATCTTCGCTCATCGAACACACCATAATTTGGTAGTTGGGCCTTTCGATAAATTTTACTTACCCGCCCGTATTGTAACACGGCGGCAGAATTGTAGCTGTCCTCCCGGCAGCTTTCGGCAAAGCCGACTATCATAGTTTTCTGGGGACAATCAGCGGCCAGTTTATCAAGGGTTAATGAGCAGTCTGTTAAAAAATGCTTCTTGTGCAGCAAATCTTCCGGCGGATAGCCGCAAACAGCCAACTCCGGAAAGACCAACAAATCCACATCAGACCGAGCCGCCTGGGCATAGATTTCGCGCATCTTCTCAACGTTGCCGGCCAAATCACCCACCACCGCATTGAATTGTCCTAATCCAACACGCATCGTATGCATTCACCAAATAGAAACACGATTGTGACTTCTGCTATTCGGTTCGCCAAACTTTTTCTCCTACCAGCATTTTACTACGATGCTCCTGTCTCCATTTCTCGGAGATTCCCATCTGGTATTCAATGGTTGCCTTAGACGATACACCAAATACGTTTACAATTTGAGCACCTGTGAGAAGGATAACTGTTGTGACTTTATATTCGCGCGGAGGAACAATAGCGATAAGATAACGGATGTCTCTTACCTTAAGCTGCAATTGACGATTCCAAGTTTCATTTATTACATCGTCAGAACCAGGATGGTAGCGACCAAAATCAACGGTAATGTTCTTGCCTGTGTGGTGTTTGATTTCGAGAGCTTGATAACGTATATCCGGAAATAACCCTCCAGCGGGGGGATAGTTGTAACCAAGCCGCTTTGCAACTTCGAACTCAAACCAGTGCCCCTTCGGACGAACTTCGAGAATACGACCGTTGATGTCCTTGGGGGCATCTATCCCCATCAAATCTTCCGTGAGGATGGCAATCTCATCGAGCGTGTAAAAAGTTTCCACATTGAGCGGCTGGTTAGCAAGACTGTTCGCATCCTCTAAGTCCGTTTGTAATATGAGATTCTTCTTTTTATTTGCTGAGATTATAAGAGATTCTCTAAATGTCATTTGCGCGCATCGCCTTTCTTTAATGAGGGAAGACTACATGCGGACAATGTCACCCCAATCTCTTTGACCTCTTCCCCTGTCAGGTCAAACAGCTTATAACAAAGATGGTCGTTTTCATTTTCATACTTTATACGTTCAGCTTCATCGTTCGTATTGAGTAAACGAGCAACATTGTCGGCAATCAATGACCTTATGTCAGGGGAATCAAGTAACCGCTTGGCCACGGGGTATTCTTCGATATAAGATGTCCAATAGCGAAACCGCTTCGCGTATAACGAGTTGCCGCTGCTTATCTTATGAAAATAATCAATCACCTTTGAGTTCAGCAAGCCAAGAACCGAATAGTACGAGGCATCAGATTCATCCGTCAAGATTAGATAAAAGCACGTGCCATTGACGTAGAAACCCTTGTCGTCAAAAGCAAACCGATTACAGGAAGAAATATCAGGCGTAATTATTTTCCTCTTACTGAAATCGCTCGGAGATTGATGAACCCATATCTCATACCAGCGTCGTCCACTTTTGATAAGGTAGGTTCTTGACTCCAGCCGAGTGCGATTGGCTTCGAGATATTCCTTGATTTGCGGATAAGCGTCCAATTCAACGGGAATTACTTTCCTATTTTGTTCAATATGTGGATACAAAACAAAAAGATCACATTGGCGGTCCCAACTATAAGTCCAGCGGTTGACATTGTGGCTTTCGAGAACAGGAAAGATTAACTCGGCTTCCAATCTTTTTTGTTTGATAAAATCTTCAGTCATCTGTTTTATGAATATATCATCGGCGGTCGTCTTCAAGCCCACACTAATCTTCTTTGCAATATCTCTCAATGTGCAAACAGAGTTCTGATGTATCTTCGACAATATGCGATTCTGGCGCTCATTATGGAAGGTCCATACCTTGGCTCGTAAAGACGCTGCATCGACGTAGAACCGCTGTAACCTAAACACTCTTTTAGCGACCGATACGTTCGCCTCAAAGGGAATCTCAGAATTATCCAGCAGATGAAGAACATCATCCGTCGGCAGTGCATTTGCAGTTACGTCGTGCGATTCCGTGACGGATGAATACGCAATCCGATTACAGTTTTTCCCGGACCGGCTCGCAATCAGAATCATCGGCAACACTGCCGCGGCAAAGAGTTTGGTATCAGACAAATCTACGATTTCCTCAATGCTAAACCGTACAAGTAAAAACCTCCTGAGTCCCTTTGCCCCTGCAGTGGAAAGAACCTTGTTGGAGACAATGAAGCCAAACCGTCCATTCTCCTTTAGGAGATATTCCGACAGTTCGATGAATAGTGTTGATACGTCAAAACGACCGGTAGCAGTCGTATAAGATGATGTATAACGTCCTCGCTTTTCCGAAGGCGTATTTTGAATGCGCACGTAGGGAGGATTGCCGATGACACAGTCAAAACTATGCTTTGAGAAAATCCCGCCGGGTGAAAGTTCATCCGTGGTGTGGTTGTGCATCGTAATAAGTGTTGAAGGGTGAGCGATGGACAATGCATCCCCGACTATAATGTTCTTGTCAAGAAAAGCCGAATCTGATTCATAAAGAGATGCCTTTTGGAGTAGATGTGTCTTAGTTGCCGAGACAGTCCGTTTATCAATATCTATGCCAAACAGGCAGTTTTCCAAAATATGTTTGGCATCCTTCTTATCAAAGCTGCCGTTGGCTCTTTGCCAGCAATCGGCAAGAATCTCGTATGCCTTTAGGAGGAAAAGCCCGTACCCGCAGGCAGGGTCTAAAATCCTGATGCTTCGTAAGCTGTTGGGATGCTCGGGCAGTGGTCGAAGTACGCGTTTGACAATATAGTCAATAATAGCGTTGGGAGTATAATGCGTGCCTAATCTCTTACGGTCGCGGTCAGAATAATTCTGCTCGTATTGTCGAGCTTTTGATTCTATTAAATCCATATAACAACTATACACAATCTGGTGTTAATCATACCAATCCCAAATTTCCATTCAAAAACTTAACGGAGAGGGCGGGATTCGAACCCGCGGTACGGGCGTTTACCCGTACGACGGTTTAGCAAACCGTTGCCTTAAGCCACTCGGCCACCTCTCCGAATAGTTCTGTAGTAATCTACCTTATACAGGCCCGTATTGCAAGAAGATAACCAAGAGGTTCTTCAGGGGGACAACACGTAAGTTTTTTTCAACAAAGATAGTGTTTTCTCAAACTCCTGGCTGTTCAGCGGACGGTCCCACATGAGTAAGCGGGCCAGCTCACCGTCGAAGGACTCATGGCCCGGATGGTTTGTTGCATCACGTTCCTGTCCAATCACCATTTTGGACGAGTTCGCCTTTGGATTGACAGGAAAAGGTTTGGACGCCATCGGTTTGGTTCCATTGACAAAAAGCTCGATGGTAACTTTCCCAGTGCCGGCGCCCATGCGACCGGCGATTACATAATAGCGATTCTCTTTTAGTTTAGGACCAAGAATTTGAGGGTTGTTCTCGTCCCACCGGCCAAAGGTGATGCCATTTCGAGAACCCGTCCAAAGCGTGTTATCGTCCTTTAGCCCGGCCCATAACCCTTCATATTTTCCACCATTTCTCAAGTTCCCGAAGAATGAATTCACGTCCTTGAGACCAGATACCTGGGAGTAAACCGACATTACCGCAAACCACGTGTAGCCGCTGCCGGTTATAAGATGGTCAAAGGCGTCTTCATCGCTATTGATTAGTTCCTGTCGTCTAAACACAACGGTGTTATGACCACCAATGGCTGCCACTTTTTCTTTCAGCGCAGGGTGTCCAGTACCCTTTTTGTGATTAGTGTCTCTCGTGGCTATGAAGGTTTTGACCTTGCAGTCCACCTGATTTTTCCAGGACGCGACTCGTCCGTTAACCACTTTGATCCCTCGATCCGCGTCGAGATCCAGGATGAGGCCTTCTCGCACAACTTCACTCTTTGGTTTCAGATGCGATTCTGCCCTAACCCGAGCGGTGCCGGCCAATGCCATTAAAAAGACAACCGATAAAACAGCCTGGTATTTCGATACTATCATTTTTTGGTTCCTTTCCAAGTCCGGATAGCCCAGATATTCGTGCCATACATAAACTCGTACCGGGCGAATGATCATATTGGATTGTACCTTCGTCAGTCAGCTTACACCCACTCAACGGGATTCAACTTGTAGTAATTTCATCAGTTATTTCCAAACCACCGCAACCCTCAAAATTCTTTTCGGCTACGGCATCCCTGTCATGACCTTCGGCACTGCAATTGGGACATGCCTGGTAGCTCGATTTTTCCATATAAGCCCGCGATAATTCCACGGTAACAATCCCTGTTGGAACGGCGATTATCGAATATCCTAAAATCATCACTATGGCCGCCAAAAATTGCCCTGCGCCGCTCTTTAGCGATATGTCACCGTAACCAACAGTCGTAAGAGTTACAACAGCCCAATATACACTACGCGGAATACTTGTAAAACCTTTTTCCTCCTCTGGTGACCGAGCAACCGAAAAATATACTCCACTGTGAAAAGAATCGTGAAAAACCATTCGGCAGCATAAAGGAACTCACCATATTTCGCTCTGATTGCGCTCACGCTATCAAGCATGACGGTCATAACACTCAGCAAAACGCTTATTATCAATACTATGTCAAACCATTTACCTGCCGGAGGGCGTGTTTCCGTGCTATGACGCAAAAAATGCTTGCCAAATACAGTCCCATGAATATAATAGGGACAATGGAGCCCAACCGACATTTGGGCAAAGAGCAAATGCTAAATCCCAGAACAAACGTAGCATTTGAAGTAAATACTAATCAGTCAGTAGGAAAAAATACGCTATGAGTGAAACCACAAAAAAAAGCACGTCGCGTCGCGAGTTTTTGAAGAACACGGGTCGGATCGCCGCAGCTTCGGCCCTGGCGGCGGGGGCCGTTCCGCGCATCTACGCAGCGGAGAACAATACCATCAAGGTGGCCTTGGTTGGCTGCGGTGGCAGGGGCACCGGCGCAGCATCGAACGCCCTTTCGGTCAAGAACGGCCCTATCAAGCTGGTCGCCCTGGCCGACGTCTTCGAGGACCGTGTTGCTCGCAGTTACAAGAGCTTGAAAGACCGGCACGCTAAACAAGTAGATGTGCCTGAGGGTCGCAAGTTTGTCGGCTTCGATGGTTACAAAAAGGCTATGGACTGTCTTGATAAAGGTGATGTGGCGATCTTTGGGACGCCTCCGGCATTCCGATGGGTACATTTCGCGTATGCCATCAAGAAGGGTCTCAACGTCTTCATGGAAAAGCCTATCACGGTGGACGGCCCGACTACCCGCAAGTTCCTGAAGCTTGCCGAACAGTCCGTGAGGAAGAACCTCAAGGTGGGTGTGGGCCTCATGATCCGCCATTGCAGGGGCCGACGGGAGTTGAAACGCCGCATCGAAGATGGTGAGATCGGCAATATTATCTCGATGCGGGCCTACCGTATGGCCGGACGCGCATCTACCGCCGGACCTAAACCCAGCGGAATTAGCGAGGTGCTGTACCAGATCCAGCGATTCCACGCCTTCCTATGGGCCAGCGGCGGTATGTACAGCGACTACTACATTCACCAGATAGACGAGTGTTCGTGGATGAAAGGTGCCTGGCCGGTCGAGGCCCAAGCCAGCGGTGGTCGCCACTACCGGGGCAATTCCCTGGATCAAAACCTCGACAACTACTCTATCGAATACACTTATCCGGATGGAACCAAACTCTTTTACTACGGTCGGGCCATGGAGGGCTGTAAAGGTGGCTTTGACAGCTATGCCCTCGGTACGAAAGGTACGGGCGTCATCTCGACGCACGGGCACTATCCGGGCAAGGTCCGTACTTACAAAGGGCATAACATGGATAGAAGCGACCTGATTTGGGCATTCCCGCAGCCCGAGCCGAATCCGTACCAGCTCGAGTGGGATGACCTTATAGACGCCATTCGTCGGGACAAGCCTTACAACGAGGCGAAACGCGGCGCCGAATCCAGCCTGGTTAGTTCTATGGGCCGTATGGCCGCCCATACGGGCCAGGTCGTCACCTACGACGATATCCTCAACTGCAAGCATGAGTT
This sequence comes from uncultured Pirellulales bacterium, assembly GCA_964417935.1. Lineage (GTDB taxonomy): Bacteria > Planctomycetota > Phycisphaerae > Sedimentisphaerales > Anaerobacaceae > NIOZ-UU13. The sequence goes on from CAYQKF010000095.1 coordinate 7,176, forward strand.
CGCTCCTGAAGTCGATAGGCTGACAAATGACGGCCCTGCGCCCGTACGACTTGGCCCCGATGGCAAATATCCCGTTCCGCAGCCGGGCATCCTCAAGAATCGGGAATACTGAGGTACTTTGGGCACTAAAAACTTTAGGCACTTAAAAGAGTTTTGGTTTGGTGCGCACAGGGTACTGTTCAATATATTGAATACTCAGGGTCTTATGATGCAACGCTATAGCACTGCTTCTTATCGTGTGGTCAAATATGTGGCACTGTTCGCCATTATTGTCGTGGCCTTTCGGTCCTCGGACGTGCCCGGTAAGGACCGTAAGGTCCCGAAAAAATACATCGAGACCATTACGTCCGAAGATGGTGAGAATATCTCATTCGAGATGGTTCCTGTTCCCGGTGGAACATTTGTGATGGGAAGCCGAAAAGAGGAATCGGGCCGTAAAGACGATGAAGAACCACAGCACGAAGTGCGTGTCGATCCCTTCTACCTCTGTACGACAGAGACCACTCTTGAGCTTTTTTTAGCCTACTATCAAGAAACGGTCAGTGCCAAGAAGGACTTCATTGCGGTGCAGCAAGCAAAGAAGGACACAGAGCAGGCGAGCGGGAACGATGTTGACGCGATTACGGGTCCTACGCCTGTCTATGGAGACCTGACGATGGGGTACGCCGAAAAGCACCCAGCCATTGGGTTGACCTGGCACAATGCTGTAACCTTCTGCAGGTGGCTTTCGAAGAAAACCGGCAAGGAATATCGTCTGCCGACAGAGGCAGAATGGGAATATGCCTGCCGTGCGGGCACTACTAACGTCTTTGGTTTTGGAGACGACCCAAACCGGCCCACAGATTTCGCCTGGTATGAGGCTACTGCTGATAGTGAGACCTGTGAGGTGAGCAAGAAAAAACCCAATGCCTGGGGTCTGTACGATATGTTGGGCAATGTTCGCGAGTGGGTTCACGATTTCTACAGTCCCACCGCTTACAAGGAAGCTGCCAAGAAAAACCCGGCAGTCAATCCAAAAGGACCAAAGACCGGCAAAGTACACGTAGCTCGCGGCGGTGACTATAGCAGCTCTGTGGAGGAATTGCGCTGTGCGGCCAGGGCCTTTGAAGAAGAGTGGTGGCGCTCTGGCGACCCACAGATACCCAAGAGCGAGTGGTGGCTGCCTGAAATGGACTTCATAGGCCTCCGGGTGGCGCGATCTGTGGACACGGGCACCCAAAAGTCACAAAAATAAGTGCTCTGTCGTATCCATATCAGAAGTACATGAAGGATATTGCAAACTGCACCATCCCGACTGATGGCCCGTGAGAAGCGTCCCGTCCAGAACCTCGCATGGCGTCCTGTAATGCCCTGGCGGTATCGTACAACACCAAGCCAAGTTTGGCTGCTGCTGATTTGTACAAGCCTGCCTTCCTGGCCGTTTTTTATAAAGCTTGTCTGTGCGTGTCAATTCTGGTAATATCTCGGAATACTCCGTATAGCGCAATACGAGGTGAAAAACTACGAGTTGGCAATTAGGCCCAGCCATACATATTTATGAGAAACCCTAAGCTTCGGAAAGGAATAATTGTGATGAGACGAATGACAAAATGTCCGATGTTGTCCTCTTTAGTAACTCTGGTACTCATTCCCGGTAGTATAATCCTGTCCCAAAGAACTGCTCTGGGAGCGGTTGAAACAATCGACCAAAACCGCATCAAATACATCACAACGCTGCTTCCTGAAAAGCCTGCAGGTTTTGGCTCGCCTATCACCGACCGGGACGTCTGGAAAAAACTGGCCCGGAATGATTCATTTCAGAAAATAATCCTCGATGCTGAGAAGCTGCTGCAATCACCTATTCCCGCTCAGCCTGACGAACTGTACCTGGACTTCTCCCGCACCGGCAACCGTACCCGCTGGCAGAGAGTCAGCGGCCGTCGGCGCGGAAGGGTCCGCACGCTTACCCTGGCCGAATGTCTGGAAAACAAAGGGCGTTTTATGCCCGCCTTTGAAGAAATTGTCCGAGTGCTCTGCTCCGAACGCACCTGGGTCATGCCGGCTCACGACCGGAATCTTACCAACTTTAATGGGACAAGCATAGACATTGACCTCGGTTCCTCTGCGCTTGGCTGGTCCCTGGCTACTGCCGATTATCTGCTGGCTGATAAACTAAGTCCCAAAATTCGTCGGCTCATCCGTAACAACCTGGGTCGGCGTATCATCGAACCGTACCAGGATATGGTGCTGGGAAAACGCAAAAAGAACTGGTGGATGACCGGAACCAACAACTGGAACGCTGTGTGCCTCGCCAGTGTAACCGGTTCGTCACTGGCCGTGCTCGATGCGCCTCATCAACGTGCCTTTTTTATCGCTGCTGCGGAAAACTACTCGAAACACTTCCTCGAAGGATTCACCGACGACGGCTACTGCTCCGAAGGCCTTGGCTATTGGAACTATGGGTTTGGCTACTATATCATGCTCAGCGAAATGATTTACCAAGCCACCAACGGTAAAGTGGACCTGCTCCAAAACAACAAGGCCCAAAAAGCTGCCACATTCGGCGCAAATATCGAAATCATCAACGGTGTTTATCCCGCCTTCGCCGATTGTTCCATTAACGTCCAACCCAGCTCAAAGCTGATGTATTTTGTCAGCCGTCGCTTCGGTCTGGCTTTGCACTCCTGGGAGCAAACCGATCCTGTCTCTCCCAGTGGTTCATTGTATCAAAGTATGATGTATTCCTTTCCCAATTCTGCTTCTCGCACTCCACTTAATCAAGGTGCCTCCCAAGGACCCGGCATCCGGTCCTGGTTTGACCAGGCTGGCGTCCTAATCTCCAGGCCAGGTCCGAGTTCGTCCTCGCGTCTGGCCGTTGCCCTCAAGGGCGGCCACAACGACGAACATCACAATCATAACGATGTCGGCTCCTTCGTCGTAGTGTTGGACGATAAGCCGTTGTTGCTTGATCCCGGCGGGGAAATCTATACCGCCCGCACATTCAGCTCTCGCCGCTACGAGAGCAACGTCCTTAATTCCTTCGGTCATCCCGTTCCTATTGTCGCCGGTAAATTGCAGCAAACCGGTAGAAAGGCCCGTGGCCGCGTGGTCAGCCAGACTTTTAGCGATAGTATCGACACACTGGTCCTGGATATTTCTTCTGCCTATGATGTGCCGGAACTCAGAAAGCTCGAACGTAAATTTGTCTATTCCCGCATCGGTTATGGTTCTTTATGTGTAACCGACGAAGTTACTTTCTCCCGGCCTTGTAACTTTGGCACGGCCCTGATAACCTTCAACCGCTGGAAACAATCCTCTCCTTCTTCGCTGATTGTTTACGATTCAGAAGAGGTTCTGCATGTGGACATAAAAGTTACCGGTGCCGAATTCGAAATCCAGCCGGAAACTATCCGGGAAGACGTCAGCGCCCGAAAACAACCCACCCGATTGGGTATTAACCTGACCCAACCTGTAACGCATGCCATTGTTTCCCTTACAATCACCCCAAAGGAATAACCTGGCAGGAGGGGTAGGATATATCCGTATCACAAACTCGCTTGCGTTGACCGAGATGGTAGTTTTTCATTGGCCGCACAGTCCTTTCCTTGCTATCGTGAAAATGAAAACTGCTTGATTCAACTCGGTAACTTATTAAACTGGTAAATTACCAGTTACCAGTTACGGAGACTCGAAGTATCGCCTCGGTATAAGTTTTTAATATCTCTTGCTACAATCTCCGCAATGATTTGCTCCTGTTCCGACAATGTCGGTGGCGGCTGCTTAATAGTATAATCAATCGACGGCGCTTGGGGCTGCTGGTCTGGAGTTTTTGTTTTTTTGCCCGCAGCCCCGTCTTGCGCCTGCACTCGCGTAACCGCAGGTGCGAGCGACGGGAGTCGCTGGGGTTTGCCGGGGGCTTTTCTTCTTATCGCGGTGATTTTTCGCTGCTCGGCCAAAATCTGTTCGGCTAAGTCAAATTTCGGTATTTGATTAGCCTCCCGGACTGCGCCGGCAGGTTCAGTAGGAAGGCCCTTGGTATCATCTTGTTTATTAGTATCAGTCTCGCCCACCGTCACAACCTCTTCAATCGTACTGCCTTAAGGTCAATTGCCTGGTCTCCGGGTATTTCCAGAGCCTTAATGCAAAGAATCGTCCGTCCTCTGCCCAGCTCAACAGTGCCGAGCCTCAGCGGTGCCCAGATTTTTTCATAGACTTCACCGCGCCGAACACGGTCGGGACTGGGAATATGGTCGGGATTGTGTGCTTTGCTCACCACGCCCTCTAAACTTTTACCTGCGATTTCCACTCGCACCTTTACACCGACGTTATCCTTTGAACAGATATACATCAACGTAACCTCAAAACGGCCTGCTTCGACCACATCGACCGGCCACCAGGGATACGCTTCGGTGCTGGTCCAGTTTGTAACATAATCGTTGGCCCAGCCAGAACGGCCAAGGTAACTAATCCCCTCCTTTGATGGTGGTTCCAAAAAGGCCTCGTGCCCCGGCAGCGTAACCACCGGCCAATGGGAGTAACCGATGGGTATGGGCAGAGGGTCAAAACCGGCTTTGGTTACATCTCCAGCCATTGCTTCGTAAGCGGCGATGAGCCTTTTGGCGACCTGCGGATATTCCTTAGCAATGTTTTCCTTCTGCCCCGGGTCACTGACCATATCGTATAGCTCCCATCGTTTACTTTTTACAGCCCGCCAGCGCTGTGTGCGGACCGAGCCTGGAATCTGACCGGTCCGGCCTCCCGGGGTTCTAAAGGTGAATATCATACGGTCAGGCCAGCTCGCAGTTTGGCCTTTGAGCAGCGGCACGAGGCTGATACCATCCTGCGGCAGCGTCTTGGGCATAGGCACGCCGCACATCTCGATGATTGTGGCAAATATGTCGATGTGGGCGGCAATCTGACTAATGTTGGTGCCCGGGGCGATATGTCCGGGCCAGCGGACAAACAACGGCACACGAATTCCACCCTCATGCGTACTTCCCTTTCGGCCTTTCATATCACCATTGTAGCGGTCGGTGTTAGGCCCGTTGTCCGTAAGGAACAGAACGATTGTATTGTCGCTCAGCCCCAATCGGTCAAGGCGCTTCAGGATACGGCCGAGGTTGTCGTCGATATTTTCGCACATACCATAGACGCAGGCGGTTTTATCGTCAAGCCCACGGACCTTGTACTTATCAAAGTATTTGTCGGGCACCTGGAATGGCGAGTGCGGGGCGTTGTAGGGAACATAGCAGAAAAAGGGCCGGTTTTTGTTCTTTTCAATGAACTGCAGCGCCGCGTCGGTAAAGACATCGGTAATGTAGCCCTTGGTTTTGATTAGCCGACCGTTGCGGTCGAGCGTTGTGTCAAAGTAGTTGTTCCAGTGTCCGCAGCAGAATCCTAAGAACTCATCGAAGCCCTGTCCATTCGGATGGTAGGGGTAATGGGCGCCGTTATGCCATTTGCCGAAGCAGCCGGTAGCGTAGCCTGCCTGCCTAAGCGCCTCGGCGATTGTAACTTCTTCGCTGCGCATATTCTCGTAGCCGCGGGTTACGCCGTGGGTTCCGGTGCGCAGGTGGTAGCGGCCGGTCAGCAGACTGGCACGGGTCGGGGCGCAGACGGGGCTGACAAAAAACCGGTCAAACCGGGCACCATCAGCAGCGAGCTTGTCCATAACCGGTGTATCGATTTTGTCGTTGCCGTGCGAATGAATGTCACCCCAGCCCTGGTCGTCGGTCATAACGAGAATGACGTTCGGGTGTTTTCTATCGGCTGCAGTTATCTGGTCTATAGCCGCACAGCCGGGCAATACCGATAACGCTTCCGCCGAGACCGCTAAAGAGCTGACTGTTTTCAAAAATTCTCTTCTTGTTTGTTTACTCATATTCTCTCCTGAAACTCCTTTTATAGACGTTTCACATAGACGTAATAAGCACCACGAGAATTGCCCCTGTTATCCATAAACCACGTCTGCAGGCGGGTTTTACCGGCTTTTAATCGTACCTGGAACGTTACGGCGCGGGCATTCCTGGAAACAGGTACGGTCATATCCTCATCACCGATTTTGATTCGGGCCTCGGTGGCCGTAATGGCCTTACCGTCGGGAATAGATTCATCGATGGGCACGTTCAATTCCTTTGGCCAGCGCCGCAGCTCGAACTGATACCTGCCATCGCGCTCAATATCCACCGCCCAGAAGCCGTTGGCCTGCATCCCACTGCGGACGGCGCCCTGGTTCCACGGCACTTTCGGAGTGTGCCAGTCGTGCGACATCAATCGTGTTGGATTGTGTTTATCCGAGCCGATAATGATTTCGCAATACTCATCAAAACGCTGCGAAACATCAGCCCACCAGTCCTCATAATCGTTGCGCAGCTTTTCGACCACCTGGGGATTTCTGTTGGCAATGTCATTCTTTTGGACAGGGTCTGCCTTTATATCGTAAAGCTCTTTGCCGTTTACCAGCCGCCAGCGGTCGGTCATAACCGCGCTTTTACGCCACTTCTCCGGATGTTCAATTCGCTGCGAGTCGGTAATCAATGTACGGTCAGGCCAGCTCATCTCCTGACCCTTCAAAAGCCGAACAAGGCTGTCACCATCGAACTTCACTCCACGGGGCTCTTTAAGCCCGCACAGCCCGATTACTGTCGGCAATATATCGACATGGGCCGTGAGCCGGTTGATATCTCTGCCGTCCGTTAGACCGCCGCCAAGCCAGTGGATAAAACACGGTACACGATGACCACCTTCATACTCCGAGCCTTTTTTGCCCCGCATTCCCCCGCTGTAGCTGCCTGATGTTCCATTGTCGGTCATAAAAATCAGAATGGTGTTTTCTTCCAAACCAAGTTGCTTAAGTCGCTGCATAAGCCGGCCCATATTCTCGTCGATGTTCGTAATCATACCATAAAAATTGGCCTGTCTGCTTTCCACGCCTTTGTCCCTGTATGGCTTACTGTATTTATCAGCGACATTGTAAGGCCCGTGCGGCGCATTAGTGGGTATGTAACAGAAGAAAGGCCGCTCTTTATTGGCTTCAATAAATTTCATCGCCCCATCAAACCATATATCGGTGCAGTAGCCCTCAAATTTTTTCGGCCTGCCGTTGTGGAAGTACGTGTCATCAAAGTAATCGTTGCCCCAGTAGTCGGGACCCTGACCGACTCCACCTCCGCCATGGACCAACACTTCGCCGAATCCTCTGTCCTGCGGCCGGAACGGGTAGTTGTCGCCTAAATGCCATTTGCCGAAGATAGCCGTGCGATAGCCGCCCGCCGAGAAGACGTCGGCTACAGTTACTTCGTCTTTGCGCAGCAGTGACCTGCCCATAATGGTATGCCACACACCTGTCCGGTTGCAGTAGTGTCCCGTCATCAGCGCCGCACGCGTGGGCGAACAGGTAGGCCCGACGTGAAAGTTCGTCAGCCGGATGCTTTGCGTATATAGCCTGTCCAGATTAGGCGTTTGAATAACCGGGTTGCCGTGACAACCCAGGTCACCGTAACCCTGGTCGTCGGTCATTACTAAAACCACGTTCGGACGTTTTCTTTGAGCTGCCGTTATTTGGTTTATACCGTCACAGCCCGGCAATATCGACAGCGTTCCGGTTGAAGCCGCTGCAAAACCAATTGTCTTAAGAAAACTCCGGCGATTTAGCCGGACGTCTGTTTCCCCGTGTCTTTCGGGCAACTGTCTTCTTGTTTGATTGTCCATATCTTTATCTCCTTATTGTCAATTATTGTGCGCAGGCCCAATGGAAAGCTGCGTAAAATCACAGGGATTAAACTGCTCTATCAGCACATTAACATCGTCAACGGTAACAGCCTTAATCGAACTGATATCGTCCTGGACAGTACGATACTGTTCCAGATATATCCAGTTAAAACCCAGGTCAACCAGCCGACCCATCGGCAGCTCATTTTTAATAACCAAAGCGCTTAACACCTTGTTTTTTGCCTTTCTTAATTCATCTTCGGTTATGCCGTTTTGGGACAGACTTTGGAAAATACCACTGACGGTATCGAGTACTCTTGTGACATTATCAGTGCTGCAACTGATATAACTGTGAAACGCCCCTGTGCCGTCCATCGCCCCGAACTGCATTGTTGCCGCTTCGGCTAATGCTTTGTCAAGCAAGTCCCAAAAAAATCGTGACCCGACATTGTCGCCGACGATAATACCTAAAAGCGAAGCGGCAAACCTCCTCGGGTCTTGAGCGGACACGCCGGCACTCATCAGGCATATATGTTCGCGAGCCAGGTTTGATTTTTCAACTCTCTTTTTCTTTTTACTGCCGCCACAGTGTTCCAATTTTCTTCCGACAGCTTGTTTCTGCCACCTGCCACAGGCATTTGCGGCAATCGAACAGATTTGGTCCCAGTCAAAATTACCTGCACAGGCCAACACCATGTTGTTCGGTGCGTACCGCCAGGCGAAATAGTCCCGCATCTGCTCAGCCGTTAAATTATCTATACTTATCTCACTGCCCAGAACACTATTGCCGCAGGGATGACCATCGAAGTGCAGTCTTCTGCACTGGTCCATAACGTCAAAGCTCGGTATGTCCTTATACATTGCAATTTCTTCTTTGATTACATTTTTTTCAATACTGAAATCATCAGCCCGCAGCGCCGGCCTCATCAGCTCTATCCATAGTCCTGTAACCTCAAGCAGATATTCCGGAAGAACAGCGGCATAGAAAACTGTATTTTCCTCACTGGTAAAGGCGTTAAATTGCGCCCCTGTTCTGTCGAATGCCTCATTAACTTCGAGAGCGCTTAGCTTTTCTGTGCCTTTGAACAGCATGTGTTCGAGGAAATGCGAGACCCCGTTTATCTGTTCGGTCTCATCGCGGGAGCCGGTCTTGACGAAAAACCCCACCGCCGCTGATTTGGCTGATTTGTTCACCTCGCCAACCACGTCCAGGCCGTTTGACAATGTCTTTTTCTTAAATTCCATTATTCATTATTCTTTTTAACTTTAGCTCACTTTAGGCACTTTAGTTCACTTTAGGCACTTTGGCCCTATCGTCACAACCGTAAAGTCCTTGAATTTATTGCTTCGCAAAAATCCTAAAACCGAATCAACGCTGGTCTCCTCGATTTTATTCTTAATTTCATCCAGCCCTCGAACCCTGCCTAACATATAGTAATCACTTGCAATTGCGCCGGCTCGACTGCTGGACGATTCACTGCTTAGAATCAGCGAGCTTTCCAGTCCAACCTTGGCTCTTTGGATTTCTTCTTCGCTGATTCCATCGCCCAGCTTGTTGAATTGCTGGATTATCACGTCAAGCGTTTCCTGGGCCTTATCCGGCGTTGTGCCTGCATAGCACATTATACCAGCCGCTTCTTTGAGGGCGTGATACCGTGCTCCGATTGCATAGCACAGGCCTCGTTCCTCTCTTACCTTTGTAAATAATCTGGCGCTCATCCCGCCCGAAAGGACCGATACCGCCACTCGGGCATTATAGTAGTCTTCATCGGTCGGCTTGACCGTCTCGGTCATCAGGCCGATATGCACCTGGGCACTATCATTATCTATATGTGTATATTTGCCGGCTTTGGAACCCAACGTTACCGGTTCGACGGTTTGTTGCTGCTCGGCCTCAAATAGTCCTTCTATCTGGTGACAAACCGCATTGAAGTCGTATTTACCCGCAACTGCGAATATCGTCTGCGAAAGATTGAAATTATCATTTATAATCTGCTTTACCTTTTCAGCCGTCAAAGCCTTCAACTCTGCAACCTCTCCAACAGGACTGCGTCCCAAAGGACTTGGATAAAACTGCTCTCGCAGTTTGAGCATAACCTTCTGCCGGGGGTTATCGTCTAAAGATAGTACCCCATCAACTGCTAATTGCCTCGCTAATTCAAACTGGTCTTCCTCCAGGCTGGGTTTAAGTGTAATATCCGCATATAAATCCAGGGCTTGTGCTAAGTTGCCGGCTTCGAGGGCCGCCCCGACGGTTATATGTGAGCTTCCGACCGAGCGGCTGCGCGCCAATCCAAGGCCGTCAAGTGCGTCACCAAGCTGACGGCTGTTTCTATCGCCGGCGCCTCTGAAAATCCAGTCGGCAATAACACCTCCGGCCCCGCAGCAGCCCTCCGGCAGCAAAGCTGCCCCGGCCGGAAGCATAAAACCAAACGCCACCGAAGCAACCACTTCCATAGGCTCACCAAGAACTACCATTCCATTCTTTAAAACGTATTTATCAAATATTTCTGTCATCACTGGCTCTTTTGTCATTCCCGCGCCCCTTTTGTCATTCCCGCGAAAGCGGGAATCTATATATCTATAGAAACGAGGATGAATTGTACCAGTAAACAGGAAACTTTTCAACTGCGAAATTAAAACGACCGATTCCGAGTTGTAAGTGCCCCCTCTGGCGCCGTAGTTATATCCTAATGACAAATGTGTAAGCGTCTTTGTTATGGGTGTCCCTGCATCCAAACTTTGAGACCAAAAGCGTATCGATATGAATGACCTCCACCACAGACGCGTGGCGTTCGAAGATTGCTTTCGTCTCGCCTATGCTCAGCTTGTTCCAGTGGTAGTCGCCAATGGCTTTGACGATGTGTTGGTCGCCATTGTGCATATTGAAAAACCCGATACAGAGGTCCTGCCGTGTTACGCGGCATACCTCGGAGATAGCGATTTCCGTCGCCTCGACCGACAGATGTTCAAATAAATCATGCACGAAACAATAATCGAATGTGTCGTCCTCCGCATCGATTTCAAGTGCATTGTCCACCTTGAAGCGTGCCTTCGGAAACATCTGTTTTGCGTTGCGGATATTCTTTTCGCACAAGTCGAATCCCGTATAGTCAAGCAGTCCGGCGATGCCGAAGGCCTCAATGAATCGATAGTCGTTGGCCGAGCCGCAGGCCGGTTCCAGCACAGAGATGTGCTGAGGCTGCTCACCGGCCAGCACCTCATGCCAAATCGCCTGGAAGGTTGACATAAGATATTCGGGGACCGGCGCTTCGGTCGTCTCAACCGGTGTCCAGTTAAGCAAATCGCAAATATAGTTCGGCAACCTCAGAGTCGCAAAAGTATCTGATATATACGATGGGATTTCCAACCATTCGGCGTTGTCTTCTTCCGCCAGCAGCGTACCGAGAACAGCCTGCAGCTGCCCGGCATTGACTGGTTTTTTGAGGAGTCTGAGCAGCCAGTTCATCACCATACTAAACCGCAGCTCCTGCTCCATCAGGGCATCAAATTGCTCACCGAATAAGCGTTCGATGAGAAAGTGCCGTGTCAAAATGCTCTGTATGTTGATGCGCGGGTCCTCCACATCCTCGACGAGATAGCCGCGCAATGTAGCCCGGTCGTATCGCATCCACGACTTGGTCAGGCGTTCCGTTTCCAGTTTGAAGCGCTCTTCCACAACCTTCAACTCTTCGCTCGGGTTGGCTTTGATATTATTTGCTCGATTTAAGCTTTCTGAAAGTAACATAACCCATTCCCGCAAAAGCTTCAAGCCCGACTTTTTGGCTTTACACTTGCGCAAAAAAAACGCCGTCGAGCTAAATCGCCCGGCAGCGCTTGTAAATGAAAGATACGCCGATGAGTGTGAGTCTTTTTGCTATTCTTCTATCACTGTAGCTCCTTCAGGAATCTCAAACTCAAATATGTCATCGGGAAGTTTTTCGAAGAAAATAATTCTTTGGAAATTCATAGAAGGAGTACCTTCGCGACGGGTGTTATGCCATCCCTTGGCACGCACAGGCAGGTTTGTCTCCAAGTCAATCTCCAGCCACCAGGACTGGCCCTGGGATGGATTAGAGAGGGTGATAAATGCGCAATCTCGACCGGTTACTGCGTCTTTGCCGTACATAACCTGCCAATCCTGCATAAACTCCTGTACTTTCGACAGGTAGTCGCCGCAAGGCCAGATACTCATCTCAATGCCACGACCCGACTGAACCCGGACCGTGTTGCTCATTGGATCGTATCTGTAAGTCATCCTGTTGTGGACGCTCCAAACCGTTCCATCGCCTGCTTCAATTCTGTAATTCTCTGATCTGGTTCTTTCTTCATTTGCCTGCATCCAGTATTCTACAGACACGTTTTCACCGTCCCGGAGTACCAAATCCCCCCCTCGACCAATCTTTTCGATTGGTACACCGAAGACACCGCTCAAATAGATACCATTGAACTGGCTGAGCGCTTTGACAGTATCCTCAATAGCCCAGGCGGGTGTCACGGTTCTATCCAAGATTGTTACTGTTAGTACAACAGCGACAATTATCACTGCTGCTGTGGCTAATTTTGTCATATTACTTTTCATAATTATTCTCCAAATCTTTAAGGGTTGTTGTTTGTGCCAAGGCTGCTTTGCGAGAACACGGAGGAGGTCTTGTTCGAGTTTATTCCGGTGGTCAGAGTCAGGTGTATCATCAAACT
>CAYQKF010000096.1:0-19540 GCA_964417935.1 uncultured Pirellulales bacterium
CTGGCTGCATCGGCGACCGCGGCAATGTAAATAATTCTTCCTTCTATGGACACCATATTTGGGTCTGGAAACCTGACTCTTGCAGTTTTTCCGTGGCTCAGAGCAGTTGCTTTGACTAAAGGTACAGGAACGTCAATCCAAAGCGGATCAATCCGGACAACCCGAACCACATCAGCCAGGGCATTAATTGATTCGCCGGTCTCCACATCGATTTTTTCGATCCTTCCCTCTATTGGGCTTTTCAAACTCATCTTTTCAACCTGTACCTTTACCTCGTTGTATTTTCTTTTTGCCTGTTCGTGTTCGAACTTAGAAAGCTGAAGCGACAGCTCGGCCATCCTCACATCCAACTTTGCATGTTCTACTTCCAATTCTGTTGCGGCATTATGTGCCGCTGCCTTCTCCAGCTTTTTAAGGTCCACTCTTTTTTGAGCCAATGAGGCCTCGCTGGCCTGAATTTGTGTTGTGTCCTCACTTGCTGCCTCGAGTTGCGCTAGTTGGATCTGCTCAACAGAGTCGTCCTGATGGACCAGCACTTGCTCGGCTTTTACCGAGTCGCCTTCCTTAAAATAAACCTTGGCAATACAACCTGGCTGAACGAAAGAGAGCGTTATATCTGCGCTGGGATTGGTAATTGCTCTTATTCCCACATCTGAAGACGCAGCTTTCAACGAACTCAGGATTACAACACAAATAATCCAAGAACCTGTAAAACTTTTTTTCGGAATCATGCTATCAAACCTCCCAAATATAGTCAAATTATGCTACTCCAGAAGTACTACTGTACCCACATGAAACAAAACTGCAACTTAAATCCTGCAAATTCGGTTCCAGAAATGCGGCGTGCGGAAGCGCCGAAACAGCCAGGCCTTTGCATGTTCTTACCGCAAGAATAAAAAATATGGGGAATGTCAGGTAAAAGGTATTGAACATTGGACCCGGTCAACATACCATGGTGTTGTCAATCGCCGGATATATCTGAATCGTCAGTGGGACGACATCCGAGGCGAGATCGCTGAGTTGGCTGTCGCAACGTGATATTTCCATCGAAGGAACCAGTATCGGCTGCAGTCCATCTGATGCGACTATCCATGAGTTGAAAAATAGAAAGGGTTATTCAATGAACGTAAAGGGTAATGCTCAGAAACCGTCCACCTCCCGCCGTGAGTTCCTCAAGCAAACCTCCGGTGCTTTGGCCGGCGCAGCTCTGGCCGGCACCATTGGAGTGCGGGGCCATGCCGCCGAGCGGAACACGATCAAGATCGCCCTGGTCGGCTGCGGCGGGCGCGGGACCGGCGCAGCGGCCAACGCCCTGTCAACCAAGGGGCCAACCCAAATAGTCGCCATGGCTGACGTCTTCGAGCACCGTCTTGCAAGTAGCTTCAAGAATCTCTCTAAGCAGTTTGCCAAGCAGGTCGATGTTCCCCATGACCGGCAGTTCCTGGGCCTGGATGCCTACCAGAAGGCCATCGATGCCATTGCGCCGGGTGGGGTTGCCGTCCTGGCCACGCCTCCGGCATTCCGCCCGATCCACCTGGAGTATGCGGTGGCCAGAGGTTGCCACGTGTTCATGGAGAAGTCGTTCGCGGTCGATGCCCCGGGCATTCGTCGCGTGCTCAAGGCCGGCGAGGAGGCCGCAGCGAAGAATCTCAAGATCGCCGCCGGCTTGATGAGCCGCCACTACAAGCCGCTGGAAGAAGCTGTTCACCAACTGCATGGAGGTATCATCGGCGAGATCATTACCTGTTGGGCCTATCGAGAGCATGGATCGGTCGGCTTCAGCCCGCAGCGGCCTGATATGAATGAATTAGCTCACCAGATTCAGAATTATAGCTGCTTCACCTGGCTGAACGGCAGTTTCATCCTGGACTGGCTCATCCACAACCTCGACGTGTGCTGCTGGTGTAAAGATGCCTGGCCGGTCTCGGCTCAGGGTCAAGGAGGAAGACAGGTCCGGAATAAGCCAGATCAGTTGTTCGACCATTATGCGGTGGAATACACTTTTCCTGACGGTACGCGACTGCTCGCTCAAGGCCGGCACATGGATAACTGCTGGGGCTTTTTCGGCGACGTTATCCATGGTGCGAAAGGCTCGGCCGTTCTCGGCGAAGGGGTCCCACAGCCACGTATTTTCAAAGGCCACCAGCAGACGTCCGAGAGCCTGATATGGCAGTACGCTGGGCCGCGCTGCAATGCGTACCAAGTGGAGCACGATCTGCTGTTCGAGGCGATCCGCGAGGACAAGCCCTACAACGAGGCCCAGCGATCCGCCTACGCCGCCATGACGGGCATTCTCGGGCGTATGGCCGCCGAGTCGGGTAAGATGATCACGTGGGAACAGGCGTTAGCTTCGAACCTTGTATTGGCCCCGGGCCTGGACCATTATACGATGGACTCCGACCCGCCGGTCAGGCCCGACGCCCAGGGCGGCTACCCGGTTGCGATGCCTGGACAGACTAAAGTGCTCTAACGGCCTGCCAGGCAAGATAGCAATCGCTCAAAGTTAGAAAGTGCCGGACAACTTGAAGAGAAACCTATGTGAGGCCCTTGTGAAAGTCTTTTGCATTAGACCTTTTTCAGACCTCTTACTCTTCATGCACGGACTTATGTGGAAGCTGTGGTATAATGAAATCTGTAATGGAAACAATTTTGGCACAGGATATTATAGAACGGCACAAGCCCGGACATAAAAGGAGAAAAAAGTGGAAGAGTTGACTCGCCGGCAATTCGTGAAAATCATCGGACTCTCCCCCACCGTTTTGCTTCTCGAAACGAAGCGGTGGGTGCAAGCCGCAGCACTGCCAAAGGCCGTATCCGCAAAGGCATCGCCGGGTAAACCGAACATCCTGTTTATCATGGCGGATGACCATACGAGTCAAGCTATTGGATGTTATGGGCTTCGGCTAAGTGAGTATGCGCCCACGAAAAATATTGACCGGATCGCGGCAGAAGGGGCCCTGTTGAAGAATTGCTTCTGCACCAACTCCATCTGCGTTCCAAGTCGTGCCACCATTCTGACGGGCCAGTACGGCCACATCAACGGGGCGAAGACACTGAGCGGCCGACTCGACCCGGACGCCGATAACGTTGCCAAGCGTCTCCAGGCAGATGGTTACGAAACAGCCATAATAGGTAAATGGCACTTGAAGACAGTTCCGTCTGGTTTTGATTATTACAATGTGCTCCGCGGACAAGGAAGGTACAAGAATCCGGTTCTCTACGAACTGGGAAGAGACTGGAAAGAAGGGGGCAGAGAATACAAAGGCCATTCGACGGATGTCATTACTGATCTAACTCTGAATTGGCTCAAGAATCGAGGGGCATCGAACAAGCCTTTTTACCTAATGTGCCATTTCAAGGCCGTACACGAGCCATTCTTCAGTCACAATCGTTACCGCAGCTTATACGACGAACAGGACTTGCCCGAGCCGGAGGACTTGTTCTGGTCCCAAAGTCCAAGAGATAAGCGCTTTGAAGGCTGGCCGCTGGAGATTCTTACAGGCCGGTATCGGAAGAATCCGGGCAGATACCCACCGCCGCAACTCGAGACAAAGGACAAAGACCCGAAGAGTGTCCGCAAGGCTACTTATCAGAAGTTTATCAAGGATTACCTTCGCACAGTTGCCGGGATTGATGATAACGTGGGCCGCCTGCTCGCGTATTTGGACGAAACCGGCCAGAGCCAAGATACCGTTGTCATCTACACATCTGATCAAGGGTATTTTCTTGGTGAACATAATCTATTTGACAAACGGTTCATGCTGGAAGAGTCTCTTCGTATGCCGTTCCTTATTCGTTATCCCAGGGAGATCAGACCGAGGACTACTGTGGGCGATATCATTTTGAACGTTGATTTTGCAGAACTGTTTCTGGACTATGCCTGTGCTACGATTCCGGGTACCATGCAGGGGCGGAGCTTCCGTCAGAATCTGATGCGGAACACGCCCAAGGATTGGCGTAATGCAATGTACTACCACTATTGGACACACCAGCCCGAGCGGCCCAGCCATTATGGTATTCGAACCGAGCGCTACAAGTTGATTTACTACTACGGTCTTCTTCGAACGAAGCGAACGCCGGAAGAATGCTGGGAGCTGTATGACTTAAGCACCGACCCGCGGGAGTGGTTCAATCAATATGGCAATCCTAAGTACAAGGATATAATCGCAAGCCTGAAGCATCGCCTGGAGGAATTGCGGGAACAGCTTAAGGATACTGAAGATCCGCTCTGAATATCAAACCATTAAGGGGGCCGCCGCTAATGTAACATCAGTTACATTAAAACTTGGAAAAGCCTATATTTGAACTGTTTGTTAACAGGTCAATATTCACCTTTCATGTAATCGAGATATAAACCCAAAAGGCTACAAATACACAAAAAAAA
Source organism: uncultured Pirellulales bacterium (assembly GCA_964417935.1). Classification (GTDB taxonomy): domain Bacteria; phylum Planctomycetota; class Phycisphaerae; order Sedimentisphaerales; family Anaerobacaceae; genus NIOZ-UU13. Next base: position 4,385 of record CAYQKF010000096.1, read on the forward strand.
GACCTGAAAGTATCTCCGGGTCTTAATATAGCGTGGGTCGTTTTATTTTTTGCAAGCTGCCGGACAGTTGTATCAAAATAAAACAAAATCCCTCGATAAGCCGGAGCTTTCTGCTCCAGTATCGAGGGATTTCGTTACACAAAGTCTTTTATCTTTCTAAATTCCTATCGAACTACTTGTCACTCCGGCAAAATCCTGCTCTTTGCCGCCTATTATCACTTTATTAATTGTGAATGTAACCGAGCCGCCCCCTCCTACCCACTCTGTCCCGAAGCTGACTCTGCCATTTCCATCGGTTGTGCCGGAGACAGTGCCGCCATAACCTCCACCCCAGGCTCCCTCGATGGTTACTCCGGCGATAGGTTGTCCAGAGGAGTTACCCTTTGTAACCGTAACCATTGCTGTTACTGTGTGCCACGTCCGGAAGATTCGACTCTTCGACATTCCAATGTTCACGTATATGGATGGCATGTTCAGTGAGATGTAGTTGGTCTTGGTTTTAGTGTCCGAGCCGCTTGGACCTTGTACTGTTAAGCTGACTGTGAAATCACCGGTGTTATGGTACATATATGTGTGGGACGGATTTTGTTTGGTTGACGTAGTTCCGTCACCAAAATTCCACAACCAACTGTTGACATTGGAGGATTGGTCGAAGAATTGCACGGTTAGCGGGCCGTCACCGCTTCTCGGTATTCCCACAAAGTCTGCCACAGGATGCGGAGGTGTGGTTGTGTGAATGTAGTTGTACCTGTTTTTGTTACTCGAGCCGCCTGGCCCTGTTACTGTCAAGTGTACTGTGTAAGTACCAGAGTTTTGGTATGTGTGAACAGGATTCTGCTCGGTTGATTTTTGTCCGTCCCCAAAGTCCCATGACCAGTCGGTAATACCTCCGTCGGATGCAGCTTCCTTCGTAAAGTACGAATCGACGTCCTCCCCAACGTAGCAAAAAGTTGCCTTACAGGTGGACAGATCGGTGAATTGCACGCTCATGGGTGCATCGCTATCTGTCGGCAGTCCCTCAAAGTTTGCCACAGGACGGTAAGGTTCGAACACAATGATATAATTTTTCTTGGTTTCAGTATCTGAGCCGCTTGGACCTGTTACTGTCAAGCTCACGGTATAAGAATAAATATCGCGATATGTGTGAAGTGGATTCCGCTGGTTTGATGTTGTTCCGTCACCGAAGTCCCATAGCTGACTGGTGATATTTCCGGTGGATTCATCGATGAATTGCACTGTCAGGGGCATAGCCCCGATTGTCTGTTCTGTGGTAAACGCCGCTGCAAGAGGTAGAGGTCCTGGTCCTGGTCCTGGTCCGGGTCCTGGTCCTGGTCCGGGTCCTGGCCCTGGTGTGGGTTTCCATTTAAGAGCAGCAGAAGCATTTACTATCCCCCAGCCGTGTTGTATATCCCAGCCTGCCGACCCCTTATCCTCTGCTGTGGTTTCTAAAGCTTCTCTGACTTCAGCAGGTGTGACAGCAATTTCGTTTGCTATGAGTAAAGCTGCAACTGCGGAGACGTGCGCAGCAGCCATTGAAGTTCCCTCCATCAAGCAGTAACCCCAGGATATGTTACTGAAGCCATTTTTCTCATAGGTTTCTTGTAAAATCCCGTCACCGTAGCCATCTGCGTTCTGGTCAACATTAAGGTCACCACCTGGAGCTACTAAGTCAAGACTTGGTCCATAGTTGGAGTAATAAGTCAGAGTTTCATTGTAACGGGTGGCCCCGACAGCAATAACATAATCATCGTAGGCAGCAGGGTAACTGACGATTTCTGTGCCGTCATTACCAACGGCGGCTATTACTGTTACTCCCATGTTATATGCGTAAGCTGCTGCGTTTTCTAAAGTTTTTGAAGGCGCTTTTCCTCCCAAACCCAGGTTAATCACGTGCGTGCCATGGTCAGTTGCCCAAATAATACCTTCTGCTATATCGGCATAAGTTCCAGCCCCGCTGCTGTTCAATACCTTCACCGGCATCAGGTAAGTATTAAAGGCCACTCCAGCCGCTCCAATGTTGTTGTTGGTATTTTGGGCAATAGTACCAGCTATATGAGTTCCGTGCCCGGGATTTGAGTCGTCAGTAGGGTGCTCATCACGGTTGACGAAATCATAACCGGTCACAAAGTGCGTGTTAGCTAAATCTGGAGCTTGTTCGTAGTAGATCTTTTGCCCTTGGGAATCTTCTTGGCTATAAGTTTCGTAGGCAATACCTGTGTCAATAATTGCAACGACGACTCCTGAGCCGGTAGAGACATTCCAGGCTGATTCCATTTGAATACCGCCGTATTCGGTATTATACAGGTGCCATTGGAGGGGATATAGCTCATCATTTGGGACCATCATAGCATAAGCGATGTAGTTTGCCTCGGCGTAGTCGACATTGGCATCTGCCTGATAAATTTCGACCATTTCGGCGACTGTCTTACCGCTTGGAATCCTCAATCTTTTAAAACCGGCGGTTGGGCTTGTATAGATCGTAGAGACACCCTGAGTTGAATTTAGAGCGGCTATGTCGTACTCCGTAACGTTAGGCTTGAATTTGACGATGATCTCACCCGGAACGTACTTCTGACCGACTTGTGGCAACTGCTTTTCAAAGATTTGGGCCTCCACCAATCCATTCTGGGCGAATGTTAAGCCAAATAAAAGCAGGACAAATATGCTTACACCGGTATGTAGCCTTTTCATAACTCGCTCCTCCCAAAAAGCATTTTTCCTCAGAAACGTATTGAAATATTGCTATAGTCTTTCAAAAATTATTATAACCAAATTTCTTGAATAAAGCAAGGAAATTTTGCAAAAAACTTGCCGTTTGAGCAATTTTGGCGGGTATTTGCCAAACCCTCATTTTTCGACAAATTGCGGTGCAGAACTCCATGGTGTGGTTGTAATTAAATCCTGACGAAATTTTATATTGCTTAATTCAGTACAAAGGTGTATAAGACGTGTTTTTCAGGTATGCCGAGTACCGGGCAGAGACCGATATTATTTATTTTCCTTTGCCTTTACACGGCAGTTTACCGGGCTGTATGGGAGCCCTCCCCATAGGGTGTTTAGATGACCTGATGAGAGGGGCGTTTTTGAGCTAACTTGTTTATGGTTCTTACTTTACAGAAATGGAGAAACTATGAAGAAACGTAAAATGGTTACGATTGACGGTAATACGGCGACGGCATACGTGGCCCACGCTACGAACGAAGTTATTGCAATATATCCAATTACTCCAAGCTCATCTATGGGCGAAATGGCCGATGCGAAGACAGCTAAAGGCCAGACCAATATCTGGGGAACGGTTCCTTCGGTTACGGAGATGCAGTCGGAAGCCGGTGCGGCTGGGGCCGTGCATGGGGCATTGGCGACCGGCGCTTTGACCACGACTTTCACCGCCTCACAGGGGCTTTTGTTGATGATTCCCAGTATGTATAAAATCGCAGGCGAACTGCTGCCTACCGTCTTCCACATCTCAGCCCGTTCGTTGGCCTGTCAGGCACTTTCAATATTCGGCGACCATTCTGATGTGATGACCTGTCGTGAGACCGGCTTTGCAATGCTCTGTTCAGGCAGTATTCAGGAGATAATGGATTTGGCGCTTATTGCTCAGCAGGCCTCTCTGGCCTCGCAGATACCTTTCCTGCATTTCTTTGATGGTTTTAGAAACAGCCATGAGGTTCAGAAGATTGAGGAATTAACGTTTGATGATATGCGAGCGATGATCGATGACGAATTAGTTGCCCGGCATAAAGCCAGGGCGCTTACACCGGACAGGCCGATGATTTCCGGCACAGCCCAAAATCCGGATGTGTACTTCCAGGGCAGAGAGACGGTGAACAAATATTATTTAGCTGCGCCGCAGATTATTCAGGATACAATGGATAAGTTCGCAAAACTGATAGAAAGGCGATATAATTTGTTCGATTATGTCGGAGCGGCCCAAGCCGAGAAGGTTATTATTATGATGGGCTCAGGCGCCGAAACAGCTCACGAGACAGTTGAATACTTGGCCTCTAAAGGCGAAGAAGTAGGCCTGGTAAAAGTGCGACTCTATCGGCCGTTCAGCACCGAGCATTTTATAGCCGCCCTGCCGAAAACCGTCAAAAAAATAGCAGTATTGGACAGAACGAAGGAGCCTGGTTCTCTCGGTGAGCCGTTGTATTTGGACATTCGCACTGCTATTGGTGAAGCTATGTATGCTGGTAGAACAGCTTTCAAGAAATATCCACTTATTGTCGGCGGACGATATGGGCTTGGCTCGAAGGATTTTACCCCTGCTATGGTGAAGGCTGTTTTTGATAATCTCGATGCTGCAAAGCCCAAAAATGGTTTTACGGTGGGCATCATTGACGATGTAACCAATACCAGTCTTCAAGTTGATGAATCTTTTGATGTTGCCGGTAAAAAACTTTTATCCGGGATGTTTTTTGGGCTTGGCGCCGATGGCACAGTTGGTGCGAATAAAAACTCTATAAAGATTATCGGCGAGCTAACGGATAATTACGCCCAGGCCTACTTTGTGTACGATTCCAGGAAGGCTGGTGCAATGACCACATCACATCTGCGGTTTGGCGAGCAGCTTATCCAAAGGCCTTACCTTGTAAGCAAAGCTGATTTTGTTGCGTGTCATAATCCAAGTTTCCTGGAAAAATATGATATGCTATCCGCTGCGCGTCAAGGAGGTACCTTCCTGCTGACCAGCAGCCACGGCAAGGATGAGGTGTGGGACACTTTGCCGCAGGAGGTGCAGAAACAGATAATCGACAAGAAGCTGAAGTTCTACGTTATTGATGCAATTGAGCTTGCAGCCGAACTCGGCTTGGGTGCGCGAATCAACGTGATTATGCAGACCGCCTTTTTCAAAATCAGCAATATTCTTCCAATTGATACGGCTGTCGAAGCTATCAAAGATTCCATCCAAAAGACTTACGGCAGGAAGGGCCAGAAAGTTGTTGAAATGAACTATGCAGCCGTTGACGGTGCCCTTGATAAAATCTATGAGGTTGCCGTTCCGGACAAGGTAACCAGTAAGATACGGATGCGGCCGCCTGTTCCGGAAGATGCCCCTGATTTTGTCAAAGAGGTTACCGCAGAGCTTATAGCACTTCGTGGTGATAAGCTGCCCGTGAGTAAGATGCCGGTTGATGGCAAGTTTCCGACCGGCACGACAAAATATGAAAAACGCAACGTTGCTGTTAATATTCCGCAGTGGGAGCCTGGTGTTTGCATTCAATGCGGCACGTGCTCTTTGCTTTGTCCGCACGCAGCTATAAGAATTAAGGCTTACGACGCGAAGTATCTCAAAGATGCCCCGTCAACGTTCAAGAGCGCCGATGCCAAAGGTAAGGACTTTGCCGGTATGAAATTCACAGTTCAGGTAGCTCCGGAAGATTGCACCGGTTGCGGCGCCTGTGTTCTGGCTTGTCCTGCACAGGAAAAGGACCAGGACAAGAAGCCAACAGGCCGAAAGGCAATCAATATGGCATTTCAGGAACCTCTTCGTGCAACCGAGCGTGAAAATTACGAGTATTTCCTTGCGATTCCGAATACCGACCGCAGTCTCTTCAAAGCCGCTTCCGTTAAAGGCAGTCAATTGATTGAGCCTTTATTTGAATATTCCGGCGCCTGTGCCGGCTGTGGAGAGACGGCTTACGTCAAACTGTTGACACAATTATTCGGAGACAGGGCGTTGATTGGAAATGCGACCGGCTGCTCGTCGATTTACGGCGGCAATCTGCCTACGACTCCTTATACGAAAAGGTCGGACGGCAGGGGACCGGCATGGAGTAATAGTCTGTTTGAGGACACTGCTGAGTTTGCGATGGGTATGCGATTGACGGTTGACAAATTCAAAGAACGCGCTCTTACGCTGTTGGACAAAGCAGCAGAGAAGGGCTGTATTGATGCGAACCTGGCGGGAGAAATCCGGACGGTCACATTGGCGGATGATCCGGCCCAGGATGCTATTGAGCAGCAGCGAGCTCGGGTGGATAAACTAAAAGAGCAATGCAAAAAGAGTCCGCCAAAGGCGGACGCAGATTGCAAGCAGTTAATGGGCATTGCCGATTACCTTGTGCGCAAATCCGTTTGGGGTCTTGGCGGTGATGGATGGGCTTATGATATTGGATATGGCGGCCTGGACCACGTGCTGGCCAGCGGGGCCAATGTTAATCTGCTTGTTTTGGATACGGAAGTATATTCAAATACCGGTGGTCAAATGTCCAAATCTACACCAAGGGCGGCAGTGGCCAAATTTGCCGCAGGGGGAAAGCCTACGCCCAAGAAAGACCTCGGACTTCTGGCTATGACCTATGGAAACATTTATGTTGCCAAGGTGGCGATGGGTGCGAATACGAACCAGACGGTAAAGGCCTTTGTCGAGGCTGAAGCCTATCCGGGACCTTCACTTATAATTGCGTATTCTCACTGTATCGCCCACGGCATCAATATGACAGCGGGCTACCAGGAGCAGAAGAAGGCCGTTGCCTGTGGTCATTGGCCGTTGTATAGATTCGACCCACAGCTTAAAGAGCAGGGCAAAAATCCGCTGCAACTCGATTCGAAGGCTCCTACGCTTGACTTTGAGGAGTATGCTTACGGCGAAAATCGTTATCGAACATTAAAGCAATCCAAGCCGGAAGCGGCAGCGGCGTTAATCAAACTTGCCGGCAATGATGCGGTCCAAAGGTATGCTCTGATGGAGCAGCTTGCAAATTTGGTGTGCGATGTGAAGAGTGAGGCGTAAAATCTAAATACAAAAAAGGAAATAGGAGGCTAAGATGAGAACTCAGAACTCAGAACTCAGAAGTCAGAAGTCGGAAATCAGAACTCAGAAGTCAGAAGTCAGAAGTCAGATTATCTGTCCTCTGTCCTCTGTCCTCTGCCCTCTGTCCTCTGTCCTTATGTTGGTTCTTGTGGCTGCTTTCATCTTCACGGGGTGTCAGCGGATATACAAGGAAGATGTAGTAAAGGTGTTAGCCTCTGGGCCGGACATTGAAACGATTTCTGTTCCGCCTGATTATGCGGTTCGAGCGATTGAAGCAGCCGGCGGATGGAATGCCTGGGCTCAAACTAAAGAGCTGCAGCTTGATTGTGTAGTTACTTTTTATCAGCCGGATGGCAGTTTCTATCTGACAGAGCAGCATCACGTGGTTTATCCCTGGTCGAATTCTATTCAGATTTCAGCACGGGAGCCAAAGGGCAGGTTTGTCTGGCAGTTGTCGAAAGGTAAGTTCGACGTATTGCAGGACAGCGGGCAAAGTGATGCCCTGCCGGTTGTAATAGGCAGCAGCCATTTTGCAGAAATGATATTGAGTGTCATAACAATACCGGCACGTTTTTTAGATGAATCGGTTGAGTTTACTAAAGAGACCACTGGGCTCAAAATCCAGGGACAATGGTATTACCCAATTACCAGACGAAGCAAGCCGGTTGTCGGAGCCGAACTCGAACCAGCTCGTCCTTTGTCTAAAGCGGTTTTCTATCAGGACAGGGACAGCTCATTAGTCGATATGCTTTTGTTTGACTATATGAGCGGAGATGATTTTTTAGCGGTTCGCGGTTATGACTATACCGAAGTTGAAAAAGAGGGCGTTCGTGTTCCTGTTAGGATAGAGATATTTAGAACTGATTCACGCGGCAATTCGCAGAAGCGGCTTGTTAAAATAGATTATCACACTTTGAAACGCGCAAAGTAGTATTCTGTCACTTGACAATCATCAATTGAGTATTGATAGGGTACTGACTTTCTTCTCTTTACTTTGCTGTTTGTTATCTTTGCAGCCCACCCTCGCGACGTTGTTTTCTTCGCTCTTCTGTTTCGCTGTAGCCGCATTTGGGGCATCTGTCTGCAAAATCGTTAGGAATAGTACCCCTGAAAAAAACGTGCCCGCAATCTGGATTCATACATTTTTCAGCCCTGAAAACACTTTGCTCGCCGCACTTTTCACAAACAATCGGCGGTGCAGTTGGAGACATAGGGTCGGCGTGTTCCTCTATATATTTGAAGTAAGCCCTTTTACCCATCTGATAGGCAGCTTTGCAGTCCGGATTGGCGCACTTGACCCAAGTCAAGTCCGTTTCAGGAATGCTTTCGATGGCGGAGCTTCCGGGACTGTTCGGTTTCTTCTGTTGCTTTTGCCGTATCATCTGCTGCTGCATTGTTGTGAAGGCAGTCATAATCTCGGTTAGATGCTCTTTTGGCAGAGCAATATCTACAACCATTTTGCCATTGCCGGCCTTACCTGCAAATACGATATTGCTTTTGGTGGGAATATCCATTTGCGGCGTTGGCACAGGTACCATAGCCGTCATCATCTTGAATAACCGCAGAAAGTTGTACGTCACCACGAAATCAGCTTTATCCGCATCCGGCAGAAATGTCAAAGCTGCCTTCATTTCATCGCCCATTTGCTTTGGGCTGCTGGCTTTAACCTCATCGATCAGCTCGCGTATCGCCGAGTTTGCATTGCCGCCGATGGTACAAACCAACAGCCCATCAACCATACCCCATCGGTAATCAAACCCGCCGCCGTACATAGCATTTATCATTTGTCCCTGCGGTGAGTTGGCATCCGTTGATTTCATCGTGAACTTCGCCGAATCTATTGAGATGTCTTTGTAACGGTCAACGCCCCGCTGTATCATAAAGCTGGTTTCTATTCCCATGTCCTTATAAAAATCCATAATACCGCTGGTGTTTAACATCTGCGTCGCTTCTTCGATGAGTCGGTTGAATTTTTCCTTATCCTTGACCGCTATAACATACTTAGCTACAAAGGGCGGCTTGTTTTTGGTATCTATCGAAGCTGAACACGCTATCGGCCCACCAACACAGTCAGTTACATCTGCCGCAAGAGCTTTCATCCTGGCGATATCCTTAGTGGTCAGATTTTCGCCGGCCATAACGGCAAGCAAATCGATACTCTTGATGTTGAATTCTTTCCAGAAAGGTGTGTTTATTTTGAATCCGAAATTCATCATCGCCCCGTCTTCCAGATACCCCAAGAGCTTGTTCTTTTGGTTCGCTGAGGTATCTGCGACAAACATATTTGCCATATCCGTCCCGGGGACAGCGGAGATGGTTTTGGTGATATTCAAAACATTGGGTTTTGGGTTGATTGCTATACTCAGGTATTGTGTTTCTTTCATCAACGTCTCAAGAATGCCGGCATACATATTCATTATATTCTCTATGTTCATCATAGGTGGTGTGTTCGGGTCTTTGGTTTTGATGTTTTTCATGTTTGTTTTGAGCTCTTCAATTTTGCCAGACACTACGTTCCCGAAACTCTTGGAGGCCTGTTGCACATTACCGTACGCCCAGATTGGTTCTGTCATAGCCAGTTTTGCCTCAGCAGCATCGAGGACACTGGCCAGCTTGGCTGACTTGACCGAAATCAATTTTGCTGTCGCGGCAAAGGTGCCAGACTCGGATGGCCCTATAAGCGCATAGTTTCCGACCTGCTTAATCAACATTCCACCAAACTCGCTACTTGTGTTTTTTGAAACTCCATTTGCGTCCGGTGGACTCAAATTAGGATTGCCATCAATAAATTGTTTGTAATCCGTAGTGGGCACAAGTGCACCGATAAACATATCTGACGGCTTAGGCCCTGGCGGTTTTCCGGCTGATGTTACTCCAAATACGGCAAGACTACCATTCATATTCACGCCGTTTAGCTCCGGACTGCCTAAGACCTTGGCTAATTGCGTCCGGGCCAGTATCGAGAGCCCCATAGGCATAGGCGAGACGCCGGCTAAGAACTGGTCTATTTGACTTAAAGTATATTCAAAGTGATTCACCCGTATGCAAAACAGACTCTCGGCCGGTATCATCTTCAGAAGTTGGTCACCTGCGGGATTTGCCGAACTTTCCGCCTGCAGTCCTGTGGCAAGGACAAACAAAACCAATAACCCCGCCACAACAGCATTTCTCAAACGTTTTGAATTAAACATTTTTACACCTCCATAAATTAACGCCGGTAAATTCGTTTCTTACACATCTTAGACTGTCTCTTACAATATACAAGACGCTTATTCTACCAGAAAGTTTCAAAAATAACTAAACAAAACTGAAAACTGAAGATTACGAGGGTGTGGCCAGATTTTCTGGCAGGCGACTCGTGCTACGTAGCGAGTACTTCGCAGAGTAGTATTTCTTCGTTGTCGACACTCATTCACAATGTGTAATAACGCCACTTTTGTCATTGCGAGGCCACAGAATGTGGCCGTGGCAATCTCCGGCTTACAAACGATTGAGATTGCTTCCCCTTCGGCTACGCTCAGGGCTAAAGGCTTTTTTCGCTCGCAATGACATAGAGTGCAGGATACTTTCCTGACGATAAGCCCAAACCTGAAAAGCTCATCCCGCACCAATTAGGCGTGAGCCAAAGCTCAATTGGTGCGGGACACAATTTTTATCGGTGTTCACGAAAATTTTCTATCGGAACGGCCTTTTTGTCTATGTTGGTATTGTAGTAATTATCGGCCCAGAATAAGGGAGCGGTTCTGAACAAACGCTGTATTACCAGGTTATAAATGAATTATTAGCGATTTTTTGTAAGCGAGCAGCATGTTAGTGCTTATGTGACAGAATTATTTGGTTTCATAAGTGCTTTATGAAGTTATAGTTGTGATAAACAAACTCGTTTCTCGATTCTCGTTCCTCGAACCTCATCGAGCATCGAGCATCTGGCATCGAGAATCGAGCATCTGGCATCGAGCATCGAGTTTTGTAGCAGTTAAAAAAAGTTAAGCGAGCAAGGCATTAAACCGATAAATTTCATCGAGCTAATATCTGTATTTGGCGGTTTCAGGGGTTTAGGACAGAGAAAAGCTCGGTGCTTTTTGGAAGTTTATTGCTATGGACGGGATACAAACTGGACGTGAAGGCGAGCTCGTTTTTCGCTCCTCGTTGTGGCACGGGCTTGAAGCCCGTGAAAACACGGCCAAGATGGCCGTGCCACGAAGAGCATCGAGCGTCCGGCATCGAGCATCGAGCTTTTTCGCTGCTTCCATTCTACTTTTTTTGTCTCTTTCATCCGGTTGCGGCAATAAGTTTTTTGACCCGACACAGGTAGGCAGGTTTCGTCCTGTTCCTGCCGTCAATGTAATATTGGATTCGTTGGGAGTGGCCGAGGAGACACCGGTGGCCTGGGAACAAGCCCAGGAGCCGCTGCCCATAGATACTATGGCGGTTGAGTCTGATTATGTATTCAGGTCTGGTGATATTATCAGTGTGGCTATCTTTGAGCTTCTTCAAGAGAATGTTCAATTTGTAAACAATTATGTTGTTACCGAAACCGGTAAGATATCCATACCGGAGATTGGCGTAATCGAAGTAGCGGGATTGACTGAAACACAACTTGAGGAAAAGATAAAACAAATCCTTTCACCAGGCATATTGAAGAACCCGTCGGTTATCGTAACTTTGGCCGGCTCACAGCAGCGCATGTTTTCAATATTAGGTGATGGCGTGCCCCTTCCGGGCAGGTATCCTATTCCAAGATATGATTTTAGGTTGACCGATGCGCTTGCCACGGCGGGAAGTCCAAGACAGTTTAACGTAAGCTATATTTATGTTTCGCGTTTTGTTGGGGACAATAAGGAAACAGGATATGAGTCTCTTAAGCAGGGATTTGATGGACTTGAGCTGAAGGTTATTGAGCCTGAGACTGCCAAGCCTTCGCGCAAGATAAAGCCCCGGCGCGCCGGGGTCCCACCTCGTGCAGAATATCAATGGCCTGAAAGTAAAGTGGTTATATCTTCGTCTGAGATGGTAACGGATTGGGAAGCGGCTGGGATGCCGAAAGCCTTTGAATGGCCGAGCAACCGCACTCAGAGTCGGATGGATAACCAAACTGGTCGGAAATCATCCACCAGGTTGACTACTCCGGGGAGCATAGATGAGCCAGTAAGTACCAAAGACATATTGAATACATTGGAGGAGCGTCGTCGTGAACAGATGTGGTTAAATGGGCAAGTGGATGTTGAAAACGCAATGGAGTCGTTCCGGGAGCTGGCTCGTTCCGAAAAGAGGATAAATGAGCGAATAAATCTACAGGACGCACAGGCGTTATTCCCTGCACCGGCTGCAACAGGGAGGATGGATGAGCCGGTAAGTGTCGAAGACATATTGAAAACATTGGACGAGCGTTCTCGCAATGAACAAAAATGGTTAAATGGGCGAGCAGATGTTGAAAACACACGGGAGTCGTTTCGGGAGCCGGCTCGTTCCGAAAAGAGGATAGATGAGCGGATAAATCGCCGGGATGCGCTGTCATCATCCGCACCAATTGCTCCGAAACTGATGAATGAGCCATTGACTAAGGATGAGCCTGGAGGTATTAAGTGGGTTAGTCAAAACGACAAGTGGATTTCTGTTCCTGTTCAAAACGGTTCACCGAAGCCAACAGAAGAGAAAGAACAAGCAGGACATATTGAGTGGATTTTCCGGAACGGCAAATGGGTTCCTGTTCAAGTCGGTTCGCCAAAGCCGCCAAAATCGCCGGAGCAAATAGAACCTGTAAGGTCGGTTATTAAGATTGAACCTGGAGAAAAACCGATTGGTCCGTTTGAAGAGCCGTCTCAGCCGGTTTTGGAACGTAAGCCCGGTGCCGGGTCGCGCCTCATAAGGATACCAGCCGACAGGTTACTTGCAGGTGACCCCCGATATAATATCGTGATAAAGCCCGGCGATAGTATTCATGTGCCTGTTGATATTGTTGGTGAATTCTGCATAATGGGTAATGTCAACCGTACCGGCTTCATTCCTATTACCGGCCGACCGATGACTTTGAAGATGGCGATAGCTGCTGCGGGTGGTTTGGGACCTTTGGCCTGGCCGAGACACTGTGAAGTGGTAAGAAGAATCGGCAGGGAGGAAGAAGAAATAGTGATGGTGGACTTGGATAAGATCGCCAGCGGTGAGCAGCCGGACTTCTTTATAAAGCCGAACGATTTAATCAATGTCGGCACACACCCAACCTCCAGATGGCGTGCAATTCTGCGAAATGCGTTCAGAGCCACTTACGGATTTGGTTTTGTTTATGACCGTAATTTTGCGGATAGAGATTTCGGCACTCGCAGGCCTGTCCCAACTTGGTTCTTCTAATTGAAGTTTTGCAAAATTGAGCTTAGGCATATATTATTTAAGCGGTAGGGTGGGCATCGCCCACCTGTTCTTTGGTGGTGTGCAGTGCACACCCTACAAATATCTTCTAATAGAGGCGTAAAGCGCAATACGAAACAGATGATGGATGACGGAGGGCGGAAGACGGAAGACAGATGGCGGATGGCAAAGGACGCAATACGCAATACGAAATACGCAATAAGAAACAGCAGTGGCGCCAACTCGGGCTGCATAACTACATTAAGATATTGATAATAGGAATACTGTTCTGCTATCTTTTTCACAATGAGATTCGGACAATTGTCCACAGATGGCTCACCGATAGCAGTTGGTCGCACGGTTTTCTAATCCCGATTTTCAGTTTATACTTCATTAACCAGCGTAAGGAAGAAATACTTCGCTCCTTTCAGAATGACGAGTTGAAGCCAAATTATCTCGGCTTGTTTTTACTGATTTGTGGTATTTTGTTTTATCCATTTAACATCGTCCAGCTTCAGTACGGATACCTAAAGCCCATCGGCATGATAGCAACGCTTGGGGCGATTGTATTGTTTTTAGGGGGGTGGCGTTTGGTTCAATATGCATGGCTGCCGATTGTTTTTTTAGTTTTTGCTGTACCGTTGCCGCGCAGATACTATGTTAGTCTTACTATGCCGATGCGACGTCTTGCCGCTGCTGTAGCAACTGCATTGCTTAATCTGGTCAGCGGAATGGAAGCTACTGTCAACGGTGTGGTGATAGATGTGATTTATAAAGGCCAACACCTGGAGCCTTCGCTTAATATAGCCGAGGCTTGTAGTGGAATGCGCCTGCTGATGGCCTTTTTGGCTTTGGGTGTTGTTATGGCGTATTTGCACCATCGGCCAATATGGCAGCGACTTGTCCTGTTGGCCAGTACGATACCCATCGCGATATTCTGCAATATCGTGCGGGTTACAATTACCGGTTTTATTTATGTGTTGATACATCCTAAGTACACTCAGGGTATTTATCACGACACGCTTGGACTGGTGATGCTGCCGTTAGCATTTGGCTTATATGGTTTTCTTGCGTGGTTTATGTCGAGTTTGTTTATTGAAAAGGCCGATGTAGTTACCAAAGGACAGAGGAAAGAAAACAGAGGACAGAGGACAGAACTGACTTCTGACTTCTGACTTCTGTTGATACGTGATGAGAGATACAAGATACAATATACGAGTTTATTTGCAGCCGGCCTTTTTGATATGTGCGGCGGTACTGGCAACGGCAGGGAGTGGTATGTCGATAGCCATAAAAAGTTTCGGGGTTTACTTAAAGAAGGAACCACTACCGTTGAAAAAATCTTTGGAACTTTTGGATGAAAATGGTTTGGCTCCCTACAAAGTAATATCAAAACTCAAAATCGAAAATGAGGAAATAGTCAAATCGTTAGGAACCGAAGATTATATTCAATGGATTCTGGAAGACACCGATGCGGCAGCTAATAGTGCGGTCAAAAAGTGCATGTTGTTTATAACTTATTACCGGCTTCCTGACAGGGTGCCGCATGTGCCGGAAGAATGCTATGCCGGCGGAGGCTTTCAAAGGTTGGCATCCGATAGTGTAACATTGGAAATAAACAATCCTGCACCAATTGAACCAGAGCCGGATCGCTTCAAACCAGACGCAGAGGAAGGCATTTCACTGAAGGACAATTGGTGCGGGACTGGGTTTGAGAGAAAAGTACGAGGAAAATATCTTGTCTTTGGCAGCACAAAAGCCAATCTCTGGCAGAGGGGTGCCCGCCGTGGCTCGCTTGGCGAAGCCAAGTCGCGAAAGGAAAAATTCCCGGTTTTGTACTTATTTAAGGTCAATGGAGATTATGCGGCTTCCAGAGAAGAAGCACGAATAGCTTTGAATAAGAACCTTTTCCGCAAATATTCGTATTTTTGCAAGGTTGAGCTGGTTTTTAACCAGACATTGATTCCACCCAACAAAGAGCAGGCAGTTAAAGCGGGCGAAAAACTCCTGGCAGTGATTTTGCCTATTTTAGAAACAAAGCACTGGCCCGA
>CAYQKF010000097.1:0-19493 GCA_964417935.1 uncultured Pirellulales bacterium
GCGGCGGCGGCATGGGCGGCTACGGCGGCGGCGGCATGGGCGGCTACGGCGGCGGCGGCATGGGCGGCTACGGCGGCGGTATGGGCGGCTACGGCGGCGGCATGGGCGGCATGGGCGGCACGGGCGGTTATATAGCCGAAGATTTGAGATATCTAATTCAAGAAACCATCGAACCGGATGAATGGTTTGAAACCAGTGATACAGGAGAGGGGACAATAACACCTTATCCGCGTCAACAACCAAAGAAACTTGCCGTGCTGCAGACCCATGAGGTTCATCAAGAAATTGAAAAGCTGTTAAATGCGCTGCGTGAGGCGCTAGGAAACCAGGTTTCCATCGAGGCCGTATTCTTAGTGGTAAGTGAGAATTTCCTTGAAGATGTTGGGCTGGATGTAGATTTCACGGTCAACCTTGGTGGCAAATGGGGTCAGCTTAGTTTCGAACAAGGTTCAGCAATTGCTACTGCACCGGATATCTCAACAAAGGTCCAAGGAAGCCTGGGTGGTCTTTCCATAGAAGGAAGCCTTGCCACTCCTGCCCTAATTGGTGGAGGTTATGGTACAATACTTGACGATTTGCAGGTTTCATTCCTTTTACGAGCGGTTAAGGCTCATACGGACTCCAAGTCTTTAACTGCGCCGAAAGGTACAGTTATGAGCGGAGAGTCGGCGATGTTCTCTGTTCAAGACTTAATTTCGTATGCCCTGCCGCCTACCACTCAAGCGGTCACACAGCCGGCCGGCATCGGTACTACTGGTACGGCTACCGGTGTACAACAAAACATAGGCTATATATCAGTCGGCAGTAGTCTGAGTATTACTCCGACTATTTCTCATGATAAGAAAAACGTATTGTTGAATATAATGACTCAACTGACAGATTTACTCAGGTTGAGAACGCATGAGATTGAGGGGCCTGTAGGAACAACGGGTGAGGTTCAGGAATACACCGCAACTGTTCCTGAGACAGAAACATCGAGTGTTATGACTCGTGTGAGCGTGCCCGACGGCGGGACATTACTGTTGGGCGGCCAGAAGATAACGGCAGAGGTTGAAAAGGAAGCGGGTGTTCCGGTATTGAGCAAGATACCAATCCTTGGCAGACTGTTTACTAACCGCAGCACAATAAAGGACCATAAGATATTGTTGATATTAGTGAAACCGACCATCATTCTGCTGGAGGAACGCGAATCTGAGGCAATTGCCGCAATGGAGGGTGAATGATAAAATAAGTGGATGAGTGGATGAGTGCCAACTCATTTACGCATACACGCATTTACGCATACACTCATTTACTCATTTACGCATACACGCATTTACGATGAAAGGTAGTTTAGAAACGGAAGAATGAAGCAGCAAATTTTGATTAGCGCATTGATTTTGCTGTCCATGTCTGGTTTTGCAGGGGCAGTCAATTTACCCGGTTTAGGATTTTACGACTTATCGGAAGATGATTTCGCGGCCTATAAGGAACGTGAGTTGATAGTTTGTTTTGCAGACGTGGATGCAGGTGCTCAGTTGCCGGAGGGGCCGGTGATAATGGGGCCGTTGACATATCGGTCCATAAGAAATGCGATTTCAGATTTTATCCTTAGCGGTGCAGTGGTAGATAGAGAATGTGGCGAGATTGCGCCAGGCCTGGTCGTCGTAAAGCTGCCTGAAGGTATGACCGTTAAGGAAGCCTTTATTCGGTTCAACCAGTCGGCTGACGTTTTGTACGCTGAGCCGAACTACAAGTATAAGTTGCTTGCTATTCCCAACGACCCTATGTTTCCCGATTTGTGGGGGCTGGACAACACGGGCCAAACAGGTGGAACTGAAGATGCCGACGTTGATGCACCCGAGGCCTGGGATATTCAGACGGGCGACCCTGAGATCATCATAGCAGTAACCGACTCAGGTATTGATTATCAACATCCCGACCTGGCAGATAATATGTGGGTGAACACCGCTGAGCTAAACGGCAGCCCTGATGTTGACGACGACAACAACGGATATATAGACGATATTTACGGTTATGATTTTGCCGGCGCCCTTGCAAGAGACCCGGGTGATGGTGACGGCGACCCCATTGATTGTTCCTATCACGGCACTCACGTAGCGGGAATTATCGGTGCGGTTGGCAATAACGGTGAAGGTGTTGTCGGCGTTTGCTGGGATGTCAAGCTGATGGCTTTGAAAGTTACCGCAGATGATTATTATAGGGAACCTGATGTTTTTGTTAGTGATGTAGTTGAATCTATCGGTTATGCCGTTGATAACGGTGCTAAGATTATCAACGCCTCGTGGGGTGCTAATTTTTATTCGCAATCTCTTTATGACGCTATCAAAGATGCGGGGGATGCAGGATTGCTTCTCGTAGCTGCGGCAGGTAACGATTATGGCAGCGATAATGACGTGAATCCTATTTATCCAGCAAGCTTTGACCTGGATAACATCATTTCCGTGATGTCAACGTGTCACAATGACCAGAGGTCGGATTTCTCTAATTATGGAGCGACTTCGGTTGATGTGGCTGAGCCTGGGACGGATATCCTGAGTACATCTCCGACGTTTCAGAATTTTGCGATGCTCGTTTTTAACGTAGGTATGAATTACGAGACCTTAAGCGGGACATCAATGGCCGCTCCGCATGTATCAGGCGCTTGTGCACTGGTTTGGGCAGAGTACCCAACATTGGCACACCAGACTGTAAAGGGCATTCTCCTAAAGACGGTTGACCCGGTATTGTCATCGCCCCGGCTTTGCCTGTCAGGTGGACGGATTAATCTGCATAGTGCATTAACGTTAATTCCCAGTGGAAAAGCAGGTAAAGTTTTGAACAGCAAAGACGACCCCAGTGACGCCGCCAATCTTTACTCCACCATCCAGACCGCTATAGACGATGCAAATGACGGTGATGTGCTGATTGCTGAGGCCAATGCTCTCTTCCTCGAAGTCATTGACTTTAAAGGCAAAGCGATAACACTTCGCAGCGGTGATATCAGCAATCCAAACGACCCGAACATCAGTCCTGAAGACACAATTATTTTAGGTATATTGGATGAGGATTCTGTAGTAACATTCCAAAGCAGTGAAGGACCTGACACTGTTCTGAAGGGCTTTACTATCAGTTGGGGTAATGCGGAGTACGGAGGAGGCATTCGATGTGACAGAGCATCACCGACAATTACGGACTGCATTATCAGCAATAATTTTGCAAAATATTATGGTGGTGGAGTTGATTGCTTTGATGCTTCACCGACAATCCAAAACTGCACGATTACCGAGAACCAGACCTCGTCAAACTCCGGTATAGGTGGCGGAGTAAATTGTGAGCGGTCGTCGCCGGTAGTTGAAAACTGTCTTATCAGCAATAATTTTTCAAATAACGTCGGTGGCGGGATAGCGTGCCATTACGCGAACCCGACTATCTTCAATTGTATAATTGCGAACAATTCGGCAATTTACAAGAGCGGCGGAATTGATTTGGAGTACTCATCGCCGACTATTACTAACTGCACTATTGTTGTTGACGACCCCAATGCTACGAAAGATGGCGGTATCTTTGCCCTCCATGATTCTTCGCCGGTGATTACGAATTGTATTCTGTGGGGTAACGGTGACGACCTGTACAACTGTTCCGCTACATACTCCTGCATCGAGGATGATGACCCTGGTATGGGCAACATTCATTCGGAGCCGCTCTTTATGACGGGCCCGCTGGGCGATTATTACCTAAGACAAACTGCTGCTGGACAGTTGAGTGACAGTCCTTGTGTGGACGCCGGTGACCCAAGTACGGATATTGGTGATACCTATACGACAAGGACGGACGGTGTTGCCGATGCGGGTGTCGTCGACATAGGTGCTCACTACGCGGCTTTGCCGGCCAGGCTTGTTCAGTTGGATGTTACTGTAGTAGATGCAAATGTGCCCGTTGACCCGAACCTTGCCAACGGTTATGTCGAACCCGGCAGTGGTGTCTATCGGCAGTACGAAGTAGTGCAGCTCAGAGCATATCCTGATGAGGGCTATCGAATCAAAGCATGGACGGGAACCGATGACGATTCATCTACCGAGCCTGACAACATCGTTACCCTGATGGCTGACGCCAGTGTTACGATTGAATTTGAAAAGATTCCTCTGTATCAACTGCGTACCGAAGTTATAGGCGGCCGCGGAGCAATCTTGCCCTATCATAGGAGAGGTGAATATTATCCTGATGGCTCAGTATTAACACTTGTCGCAGCACCTGACCTAACCTACATTGTTGACCGATGGGCCGGGACCGATGATGACGCGTCCTGGTCCAATACAAATACTGTAACGATGGACTCCGACAAGGAAGTTACTGTCCTGTTCCGACAGCCAAAGAGTCTGCATGTGCCGGGACAATATCAGAACATCGGCTCAGCAATCAATGCTGCCTACGACCACGGTGACAAAATCATTGTCTCACCCGGTACTTACGGAGGCGGTTATGACTTTATGGGTAAGGCAATTATTATTGCCAGTGAACATCCCGATGACCCCTGCTCTGTTGCTAAGACAATTATAGAAATTGGGACCGGGCCTGCTTTTATCTTCCAAAGCGGCGAAGGCCCCGGGGCTGTCGTCGATGGCTTTAGTATTAAAGGCCAGGGCGACCTCGGCCCTATAGCTCCGATCGATACCGGAGGTACCGGTGCTGACGGTGACCCCATTATGTACGGCCTCGGTGGAGCGATAAGGTGTCTTAACGGCAGCAGTCCTACTCTGTCTCATTTAGTAATCAAAGACTGCGTTGCCAGAGGCCAGGACGGCGAGGATGGTACTTTCATATTTGACCCACCAGCGGATCCTGATTCACCTTTGGACCCACTGGATCCCCTTGATCCATTACCGGATCCAAATGTACCGGATCCGAACGACCCAAGTATGTGGGCCCCGGAGGATCCTAACGGTCCTGAACTGCCTGAAGACCCGAATGCGCCGGTAGATGGTTTCGCCGGTCAGGCTGGTGCAGATGGTCTGCCAGGTGAGCCTGGGGCGGACGGCCTCGACGGTGCGCCAGGCTATACCGGCGGCAATTCAGGTGGCGGCTATGGGGGTGCGATGTACTTCGATGCCAACAGTGCTCCGACCATTCTGTACTGCACGATAATCAATTGCCAGGCAATCGGTGGAGATGGTGGATTCGGTGGGCAAGGCCAGGATGGTCAAAATGCTCAGGATGGTCAGGAGGGCCAGGAGGGTCAGGAGGGCCAGGTTGGTGGCGAGGGCCTAAACGACGGAGAGCAAGGAGCTGGCGGTAACGGCGGAGTCGGTGGCGATGGTGGACCCGGCGGTAACGGCGGAAGAGGCGGCGACGGTGGAAAAGGCGGCGACGGCGGGGAAGCTTTAGGCGGTGCGATATACTTCGGTCCTAACTGCCGTCCGACAATACGGTACTGCAAGATTCTGGGCAGCTCGACTCGCCAGGGAATGGGTAACTACGGGGGAGATGCCGGCAGCGGCGGCCTTGGCGGCGCAGGCGCAGCAAGTGCCGACGGCGGCGACGGCGGTGACGGTGAGCCGGACGGCGCAGATGGTGGAGAAGGTGCGGACGGCCCAGGCGGCAACGGCGGCGACGGCGGTGATGGCGGTAGCTTGGGTATAAATGGTACGAGGTCATGGGCAGGTGCAATATATTACGGGGAAAATTGCGAGGTTGAAATCTCGGATACCATTATTAGTTACAACGCAGCTACTAATATAGTTCCGACTTACGTTTATGCCGGCGGTGACGGCGGTGCCGGCGGTGACGGCGGCGACGGCGAAGGAGATGCCGCGGGCGGCAACGGAGGCAGCGGCGGCAGCGGCGGCGATGGCGGACCCGGAGAGGATGACTCCGGAATCGGTGGCATCGGTGGCATCGGTGGCATCGGTGGCGCAGACGGCGAAGACGGTGAAGATGGTGCGGATGGTGGACTTGTTGGCTTGAGTTACACTTCAAGCTACGGAGGCGGTAGTTACTACGAGTTCGGGTGCAAAGTCAAACTTACCGACTGCACGATAAGCTACAACACAACAAAACAAATTGACAACAGCGGCGAAGACGGCGGCGGCGAAGATTATGAATACGGGTGCGAAGTCATACTTAATCGCTGTGAATTTATAGGCAACTCGACCGGCGATGATGGAAATGGAGGCGGCCAATACTTTGAAGAGTCCTGCTCGGCCCAGATTAATGATTGTAACTACGTGAACAATACATCTTATCTTGATGGTGGTGGATTGTTCTGCCTGTCCGATTGTTCACTGGATATAACAAACAGCAGATTCACCGGCAATTCGGCTCTTATTTTTATTGATCCTGGGAACCCAATCGTTGATGCCAGTTCCGGCGGAGGAGTATATGGCGGCGGAAAGTTGGACATTGACCCGGACAGCAGCACTTTTGGAAAATGGTATCACGGAGGCACGATAACAATCAGTAACAGTTACTTTGCCGACAACGAAGCGGCGTTCGGAGGCGGTTTGTACTGGCACGGCAATGGCGCAGAGGTATCAATTTCCGAATCGGTCTTCAATAATAATAGCGCTGACCATGGTGGCGGTATGTACTGGAGCTACGGCACAGCGCAAATTACAGGCTGCGGTATCATCGGCAATAAAGCTCGAGGACGCATAGGTTTTAATAATGACGGTGGTTTCTCCGGCGGTGGTGGCGGAATCCTCTGCTGGTCGTCTGACGCTAAAATTGAAAACTGCTTTATAAGTAACAATTCGGCATACGACTCGGGCGGCGGTGTGTATTTCGGCGGTGACCCATGTACGCCAATACTTAGAAACTGTCTGGTCAAAGGGAATTCAGCTATCCTGGACGGTGGCGGCATCGTTTCCTACTGGCTCGTAACGCCGACAATCTCTAACTGTACGATCGTTGACAACAAAACATACGACCCACATGACTCCAAGAATGGAAGGGGCGGTGGATTATCCTGCTCCTATAGAAGCCAAACAACTCTTATCAACAGCATTCTCTGGGGCAACACTG
This sequence comes from uncultured Pirellulales bacterium, assembly GCA_964417935.1. Taxonomy (GTDB): domain Bacteria; phylum Planctomycetota; class Phycisphaerae; order Sedimentisphaerales; family Anaerobacaceae; genus NIOZ-UU13. Next base: position 7,000 of record CAYQKF010000097.1, read on the forward strand.
GTTCCAACGGTAACCAGATAACAATTGGCAGTGATAAGGAGCCATTCTATATTGACAGACCTTCCACCCTGACAGTTTCGTATTGCGACATACAGGGTGGGCGGACTGCGGAAGCTATCTATGTCGAGCCGGGACGTATCCTCAACTGGCTCGATGGTAATATCAATGCTGACCCGCTCTTTATCGAGTCGAACTATTACCTCAGTCAAGCCGAGGCGGGACAGGCGAAAGACAGTCCCTGTGTGGATGCCGGAAGTGATTTGGCGATTGCTCTTGGACTCGACCGATTTACTACCCGTTCCGATGGTGTCGCTGACGCTGGGCAGGTCGATATGGGCTTGCACTATCCCACCAATGAAGGTCAGTATCGGTTGATTGTCAATGTCATCGGTGAGCACGGCACGGTCGAGCCGAGTAGCGGATTTTACAACAAGTTTGCTGTGGTAACGCTAACGGCAACAGTGGACACGGGTTATCGGGTAAGATGGGTAGGCACCAATGACGATTTGTCTTCCGCTCTTACCAATACCGTGACAATGTATTCAGACAGGATAGTAACAGTCATAATAGAACAACCTACTACAATTAAAGTACCTGGTGACTACCTCTCAATTCAGGGGGCTATTGATGCTGCAGGTGATGGAGATGTGATTATCATCAACAAAGGCCGTTATAGAAGTGCAAGTATCGACATTCAGGGCAAAGCTATTACAATAACCAGCACCAATCCTGATGACCCAGCTTCGGTTGCTGAAACAATTATCGACTGCGAGGGATACGTTAACAGTAGTGTACGTTTTTCCAGTGACAGTGGTCCCGATACAGTTCTCAACGGCCTGACAATCGCAAATGCAAACTGGTACGCAATAGACCAAGAACCACCCGCAGATGCCGGCAACGATGGCAGTAATGGTGGCAAAGTCGAAGGCGGTGCAATATTGATAGAGTCCGGTGCCAGCCCCACTATCGTTAATTGTATCATCACCGATTGCCTGATCACTGCCGGCAATGCCAGCAGTGGAAATATTGGTAACGTCCAGGGGGACCTCAGCGATCCCGACGACCCGAATTCTCAACCTTTAGGTTTCGGTGGTAAAGGTGGTGATGGTGGTGATGGCGGCAGCGCGTATGGCGGCGGCATTTACTGTGGCTCGTACAGCAGCCCGTCTATAATTAATTGTACGATTTCCAACTGCCAGATCGAGGGCGCGGCGGGGGGCGATGGTGCTGATGGTGGCGACGGCGCTGATAATGGCGTAGCCGGCAGCGGCGGAAACGGCGGTGACGGCGGCGGCGCTTATGGCGGAGGAATCTATATCGGTTACGGCAGTATACCAACCATTAAAGATTGTAATATTATTGGTTGTTCAGCTATTGGTGGTGATGCAGGTATCGCCGGAAACGGTGGTAACACAACTGGTGACTTCGGTGTTGGCGGCAATGGCGGTATAGGTGGTAATAACGGCAAAGCCTACGGCGGCGGCATATACTTTGCCGGTAAAAATATCGCAACTGTTTCCGATTGCGAAATCATTAGTTGTTCGGCCACTGCCGGAAATGCCGGTAACGGCGGCAACTTCGGCGATGCAGAGACAGCAGGCACAGGAAGAATCGGCGGCGGATACTTAGGAGAATACTGGAGATACAGCGCTTGTGGCGGTGGCGTGTACTGTGGTTCCAGCAGTAAGATTATTTTCGAAAATTGTAACGTCAGCAATAACAGCGTTGCAGGTGGGATGAGCGGAGTTGGTGGTTCCAACCCACCCGATCCCGGTGTCGGTGCTCTCGAGGAACAACCTGTCACCAGCTACCTGATTCCCAGCTACGGAGCCGGTGTATTCTGTGAGGCCGACTCGTTACTTGTATTCCGTGGCTGTGATATAATCGGCAACTTTGCCCAGGACGTCAACGATCCCAACGATCCGGCTCTGCCGGCTTATCGCCTGACTCCTTACATTAGTTACGGCGGTGGAATCTGCACTATGAGTGTTGACTCAGCGTTAATTTCCGACTGTAACTTCACTGACAACTTCGCAACCCTCGGCGGCGGTTTGTACTGGGACCAGACCGAGACCATGGTGACCGACTCCAACTTCATCGAGAACTCAGCGTTCAAGGGCGGCGGAATATATTGCATTGAGAGTGAGGCTTCGACGATACGTGGATGCGAATTCACACAGAATCAGGCAAATGAACCGGGCGGCGAAGGCGGGGGTATATATTCTTCTTCCGTACCGGTGGACATCACTGATTGTCAACTCCAACGTAATATGGCCTTTGCCTCCGGTGGTGGTGTGTATTTAGCCGGTGGTGCATCAGAGCTGAGAATACTCACCAACTGTCTGCTAACCGACAATTACGCCGGTAGAGATGGCGGCGGTGTGTCTGCCAACTGGTATGCTGACCCAATTATCTCAAACTGCACGTTTGTGCGCAACGCTGCTGTAGGTACCTTCGGAGAACCCAACAACACCGGTTTCGGTGGCGGTTTCTACTGTTCCTATGAGAGCAGCTCTGTGGTTACCGACAGCATTTTCTGGAACAACTATGGGTTGAAAGGCCATGATCTCGGAGTAGGGTCAGGCTTTCAGGCCGACCCAAGATGCGCAACGCTTGTCGTATCTTACAGCGATGTCAAGTCCTCACCAAATGATGTCTGGGTTGATGATTACTGCACGCTCAAGTGGGGCGATGGTAATATCGAGAAGGACCCGTTGTTCATAACCGGGCCTTTCGGCGATTACTATCTCAGTCAGACAGGTTCCGGCCAGTCGCGCAACAGTCCTTGTGTCGATGCCGGCAGTGATTATACAAGCAACGTTGGCTTGATTGGATACACAACACGCACCGATGAATTAGCCGACGCGGGCATGGTCGATATGGGTTACCATTATCCGATGGCAGAACCATGCAGATTCTGTGACCTGGTTTTTGACGGTTTTATTAACTTCCAGGACTTTGCAGTACTTGCTGATAGATGGCTCAATGAGAGTTGTTCCGAGACAAATAGTTGGTGTCAGGGCGCGGACATTACATTGGATAGGCGTGTTGATTTCAAAGACATAGCTTTCTTAGCTGACTGCTGGCTCGCCGAAGATACCAGTCCTCCGGTTCCTGACCCAAGCAGGTGGGAAACAGAGCCTTATTTGATGTCAGGGACATCAAATAGCATGACTGCTGAGACTGCCTCTGATGCCTGGGGCTGGACTGTGGAATACTATTTCGACTGCATCTTCGGCAATTGCCATGACAGCGGCTGGCAGGAAAGCACGATATATACAGACACAGGTCTTGCCGACAGTGCCGAATATGGCTACAGGGTAAAGGCACGCGATGGAGTAGGCAACGAAACAGAATGGTCGCCGGTCCGTTATGTCAGCGGAATAGATACTACGCCGCCGGCACCTGCTCCAATTTGGCTTATTGAGCCTTATGCGGTTTCGGCAAATTCAGTTTCAATGGTAGTCACGACCGCCTACGATGACAATGGCGTAGAGTACTATTTCGATAGCACCTCCGGCAACGGGCACGACAGCGGCTGGCAGGATGACCCGAATTATACAGACATCGATCTTGACCCCAACACTGACTACTCTTACAGGGTCAAAGCCAGGGACAAATCTTCCCATAGGAACGAAACCGGTTGGTCAGAGACAGTTACTGTTACCACTGCTGTACCTCCGGATACGGATGCCCCGACGCCGAACCCGATGGAGTGGGACCCGGTCGATGACCCGAATGGCTTCGATGGTACACCTCGTGAGATCAATGTCGACGGCGGTATTTGGGATTACTGGGCCGAGATGAGGGCTATAGAAGCAACAGATGCGAGCGGCGTCGTGGAGTATTTCTTCGAGTGCACAACCGACCCTCGCTTCAGCAGCGGCTGGCTTACATTCCCGGCGGGGCAAATCCCAACATACACCGTCCATTTAGGGAGAAGTGGACAAGGCCATCGTTTCCGCGTCAAGGCACGCGATATGTACCGCAACGAGAATGCCTGGTCAACTGAAGAAAGGGCCGACCCACCATAAAAACAAACGATCCGCCCGCGCGCTGACAAGCCTCTGGAGTAACTGGACATCTTCACTTGGTCTTTAGCGTCTGGTAGCCGTAGTGTGCGAACAGGTGGTCAAGTATCACCATTGCTGTGTAATTCTCAGCCACGGGCCATATTCGAGCCACAATTGTTGCGTCACGCCTGGTGATAGCAGCCAGTTCTTTGTTCTCGAGTGTATATTTGTCAATTGTCTTCTGTGGTTTGTCGATTGTTGGTGTAGGCTTGACCGTAAGTCTGACTGCGATTGGTTGGCCTGTAGAAAGGCCGCCTGTAATACCGCCGGCGTTATTCGACTCAAATATAACTTTGCCATTTTCGGCGCGCATCTGGTCGTTGTTCTCGGATCCGGTCATATCTTTGACAGCAAAGCCGGCACCGACCTCGACACCTTTTACCGCACCGATACCGAGCATCTTGCCCAATTCCCCATCGAGCTTGTAGAAGACCGGCTCACCGAGGCCGATTGGAACACCGGTTACAACTACCTCAACTACGCCGCCGGCTGAGTCACCTGTGGCGGCGATGCGGTTACAGGCATCGACCATTGCCTGGGCGGCATCAATGTCAGGACAGTTTACTATTGGATGCACACCGTATTTGTCCTGAATCGCAGTGGGTGTGAGCTTCGGAGCTTTATCGCGGATAGATTCAATTTCCTGTTCAATCTCGGCTAATATTTTGGTCTTTTCCAGAAATCTCATATCCATATTCATACGGCCTTTGACGTAAATCTCCTGATAAAACGGGTCGAGGTCGTGTCGCATTTTTTTGTAATCGTTGGTGTACTTAAAGGCTGTCTCGGCAGGGACGTCGGGACATCGGACGCCGGCGATTTCTTTGACATAGGAGAACACTTCGATACCACATTTTTTCAGGACTTTTTTTGCGACGTATCCGGCAGCTACGATGGTCGAGGTATAGCGTCCGCTGAAAATGCCGGCGCCGATGGCATCATCATCCGGGCCGTACTTTTTGAAAGAAGCGTAGGATGCATGACCCGGTCGGGGTGTGCGATTCGTGTCCTGGTATTGCTTGATGTGAATGAAATGGCGGTCGAGGTTTGGAATTAGAATCACCAGGGGTGTGCCGTTAGTGTGATTTTTATTCCCGGCATTTTCGATGGTGTCGGCTGCGTTCAGGCCGGAATAGATAATTGGAAGATCCGGCTCTTTTCGCGGGCTGCTCAGTTCGTCGGCTCCCGGCTTTCTAAGAAGCAGGTCGCCGTAAATTTCCTGTTCGGTCAGTAACATACCGGGCGGAACACCTTGTAGGACGGACGTCAGGCCTTCCTGATAAGAGCCCCCGGCTACCGTTACCTGAAAACAACGTCCAATGTGACAGCCAATCATTTCTTGATCTCCTTGAAAAGTGAGCTAAAGTGACACTTACGTGTCACTTTAGGCATTTACTAATTCCATATTTGCACCGATACTTTTCATCAATTCCACGTAGTTGGGAAACGTAACGCTGATTGCCTCAGCGGTATCAATGGTGCATTGGCCATCGAGGTTTAAGCCCGTTAAGGACAAAGCCATCACGATTCGGTGGTCGGCCCAGCCTTGCAGTTCAGCGGGTTTGGGCCTGCTGCCGGATATTATAAGGCCGTCGGGTAATTCTTCAACATCTACGTCCATTTTTTTCAGCTCTTCGGCCATACATTTGATTCGGTCGGTTTCTTTGCTGCGTGCCTGGGGGACGTTCAGCAGTTTGGTTGAGCCTTCGGCAAAAGCGGCGGTAACAGCCATAGCGGGCAGTGCATCGGGTGTTTTGTTCATATCAAGCTCGGCACCTTTGAGCGTTGCGGCTTTAACCGTTACTGAATTTGGCTCAATACTGATATCAGCACCCATCGCCTTTAGATAATCGACCACCGCTTTGTCCGGCTGACTATCTGCAAAATTCAGCCCAAGCAAGGTTACCTCGTCTGCGGACATAGCGGCGGCGCAGAGAAAGAACGTGGCACTGGAAAAGTCGGCGGGGATTGTGGCATCGAAGGGCTTGTAACTTTGATTGCCTTTGATTTTGAATACACAGATTAACTCAGATTCCTTTTCCTTACGACGATTTCCACAGATTAAATCTGTGAAATCTGTGGCGAATCCGTGTAAATCGGTGATTTCGTATTCTATCTGCTGTTTATCGAGCCAGTCGAGTGTCATTTGCACATAACCCGGCTCGTTGAGCAGAATAACGTCTATCTGTGTATCTTTGGAGGCCAGTGCTGCGCATAAGAGCAGGCTGGACAGGTATTGACTGGTGGTTGCGGCGATGGTGGTTTTTCCGCCTGTTAGTTTTCCAGTTATCTCAACAGGAACTTTGCCATTGTTTTTAAGGCTGGTGCATTTCGCTCCCAGTTCACTGAGAGCATCTATTAGCGGCCCGACAGGACGGGTCTGAATTTGCTCATCGCCTGTGAAGGTTGTGGCCCGGCCAGCCTGGGCCAGAGCAGCCGAGCCCATTGCGATACGCAGCGTTGTGCCGGAATTGCCGACGTCCATAATTTTAGATGGAGCTGTAATTTCGCCGCTCGTGCCGGTTACCTTCCATAGCTTAGGGTCGGATGTGTCAATCCCAGCACCTAATGCTCGGTAGCAGGCCACGGCTGCCTGCGTGTCGCTTGAGTTCAATGGATTGCGAATGAGGCTTTGGCCGGCGGCTAAAGAGGCGATTGCGACAGCGCGAATGGTGTGCGATTTGGAGCCTGGAATTACGACCGTTCCTTTTAACCGTGATTTTCTTACAATCAATTTCATAATAAATTAGAGCATAAGTGCACAAGTCATAAGTGCATAAGTTACTTTTACTCTTATGTCCTTTATTATCAGAAACTACGGAGAATTGAAAGAAGATTTTTTTAACCACGGATTCCACAGATTTGCCGCTTAGCAAGAGTTGCAGCTTATAAAATTGGCTCTAATACCCAAAAGTTGGTGACCATAGACTAAAAAATCGGCCTAACGTCCTTGGATTTAACGCTTTGTGGGCAACAGCATACCTTGGTATAATTTGTCTGCCATGGTGGAGGGCAACGCTGGGAAGCGAGGCGAGCGCCACTATGGCGGCATACAACCCCTGCTTTTGGAGGGATGAACTCCGGGGGGTATCGCTTTGAGAGCCGCCCACTTATGATTATGCCGGCGCCTCCAAAGCGATAAATCCCAGCCTCAGTAGAGGCTGTTTTTCAACCAACTTTTTTGGAGAAGAACCATAAAATTTTTAGTGTAATAGTCAGATGACTTATCCCGTGTAGATTTCAGGGCGAAATTAGTAGAGCCTATTGCTGCTCGTTGCAGGTAGGGTCAAATGGATTTGTGCATTTAAGCCAATCGTCGGCTAATATTATAAAATCCAGGAAGTCAACGTAGCAATCGCCATTCAGATCGGCTTTGAGTTTTGTCCGGCATTGGGATATTGTAAATGTTTCATCACTTGTGTCACTGACGAGTTTATTGTCTAAATCACTAATACGAATCAGAGACTCGTTTGAATTTTTTGACGGAATTGTATTCCAGTCGTACCAGCCGGTATTCGGCCATTGGCTGAGCTCTTGCCAGCTTTGACCATTGTCGAGGGAATACTCGATTATCACGGAGTCTATATCCGCGCCTTCGAGTGTTTTTCAGGTGATTGTGTATTTGTCTGCTGCCACCAGGTTCTCACCGCCGTTTGGTGAGAGTACAATCGGTTTCGGAGTAATAGTGTAACTCCATACTTCGTTAGGCTCATATATGCCCGGTGCGTTCAAATTATTGGTATGGCGTTCTATCCAGGTCAGGGTTACATCAAGCTCGTCAATCTCAACCAGGACATAGCCGTACCGTTCGGCATGGTGCCATTGTTCCACAATATAGTCGCTGTTATTGCCATCGTAGGGAGGCGACCAGGTATAGGGCGGCGCCCCGGCGGTTCCGATGATGTGCTGGTGAATGTCGTTGTTTAGGTTACCATCGCCGTCATCAACGCGTGCGTGGTCATAGAAGTGGTCGTGGCCGCAGAAATAAGTTCGTCCTCCGGCGTTTTTGATACTGGCCCAAAACACATCGCGATTGGCTGGATAGTAGTCGAGACAATCGGAATGCAAAGCTCTAAAAGCCTGCTCGTGGCCGGTGATGAAGATATGTGGTTTGGTATTTGCCGCCAATTGGTCATCCAACCACTCTTGGTTGACCTTATGGTGAAAATCATGCCTGACACCGGCATATTCATCAAGCATGACAATAAAGGTATTTTTTTGCGTAACAGAATACGTCATAAATTTCTCATCTGCAGGACCGTTGTCGGGCAGCTTTTGTTTGGGATTAGAGTCGCTGCCGAAGACGTTAAGCCAGTGTAACATATTATTATCATTTGGATCGGGCTCGGTACCGGGGTGAGGATAGGCGCTCCAGACATCACCAAGCTCGTGATTACCACGGCCGACATAGACGGTAATGCCGGCATCGTAAACCGGGTTCATTATTTCTACCCAGGCTCTTAGATAAGATTCGAATTCGTCTGGGCCGGTTGCCAGGTAGCCGGAAACCAGGTCGCCGGGAAATAAGACAAAATCGACACCCTGGCTTTTAATCTCAGCAGCAAGTTCGCTGAGGATGACCTGATTGATTCCATTGACATTACCACGGCTGTCACAGGTAACAATAAATTTCCAGGGCTTCTGGGCAAAACCTATCGAAGAAAATGCTGCCAGAAAAAGAACGGCAAGAACAAACGTCATTGGAATTGTCTTTCTGATTCCCCATTCCTCCTTAAAAACACATTCGTTTCGGTGTCGAATGTGGTTGTCTGTTATGCGCAAGTTATTCGGAGCTATCTTCTTGTTTTATGTACCAATCGGCTTGGCGATTATTATGCTCTATAATGATTTTGAAATCGTTGATGTCGATTGCACCGTCTGCATTGATGTCACCGAGTAGATAACTTTCCGGTGATTTTGTGCTGTTTAAGATGTTGTTGAGCAGAATAGTAAAGTCTGATTCGTTAACAATGCCGTCGGAATTCAGGTCATACCAAAAGATACTGTCGCTGTCTTGTCTATCGCTGATATTCCAGGCCAGGCCGTAGCGTTGGGCTATGGCTATTTCTCTTGGGTCATCAGTATCGTTCAGGGACAGAACAATTTCGTAGCTGGTATAGTTGGGGTCTGCGGGGACGTAAATGTGCTCAACGTTGTTAACGTTGCTGTCGCTGTAATCGAGCAGATAGTCGTTGCTGGGGTTATTTGGATCAACAGCCCAGAGTTCGAGGCGGAGATTGCTGTCTTTTTCAGGGGCTGGTTCAAAAGGATAGGTGCTGTTGTAGCGTTTGTTCCAGACGGCTGTGGCGGTAATAAATTTGTCGGCTGGTTCCGCTAAGGTGATTTTGTAAACATTCTCCAGCCTCTGGCTATTGTCCAGTTGGTTTAGGTCCCAGCCGGTTGTTGGAATATCACCAGGATTATTTAGCCCGGCGATTAAATGGTTGTAGGCCCCGACTGCGTTTAACATACCAGCCCCTTGAATGTAGTCCAGGGGGGCGATGTGGTCATCGTCGGTTTGGAGCAGACCCTTGTGCCAGTAGGGCAGTTTGACTGCGGAATTTAGCAAAATTGCTTTGATTACGCAATTTCCGCCTTCCGGAGAGATAGCCGGACTTAAGTTCGGGTCCTGCTTGGCCTTTTGAACGAGCAGGCCGATTGTTCCTGCAACTATCGGGGTCGAGAAGCTCGACCAGTTACCGGTTGGTTCATAGCTGTTGGGTTTGTTATCGTCTGCAGCTAAGCAATTGCCGGGAGCGACGATGTCGGGTTTGCAGCGCTCATCGTCGGTCGGGCCGAAAGTCGAATGCTCCGGATAGGCCAGGGCGAAATGTTCCAGATTGGTTGCAAGGTCTTCGGTGTTTACAGAGTCAATGACACCAACTCCGATGACGTTTGCTCCGGCACCCGGATAAAGAACAGGGTCATGAGCATCAGTGCCGTTACCTATGGCGGCGACGATAATAAGGCCGTAGTGCTCGGCCAATGATTCAATACCACTTGTCCACCAGTCTTCAAATTGAATGCCGTTCCCGATTGCTATAATATCTGCATCCGGTGGTGAGTGCTCGAATACATAATTGGTTAAGAAATGCCAGAATTCGTAGATATCAGCCTGTGCCTGTGGTGCTATGCCCTGGTAGTAAAATTGTCCTATTTGTGGATAAAATGCGTCGGGGTCCTCGCCGAGGAGTATAGAGCAAATGGCTGTCGAATGTGGTGAAATGCCGGCAGGCGGTTGGCCCTGGTCATAAAATCTGATACTACTGGCTTTGAAGCAGTTATGTTCAATATCAGGTCGATAATCGTTTTGTGGTTCATCGTCAATATAGGTAATGCTGCGGCAGATAATGTCGAATTTTACGCCATCGCCTGTTAGATTAGGTTCTATTCGTCTTAAGGAGTAAATTCCGGCATGTTCTAATCCCTTCGGCTGGAGATTGTTGGCATTCTGTGGCTCTTGGGCCCTGGCGGTGGTGCCGGCGCTTAACAATGCTGCCAAGCAGGCTATCAGGCTCAACACGAGTATTTTTTTAGCTGTATGTGTCACTTCACAAACTCCAGAGGCGGCGCTCATATCCAGCAGGAACAAAGTTGCTCCCCCGATAAGCCGACCTCCTTAGCTGATACTTTCATGAGTTATGCAAAACTGAGGTTAGGCATACTTTGAAAAGAAAAAATCGTTCTTTGATTTTTTCTTTTCAAACAGCAAGTTATTTTGTAATAAGCAGTTAGGTGATTATTTAAGAAAATCAAAAAAACAGATTTTCTTAAATAATATATGCCTAACCTCAATTTTGCAGGAGCCTTGGTATATTCCTGTCTGTGAATCTTGGTACTATAATATCATAATACCATAAAACGCCTTTGTTTTCAAGTAAATTATACGGCAGGTTCCTGTAATATTTTGTATTATAGTATTAAAAGGGCGGTTTTTGAAAACTTATTGAGAAATCTTGCCTTTATCAGTCGTAGTTGCTATACTCGATGTGATATTCAGGTTGTTCTTTAATTGGTGGTTTGCTGCAATTATGAAGGTAATTTTAGATTCCGGACAAATCGAGCAGGTTCTTAAGGATTTGACAGGACGTATTCTTTCTGAAACCCCGGCAGAGATGGATATCGCAGTAATCGGTATCCGCAGCAGGGGAGAGGTCCTTGCCCAGAGGTTATCGGGCCGATTATCCCAGAAGCTCGGCAAAGATGTTCCTTGTGGAACTCTGGATATAACGCTTTATCGTGACGACCTGAACTCACCGCAAGGTACTGCCCAGCCGCTTGTTCGCACCACGGAAATCGGATTCGATATAGACGATAAAATCATTATTTTAATTGATGATGTTCTATATACCGGCCGGTCAGCTCGGGCAGCGATGGATGCCCTCATAGATTTGGGCAGACCCAGGGCGATAAGGTTGGCGGTCCTCGTTGACCGCCTCGGTAGGGAGTTGCCGATACAGGCTGATTACGCCGGTTACAAGGCCGATGCCGCACCCGGTAAATTAGTCCAGGTTAACCTTGTCGAATCCGATGGAAAAGACGAGGTAGTCATCGAGTAAATGAGTGGATGAGTGAATGGGGAAATGAGTAGATAAGTGACGCATTAACTCATATATGAATATACGAAACTATGGCGTTAAAAAGAAAAAGTAAACAATTCAAGTGGCATCGGAAACATTTACTCGGTTTGCGGGAGCTTAGTGCCGAAGAGATTACATATATTCTTGACACGGCCAAAGGTTTTGAACAGATAAGCACCCGCTCGGTCAAAAAGGCCCCGCCTTTGCGCGGCAAGGTTGTAGTGAACCTGTTTTTTGAAGACAGCACCCGGACGCGAAACAGCTTTGCCTTGGCCGCGAATCGATTGAGCGCTGATATTATCGAATTCACCAAGAAGACCAGCTCGGTCAGTAAAGGCGAATCCCTTTTGGATACGGCCAGGAATCTGGAAGCGATGGGAATTGACATTGTAGTGATTCGGCACGGTGCCGGTGGTTCGCCGAAGTTTTTGAGCAGGAATATCAATGCCTGCGTGGTCAATGCCGGCGACGGGTTCTGCGAGCATCCGACACAGGGACTTCTGGATGTCTATACTATTCGTAAAATAAAAGGCACCCTCGAGGGTTTGAAAATAGCGATTGTCGGGGATGTGGCGCACTCGCGCGTTGCCCGCAGCGATATGTGGGCGATGACAAAACTCGGCGCCGAGGTAATATTTGTTGGCCCGCCGACACTTATGCCGACACAGGCAGACCGACTGCCGGTTAAGGTAAGCTACAGCCTTGATGAGGTTATCGAAAAGGTCGATGTGATAAATATGCTTCGGATTCAGTTTGAACGGCTCGGCGGCAATCCTTTTCCTTCGATACGGGAATACTCGCATTATTTCGGACTGACTGTCGAGCGTATGAAAAGGGCCAA
>CAYQKF010000098.1:0-19461 GCA_964417935.1 uncultured Pirellulales bacterium
AGTTAAGTCGGTATTTGACGAACAAGGCAGATTCAGCCCCACTTTTTATGAAGAAAAACAGATGTGCCTGGAGGGTGATATGATAATTGAGGCCATTGGCCAGGCCCCTGACTTTTCGTTCATACCTAAGAAGCTCTTTGAAAAACTGGAGTTTACGCCCCAAAGGAAAGTGAAGGTCGACGACAACGGTATGACCTCAATCCCCAAAGTCTTTGCTGGCGGCGACATAGTAAATCTGAATTTAGATGCAGTTACTGCCATTGCCGATGCTAAGATAGCAACAGAGGGAATTCATAAAATGCTCTGTGAGGGATAGCTAATGGAAGTGCTGGTTAAGTATGAAAACGGATTCCGTTTTTCGGCGATATGTAAAGGATACACAGTGACAACTGGACGTGGTGAGGATGGAGATAAGAAGCGAGACGGGATGTGGCCAGCACAGCTTTTTGAAGCCTCGATTGGGATGTGCATTGGTGGCTATATTGCCAAGTTCTGTAAAGAGCAAGGTATTCCATACGAGGATATGACTATCGAATTAAGCCGCCGGATAGAAGCCGGCTCCCCGGGACCGACCCCGTCGGAGGCCAAGCCATCACGCACCAGCAGAATCGATGCCAAAATCTACCTTGGCGCAAAACTGTCCTATGAACAGCAGGAAGGTATCTTAGAAGCTGCCGACAAATGCTATATAACTAAAAGCATCGAAGAAAGAATGTAAATTGTCTGTTCTTTAGCGGAGGGCACCGAAACAGATGGTTGAAAATCCCAATAACTTTCCTGATAACATATCCAACGCAATTTCCAACCTCTGCTCATCAGTAAATTTTGACGTGTCCCTCCTGAAAATTCCGTCCTTGTTTATTAACAAGGATTTACGTACAATCGCCAACTCTCGAAAAACTACCTGAAATGATACCATAATCAGGAAGAGTTGGTCAAGATGAGCATCTGCAAAGTGCTGTTTCTTCTGTTTCGTGGCTTGTTTGTCAGCCGAAGCGATTTGATCTTGGAAAATCTGGCTCTTCGCCAGCAACTGACTATTCAGCAGCGAACAATCAAACGACCCAAACTCAAGAACAAGGATAGGATATTTTGGTCTTGGCTTTCTCAGATATGGCCTGACTGGAAATCTAATCTGATCATTGTGAAACCAGAAACAGTCATAAAATGGCATCGCCAGGGCTTCAAACTGTATTGGCGTTGGAAATCACAATCTCATAAGGTGGGACGACCAAAAATCAGTAAAGAAATCCGAGATCTGATTCGCCAAATGTCAAGAGAAAATCCAACCTGGGGAGCACCCAGAATTCAATCCGAATTGAAACTGTTAGGATACGAAGCGGCCGATTCTACTGTGGCGAAATACATGATTACACCGAAGAAACCACCTTCACAAACATGGAGAACTTTTCTGAGAAACCACGTCAAACAGATCGCTGCTGTTAATTTCTTCACAGTTCCAACTGTCCGATTCCGAATACTGTACTGCTTCATCGTTCTCCACCATCATAGACGCAGAATCGTGCATTTCAATGTCACTGCAAATCCAACTGCTCAATGGACTTCGCAGCAAATAACAGAGGCGTTTCCCTATGATTCAGCACCAAAGTATTTGATCCGTGACAGAGACAAAATCTTTGGCAATGCTTTTGTTAAACGAGTTAGAACTATGCAAATTGAAGAAGTTCTGATTGCTCCAAAGTCACCTTGGCGAAATCTATATTGCGAACGTGTAATCGGCTCAATAAGAAGAGAATGTCTGGATCACTGCATTATCTTAAGCGAAAATCATTTGTACCGCATTCTCAAAGACTATACTGATTATTACGACAACTGCAGAACTCATCTTTCATTGAAGAAGAACTCACCTGAGCCAAGGGATGTTGAGAAACCAGAAAAGGGTAAAGTCGTTTCCATTCCCAAGGTTAGCGGCCTGCATCATCTCTATAAGCGAGTTGCGTGAAAACTCATCTGCTCATTTAGATCTCAGGTGGCACCGGGAGATAGTCAAAGTTTGTGCACGGAGTAAGAATCTGACGATTGTATGCATTCAGACAATCAATTCTCACTGCTCATCACTGATGATTCTTGTCATATAGCACTATAGACTTCTCAAAGAACAGGATGAGACCCTCGCTTTACCTGCCAGATGTAATTTTTGGTAGGCACACCCGTTAAATCTTTAGAAATTACAAAAAAATTAAAAGGCACTAACGGGTTTAGCGATTATTCACCAAAATAAATAACAAAAACATCGAAGTCTTTAGCGCCGTAAGTCATTGTAAAACACATGGTTACATCGCGCCAGTAAAAAATCTTACACACAATCGGCTGAGAAAGTCAAGAATTCCTTGACTGGCACGTGTCATGCCGGTATTATGGAATATCAAGCGTACAAGAGTATTGCTGTAAATTGCTTATATGAGATTCCCGCCAACAATCAAGTTCAGAAGGAGGATGAGAAAATGTGTCGAAGACTATTTCCACTAATCGCTTTGGTCCTGATTCTGTGTCTGCTCAACAATGCCCAGGCACAACTAAATATCGACTTTACGCAGACCGGCGATCCGGTGCAGGCCGGCTTTGAGGGATACTTTGCCACCCATGAGCAAGCTGCAACGTTCACACCCCAGAGCTACGGCGCCTTTGGTACCACGGTTACGGTCGCGCCGAACTGGGCTCCGGGAGCCCCACAGACGGCCATGCAGATGATAGACCGGGGTGGCGATGACGGCACGGACACCCCCGATCTGCTCCGAGACTGGATTGGAACCGATAATCGCGGACTGGGCAACCCAATGACGCTGACTATCAGCGGCCTTCCCGCGGGCGCCTATTCATGGCTGTCCTATCACCACGATCCCACAAACCAGACCGGTCTTTTCGATGTGACAGTCAACGATGCGCTCGGTTCGACAACGACTTTGGATATTGATATTTCGGCCACCAGTAGTGATAACATTACCGCCCTGGCCGATGTGACCAAATTCACCGCGACGATTGCATCCAACGGGACCAACCCGGTCACCCTTGTATTTAGCGCTCAGGCCAGCACTCCCACTACTCAAGCGTTCTTTGTGATGAACGCCTTTGAATTATCCGTCACAACAATTCCATCCCCGATTCCTCTAAGTCCTATGAATGCGGCAGCCAATGTGGATGCCCGAGTCGTACTCCGCTGGCTCCCCGGGGACAATACGGCGGCCGTCAACGGTCACAAGCTGTTCCTAAGCGGCAACCTTGTGGATGTCAGTGACGGCCTGGCCACGGCCGAAATTGGAATTCTCAGCGATCCGGCGTTTGATACGGCGACGCTACTCACTGCCCTCCAATATGACACCACCTACTACTGGCGGGTGGACGAGGCGAGTGTCCCCGGCGGGCCGTACAGTCCGGGGCCCGTCTGGAGCTTTACCGTCGAGCCGGTCGGCGTTCCGTTAGTCGGCGAACGTATCACGGCGACCGCCTCCAGCGCGAACAGCGCCAACGAAGGGCCTGAGAATACCTCCGATGGTTCCGGCCTGGATCCCAATGACTTGCACTCGGCCGAACTGGCGGATATGTGGCTCAGCGATGCCGCCGCAGCGGGCCCGGCGTGGATCCAATACGAGTTCGACAAGCCCACCAAACTGCACCAAATGATTGTGTGGAATCACAATACGCCCCTCGAGCCCGCCATCGGCTTCGGAATCAAGGAGGCGACCATTGAGTATTCAGTCGATGGGGCTGCCTGGACAACACTGGGTACGACCCATGAGTTCGCCCGGGCCCCCGGTGTGGCCGGCTACGCCGCCGATACGACGATCGACTTTGGTGATGCAGCCGCCAAGTATGTCAGAATCACGCCGAACAGTAACTGGGGCACCATTGTGGCCCAATATGGTCTCAGCGAGGTCCGGCTCGAGACGATCCCTGTGCAGGCAAGAGAGCCCAGGCCGGCGTCCGGCACAGTCGGTCTTGATGTGGACAATGTGACTTTGAGCTGGCGAGCGGGCCGAGAGGCAACCGAACACAATGTGTACCTCAGCATCGATGAGCAGGCGGTAGAGGACGGGACGGCGCCGGCCGTGAATGTGTCCACGACCAGCTATGACACGGGCGAGCTTGATTTGGGCCAGACCTACTTCTGGAAAATTGTCGAGGTCAATCCAGCCGAAGATCCTTCTGCCTGGGAAGGTGATTTGTGGAATTTCGCGACGCAGGAATTCCTGGTCGTGGATGATTTCGAGTCCTACAACGACATAGAAGCCGGACAAGAGGGGAGCAACCTCGTCTATCTGACATGGACAGACGGATTCGAGAACCCGTCTGTGAACGGCTCAACCATAGGATATACTGAAGCCTTCCAGCCTACGATGGAGACCCAGATCGTGCATAGCGGCGGTCAGTCGGTCCCCATCATGTATAACAACACCGTAGCCGCTTTATCGGAGGTGACCGTGAACCCGGCAAACCTTGCCATTGGCCCGGATTGGAGTGGGCATAGCGCGAAGGGCTTGACGCTCTGGTTCTATGGTAATCCGTGCAACACAGCGGCGCAGATGTATGTCAAGGTCAATGGCAGCCAGGTGCTCTATGATAGTGACGCGGAGAACCTGTTGCGCAGGCCCTGGCAGTTGTGGTATGTGGACCTGACTAATTTCACCGGTGCGGACCTCACCAACGTAACGGAGCTGGCAATCGGCTTCGAGGGCGGCCAGGGAACCATGCTCTTAGATGATATCACATTGTCGGGCCGTGACCGTCAATTGGTGACACCGGTCGAGCCCGCCCCGGCGAACCTGGTGGCCCACTATGCGTTTGAAGGGAACACCGACGACAGCACGGGAGCCCATTCCGCTACGGTGGTTGGCGGACCTGAGTTTGTCGCAGGGCAGGTTGGCCAGGCGATCAAGCTTGATGGTGCCCGCGATTACTTGCTGGCTGAGGGCGCCTTTGACCTACCCACGTACTCGGCGACATTGTGGTTCCGCGTTGACGGTGGTGCGGGCAACAGAGATCTGCTTGCTATCTATGATTCCGTGTCGGGTGCATTCGGCATTCTGCTAGAGATGACAGGGGCCGGTGAGCTGCGTTTTCTCCATCGGTTCCCACTTGGCAACTCCGGAGGCACGAATATCTATAGCGGCACTTACGACGACGGTGGGTGGTATCATGCCGCCATAGTCAAGTCGGCTGACAAAATGACGCTCTACGTCAACGGCGTGCCTGTGGGCACGGCAAGTGACGTTACGCAGTTCGACCAGGCCTTGACGACATTGGCCATTGGCGTTCTCCGACATGACAACCTGCAGCGATATTTTCCGGGCGCTATTGACGAGGTCTATCTCTACAATCGAGTACTGTCGGAAGGCGAGATTGCCTGGCTTGCCGGGCGAACCAAGCCGTTTGACAAGCCGTAGGAGACTGGGTCGGACGACGGGACATCCAACGACAATGTCGTGGCCGCATGACGGTTGCGGTGCTACAATCATTCAGTCTGTGATGGGACTCGTGGCCACGTGACATGAGCCCCGTCACGGCTGAGCGACATCCGTGAGGTTGGGGTGGAAAGCAGGTCGCGCCAAATGGCGTGTGCGGCGAATATATCGCCGTAATGCTCTGTGAAGCGCCAGGTGCAACAATTCCGGTTTGGGAAGGATTGCAGATGAAGACGAAGGCTTTCACCTTGATCGAGCTGCTGGTCGTGATCGCGATTATCGCGCTTCTAATGGCCATCATTCTGCCGGCGTTGAACTCCGTGAAGAGGAAAGCTGCTACAACCGTGTGCCTGAGCAATACCAAGAACCTCGCCCTGGGCTGGTACATGTACATGGGAGACAACGACGGCCGCATCATGAGTTCCGAGGATACAGGCACGGACAGGAATGGCAATTACGTCGGCTGGTGCGGTGTGCCGCTAAACGAAAACGGCAGCCGGATGAGCAATACGCAGACGAATCCGCCCGTGACGGATGAGGACGAGATCAGGGGAATCCAAGGTGGCGTTTTGTACTCTTACGTCGGGGATTCCGGAGCCTACCACTGTCCTGCCGACAATGTTCGCAAGAGCATGTATGACCGAACCACGGTGTTTGTCTCGTATGGGGTGCCCATGTGCTTGTACGGATACCCAAGCCCGGGCAGTGCGCGATACAATACACAGATCAAAACCTTCGGAGAGATTACACGTCCGGCGACCCGTTATGTGTTCGTCGAGAGTGCGGAGACGCGAAATTGGAATTCGAGCCATCACTTTGTGATAGGAGCCCCCGAGTATACAAATCTCGCCGAGTGGGGCTGGTGGGGACCGATGGCCGTCAACCACGGAGACAGCAGTGTTTTGGGTTTCTGTGACGGGCACTCCGAAGTGCGCAAATGGCGGGATCGCTTCACGATAGAACGTGTGGACAAGTTGATTACTCAAGGGGTAACGTTATACGGTATTGAATATCCCCCCCAGGATCAGACATTGGATATCGATTATATGGCCTCTGGCTGGGCGTATCGGCACAGAGGTTCCAGATAGAGAGATTGTCACAATTGGCTTGCAGGTGTCCCTTATGAAAGTGTGCTTCTCATCAGGTAATTCCTCAGCCATGGCTTCACGAGGCTTGATCTGACGACTGGAACAAAAATCATATGATTCCATCGAGATGTTTCCCAAAAGCAAGAGTCCTTGTTAGAATGCCCTGGATGGTTTCTATGGCGTGCCGTGATTAGGCAGAAGGAGTGCTTATGAAAACGAAGTCCCGGGTTGTAATGAAAATAGCTCTTGTTTTGTGGATTTCATGCACGCTGTCCGCCGTGAGGGCGAAACCGCTGAGCTATGCGCAGCAGGCCAGGCACATTCTGGATATCACCAACGTCAAAGGCGGCCTCATCGTCCACCTGGGTTGCGGTGACGGAACGCTGACTGCTGCATTATGTGCGAACGAACGCCATATAGTGTACGGCCTTGACGTTAACATGACAAATGTGGCTAAAGCAAGGCAAACTATTGGAAGAGCGGGGCTTTCTGAAAGTGTGTGGGTGGACTGTCTGGAGAATGACCGGCTTCCGTTCGCAGAGAGCATGGTAAACCTGCTTGTGTCCGAAGACCTCGGTGGGATCCCCAAAGAGGAAGTCATGCGAGTTTTAGTGCCTAACGGCGTCGCATATCTCAGGCAAGGGGGCAAATGGATCAAGACCGTAAAGCCCTGGCCGGCTGAAATTGACGAGTGGACCCACTGGCTGCACGGTCCTGATGGTAATGCGGTGGCCAAGGACGTTATTGCAGGTCCGCCGCAACGCCTTAAGTGGATCGCGGCCCCACTGTGGTCGCGTTCTCACGACAGTATCCCCAGTGTGACGTCCATGGTGTCCGCAAGCGGAAGATTGTTCTACATCGTCGACGAGGCGCCGGCAAGCATGGACGGCTCCGCTCCGGACAAATGGGCGCTGGTGGCGCGGGACGCTTTCAACGGTCTGAAATTGTGGCGTGTGCCGATTCCAGAGTGGGGCTGGCGCAGTTGGGCCACACAGTTCACCGTTCGTTTTACTATCCCCACGCACATGCCGCGCCGTCTCGTCGCCGTCGGTGATCGCGTCTATGTCACACTTGGCTTCAACGCGCCGTTAACAGAGTTGGATGCAGCCACGGGCGAGATTCTGCGAACATTTTCCGACACGCAGTTCACTGACGAAATCCTCTGCATCGACGGAATGCTACTTGTCTCGATCAATAAGGAGCGGCAGAAGCCGGGTGCCAAATCCGGCAATAACGACAGTGACAGACAAGATGAGTCTGCAGCCCCAATTCGAAAATGGGTCGCCGCGATCGACATTGCGTCTGGGACGATGCGCTGGAAAGGGGGCGACTACGTGGGCCTGCGGTCCAAAACCGGTTCGATGGAACGGATCAGTCACCTGAGCATGGCTGCCGGCGATGGCCAGGTCTTTTTCGTTGACGGAGGCCAGATCATCAGCCTCAGCCTTAACGACGGCTGCGAACTCTGGCGAGTCGCCCGGCCCGAGGTACCCGAGCATAACATGCGTTACAATATCCGGATCACCGACATGTGCACATTGGTCTATCATGACTCGGTGCTTTACTTCGC
This sequence comes from uncultured Pirellulales bacterium, assembly GCA_964417935.1. Classification (GTDB taxonomy): domain Bacteria; phylum Planctomycetota; class Phycisphaerae; order Sedimentisphaerales; family Anaerobacaceae; genus NIOZ-UU13. The sequence continues at coordinate 8,079 of CAYQKF010000098.1, forward strand.
TCAGCTCAATCCGGACAGGAGAATAGACTGGCGGGAGATTCGTGGCAGGCTGCACGCCTTCTTGGCCGAGACCGGCAAGCAGATGTGGAATCGTGAGTGCTCTTCATGGGGCTGGGGTCATCCGGCGGACGTCTTCGTTCTGAAAGACTTGGTTTGGGTGAGTGGTTTCAAGGATGACTTCTACCTTGGTCTGGATCCCAAGACCGGTGAGGTAAGGCGCAAAGTGTCGAATTACGAGGCCTTCGACAACGCTCACCACCACCGCTGCTATCGCAATAAGGCGACGTCACGTTTTATCATGACCAGCTTCCGCGGACTTGAATTCATCGACACGGCTTCAGGAGATACGGATATCAATCACTGGGTGCGGGGGACATGCCGTCTCGGAGCGATGCCTTGCAACGGGATGGTCTACGCTACGCCGCATCCGTGCGACTGCTATATCACCTCAAAGCTCAACGGCTTCATGGGACTGCTGCCTGCCTCGGACAGTGACACTGTCGGTGCCTCGGAAGCCCCTCGGCTCCAGAAGGGGACCGCCTACGGCAAGCTCGTATCCGCAGGACGTTCGCCGACATCTGAGAGCTGGCCTGCCTACCGACACGATGCACAACGCAGCGGCTCGACGACCACCGCATTACCGGCGCGACTTGAGCCCCTATGGCAGGCGGATATCGGCGGTGAGCCGACCAGCCCCGTCGTGGCCGATGGCTGCGTTATTGTAGCGTTAAAGGACAGTCGCCGGGTCTTCGCACTAAATGCGTCAACCGGCCGTGAATTGTGGCAGTACAGCGCCGGTGGACGGATTGACACACCGCCCACGATTTACGACAACAGGGTTGTTTTCGGCTGCGCGGACGGGCACGTGTACTGCCTGCTGGCAAGCGATGGAGAATTGGCTTGGCGATTCAGGGCGGCGCCTGCCGCCAGACTGATTGGAGCATTCGGGCGGCTGGAGTCAGCGTGGCCTGTTCATGGCAGCGTGTTGATCAAGGATGATACCGTCTATTGCACTGCCGGGCGTTCCTCTTTCCTCGACGGGGGCATCTATGCATGGGCCCTGGACCTCGACAGTGGTGCTGTGATCATGTCCGAGCATCTCACCAACGACCGAAACATGGTGGTTGACTGGGGGCGAGACCAGAGTATTGACACGGGCGTGCTTTCGGACTTGTTACTGGCACACAACGACGGCATCTACCTCCGCCAGAGACGCTTGTTCAGCAAGGACCGGCAGAACAGGGTAGCGGAGCACCTCCATGCCACGGGGGGATTCCTCGATGACAGTTGGTTCCACCGCACACGGTGGTTCCTTGGTGGCGCGCCTCTTGCTGAATACCTCGTCTTCAATGATGACACCGTGTGTGGGGTACGGGCCAGACAGAAAATAGGAGGCTACGGCGGGCATTTCAAACCCGGGGCAGGGGGTTTCGATATCTTTGCAGCCGACCTTGTGACGCCCCAGCCACGGAAGCCCGCTCCAAAGCCTCAGACGTCAAACCAAGACCCCGGTTTGCGCAGGGGCCAGTCGCAGACCCCGACGGTGCGCGCACCCAAAGACCGCTGGTCCCACCGGATACCTGTCCGTCCCACCGCCATGGTCATTGCCGGCGAGACGTTGATTGTTGCCGGCCACCCAGATGAAGTCTATCCTGACGACCCGTGGGCCGCTTACGAGCATCGAAAGGGCGGCAAGCTCTTGGCCTTCTCGGTGACCGACGGCAGGACGCTGGCCGAGCACCCCCTTGGAAGTACGCCGATCCTTGATGGAATGGCAGTTGCCGGCGGGCGGTTATACGTATCGACCGTCGATGGCAAGGTAACATGTCTATCTGGAGACAAGTGAACTCCGGATGCATCGTCAGACGAGGCGGGTACCATACCTGTGATACGGGTCTTGAGCAATTCACGCGGGCATGTCGAACCCGGATTCAGGCCGCAAAGGAAGGTTGTAGCTGGAGCCATTCTGTAGGATGCTAGGTGCGTGCAACGTAAGTACGAAGCCAGTGATATATTTGGGATCCCGTCTCCAAAAGCCCGTTACAACCAACCTTCAGTTTACCCATAACACCCAGCCCTCGATTTGACAACGGCCGTTTCGTGTTGAGGTAAGCTGTTCAGAAAAGCTACGAAGCTTGGCTAAAATGTCGGAACAGGATGCCTCAAAGAAATTTGTGGCAACAGAGATTTTAGTATTTGACTTTGAGCTCTTCATAGGTGGCCGTCGCGCTCTCCCCGCCTGATTCTTGTTGGTTCTGCAGTTCGGATAGTGTATAATCATATAGTTGCCTTGCCAGTTAACTGGCAGGCAGAATGAGAGCATGAACGCTCAATGGCGAGTCGCCGCTAAATAAGAAAGGTGTATTTTGCCATAGGTGAAGGAGGCGAGACATGGTTCAGCGAAATGGTTTCACGCTCATCGAGCTGTTGGTCGTTATAGCTATCATTGCCATTCTCATGGCGATCCTGATGCCGGCCCTTCATCGGGCCAAAGAGCAGGGACAGCGTGCCACGTGCTTGAGCAATGTCAAGCAGTTGACCCTCGCGTGGTTATTGTACGCGTATGAGAACGAGGATAAGATCGTCAACGGGAGCACCTTCTTCTCACGACCGGGCGAACCTGCCTGGATAGGCGCGCGTTGGCAGGTTTCCGGGAACACTGAAGAGCTGCGAGAACACCTAAAGGACGGGATCCTCTACAAATACTGTGAGGATGTCGATATTTTCAAATGTCCCACGGGGATTCGTGGAGAAGTGCTGACATATGCGATCGTTGATGCGATGAATGGCGCAACGAGCATACCGGGAACCAAGGACTTGATGATCAAACGGTTAAGTCAGATTCGCAGGCCGCCAGAGCGGTTCGTGTTTATTGACGAAGGCAAGATATCGCCCGACAGTTGGACCGTGTTCTACGACCAGGAAAGCTGGTGGGACCGGCCGACGGTTCGGCATGGGGACGGTACGAATTTCTCATTCGCCGACGGACATAGCGACTACTGGAAATGGAGAGACCCACGCACAGTGGATCTTGCTGAAATGACAAACCCTCAGGCAAGCGATAGTGTACAGCCGGGGAACCCAGATTTGCACGCGGTCCAGAAAGCGGCCTGGGGGAAGCTCGGCTACGAACCCAGCGATTAAGTTGATTACTCATATGATCATTACTCTCCAGCCCTTATTTGTTTCTTGACACGGGATGAGCTATTGCGGCTGTGTGGACTTCGTGCGGTGGACCGGTCCCGGGCAGGAAACGGACAAAGACGGATAAGTGATTCAGACGGCAGTGGTATAGGTCAATGGCGAGGGATAGGAAGAGAAGATATGTTGACGGCAGGCTATCAGAAAATAGAATGAAGAATAAAATATCTTCTAATCGAAGAGAAATTGGACGTGAGTCTGACAAAGGAAAGATATGATTGAATTACTTAAAGGTGCGAGTTAACAGTTACTGATTGATAGACAAAGAAGTGATACCTCACCGGACTATTGATGAATGAGTCGGGCTTTTTTAAGTTTTGTTTGGAATTGCGAGGGTGTTAATCGGAATAATGAATTTGGATGCTGGAGTATACATTGCAATATTTTATATGCCGAAGGACCGGACAATTCAGATAGGCCGGCTTGGAAAGTTTCGTTTTCGCCAAGGAGTGTACTTCTATGTTGGAAGTGCTCAACGGAATTTATCGGCTCGACTTGAACGTCACAATGAGAGGAAAAAGACTCTGCGTTGGCATATCGATTATCTATCAGCCAAGGCGGAGATGCTCGGGGCGATTACCATTCCCGGACCGCGAGAGCTCGAATGTCAATTAGCAAAGAAACTCAGCAGCATGTTTGAACCGACTATGCCTGGTTTTGGTGCTTCAGATTGTAGGTGTGCGGGGCATTTGTTTTATGTGAAAGATTTGGCTAAAATATAAGTATGCAAAGAGGAATCGCTACATTTACTTTAGACACAGGCACCTGCCCAAGATGGTTAGCATGAAATACCAAAGGGAGCAGTTGACCCTATTGAAATTGGAAGATACTGAGTTCAAATGGCATCCGGTTGTAAATGAGGACTTTTCAAAGAGCCGTTATTTAGAAAAAATTCTACAACTCGTCTGTGATATACAGCCTGAGAATTATGAAAAGCTGTTAGCCCTTCAGGGTGTCGGAGCAAAGACTATTCGCGCTTTGGCACTTGTTGGGGAAGTCATCTACGGGGCCGAGCCTTCCTACGAGGACCCTGCTCGATATTCGTTTGATTGTTTAGGCTTGGATTAGCCATTTTCTTTGCGTCTTCCCTCCAAGTACTAATGAGAGATACTCTGAACAGAAAATCATTTGTCTGGACGTTAACGAAGAATACCAGTTCAAAGTGAAGGATGGTTCGAACAGATCTATTCGATTGATATACGTTGAGGAACATCGGGATAGTGTTATAAGGTAAGAAGAGCAGAAGTTAATGTAGAGGTCAATGGCAAATTCCTAAACTTAATCTGTGCCCTTTATGTTATGCCAACCGAAATTGAGGGAGTAAAAATACAGGCCGACACTACATCTGCGTGGCTCTCCATACCTAAGAGAGTGCAATTTTCCATTTGGGATACATGCGATCCTATTGTGCACACAGACCGGTTTGGCTTTCCCATACGTGACTACTTACTATTTTCGCACGGTATGCAGTCGTACAATGAAGTTGTGTACGTTGCCACTTTAAGGGTTATAGATGAAGAGGGTCGTGAGGACGTTGATTTCTATAAAGTGAAGGTATTCACTGCGTCTGCCCCTGAAGGCATTATAGAAATCATAAAAATTGTGAACGTTTTCAATGAACGTTGCCGGTTGGTGAGTGGCTGTAAGTAGTGCACGTTGGCCGAAAATGTCGTAACGAGGATGCCTCAAAAAAATTGTGGTAACAGAGATTTTAGTATTTGACTTTGAACTCTTCATAGGTGACCGGTGCGACCTCTTGGGCAATAGGTCATAGACTTGACCACCCACTCCCAGTACATCAAGGCTTGTCTTAATTGCAGGACTTCGCATCTCATGGTATAATGCACACCGACAGGCCTCGCTTAATCATGTTGCTGCCGGAAAGCCGTAGTTTTATACAGGAGGTCCTAATATGAAAGGAAGATTCATAAACCAGGCCGTGCTTGCCATATTGCTGATCTGCCAGTTCTCTGTCTGCCTTGCTGTGAATAATCCAGATGCAAACGACAGCAGCAAGTACCTCGACGCCGTGCGGAAGTTTGCAGATAACGTGCTCAAATATGGCAGAGATACCTACGGCCCCAAGCACACACCATTATTTGTTGACGGCCTTCATGCCGAGAGCCTCGAGCCAGTGATATGGAAGAAGGATGGCCAATCGTGGGTGTTATGCAATTTTGCCAGCCAGCAGCCTCTGATGCGCATTCTCGACGGTCTTACTACGTTGACGGGAGACTCCAAGTATCGCCAGGCAGCGGTGGATGCCACCGGTTACGTGCTGAGACATCTTCAGTCCAAAAACGGTCTTCTATACTGGGGTGGCCATCTGGCGTGGGACTTGGAGAAGGAGCATCCGGTCGGCCAGTACGCTGGTACCCATGAGACGAAAGGACACCAACCTTATTATCGATTTATGTGGGATGTAGATCCCGAATCCACGCGCAAGCTGATGGGAGCGATCTGGGCCACACATATTCTTGACTGGAGCCGTCTTGACTACAACCGACACGCGAATACGGAGAAGGACGCAGTACCCAAATGGGACCACGAGTTTGCCGCAGCCATCGAGGTGCCTTTTCCGACAAAGGGAGGCAACCTCTCCTTTGCCAATGTGACCCCGCCATTGATGCACAGCGGAACCATGTTAGCCGTGTTGGACAAGAACAAGGATGCTCTAACATGGACGCGCCGACTGGCCTATCGCTGGCAGCAGGGAAAGCATCCCAAGACCGGATTATGCGGCGGGCAACTTAGTTATCGAACACACGATCGGGCCCAGGATGCTTTGGGGCACGTTCACCCTTCGATCAATGAAGCCAAGATTGTCGCTTCATATCATCAGACCTCCCGATACCACCACATACCCCTGGCCCAGATGCAGGCTGCTGAGGCGTTGCTTGAAGCAGGAGGCAGATATGCGGAGGTGGGACGGGAATTCATCGCATGGGCTCTTGAGGACCTGAAGATATATGCCGATCGAAGTTACGATCCCGATACGGGGCATTTCATCGCCTTGATGACGGACGGCACCCCTTTGAAATGGCAAGAAGCCAAGACGGGGTACTACGTGCCTAAATCTTTCGCCCCTCGAAATCCTGACGGGTACCTCCTGTGGAGCTATGCGATGGCCTACCGTCTCTCTCAAGACAAGATGCACTGGAAGATGGTTCGTCAACTGGGGCTGTCTATGGGAATAGGCGATGTTGGCTCGCCCAGCGGAGAAGGCCGGGCTTTGGATTTAGATACGGACAGTGCGGATTGGCGTTTGATTTACGCTCTGCTTGAATTGCACCGGGCAACTGGCAACCGCTCAACGCTGCAGGTGGCTTGTCGAGTCGCAGACAATCTATTGAAGCTACAGAAAGAAACAGGTCTTTTTCCTCGGCCGGGACGGGAATTTGCCAGAACCGGCGACGAAATCCCCTTGGCGTTGCTGCATTTGGCGGCGGCGTTGGAAGGTAGAAGCGAGGAGATGCCGCCTCCTATGTTCGACAGCCAATTTCTTCATTGTGAGTATCACGGCGAATTGGCCGAGCACCAACAGAAACGCGCGGACAAGCGGACTTATGACAATCTCGTGTTCTATGGATCGCCTTGATTTATGTGGTAGCCTAAATTCGTGTGGCAGGCGCAGAACGAATGCTCAAGGAGTGTGGATAAAATGAAGGCTATTAGATCACTGTGCATAGCACTATTACTCATAACATCGTTATGCTTCGCCGAATCTACGGATCTGGGCGTTGATCCATCGGGTCACTTCATATCGACTGCAGATTACAGCCTTCAAGCAATACTGCAATTCAACGTTGGGATGGAATTGGGCCAGTGCCGGGCAGTACCGGTGGATTTGGGGGATGAGGATGGCATCTTTCTTGCGTATTGCCAGGATGCAGAAGTGGATCCCTATGTGGAGATGTTCTTTTTTCCAAAGCATCGGATGAAGATTTCGGTCTACACGCATTCCGGCAAAGAGGTCTGGACAAAAGAGCTTGGCCCCGGTGTGATTCCGGGAATCTGGTTCGTGCCGTTCTTTCCGTTCGATCTGGATGGCGATGGCGTCGATGAGATATGGTTCGTGGTATTGCAGAAGGCAACGGCGAAGTACTAAACTGCGCCGGACGTGTAATCGGTAACGTCGGAGGATCAGTTGCAATGGTTTCGAAGTTTATGGATCATCCTGGCTTTGGCAAGGGAGTGTGTAGCCGGGTATAATGGGTAATTCCCACTAATGAGTATTTGGGTAGGTCTTTTGACTCGAAAAGGAGTATCTATGAAAACGGGGTGTAACCAATATATTTCCATCCCTTCAATTACACTCAGGACAGGTTTGTTTGTCGGTTTAGGATTTGTGCTTATCTTAGGGACGATTGGATATAGTAACGACATGTCTAGATGGTATCGCTTTGAGCCGCGAAACACACCGCAGCCTGGCGAGATCGGGATGCAAGAATGGTTGGACATACCGGCCGGGCGATACGGCAGAATCACACGAAAGGACGACAAGCTCATTTACAATGGTAAAGCCATCAAACTGTGGGGGATCAATCTCTGCTATAGTGCATGTGCGCCGGACAAGGAATTGGCCAAGCGACGTGCGGCGTTTTATCCCAAATATGGCATCAATAGTGTGCGATTGCATAAGTATGCTGACGGATCGGGCTGGGCAGGTATCCAGACCGTGGACAGTATTGCCGAGTTTGATCCTGAAGCTTTGGGCCGTATGGATTACCAGATCGCCAAATTCAGGGAAGCCGGCATCTTTGTCAAGCTTTCGGCACATTTCGGCACGATCAAAGCAGGTCCGGTGGACAAACGAGACGTACCCTATATCGAGGAGTTCGGCTCGTTTGATAAACGGAAAAATCGGATTAGCTGTCCACACAGCGCCTACTTCTACTCGGTCGAACTCCAGAATCTGCATATCCGCCAGACTGTCAATTTGTTGAAGCACCGTAATCCTTATACAGGACTGACATATGCCGAAGATCCGGCGATTTGTGTGATTGAGATCATCAATGAGCAGAGTATTCTTTTTTACACTTCGATGGGGCCATTGCAAAGGAGCCCAACAGAGATATCAGTTCGTCCAGAAAGGTACTGGTTGTAGCCATTGCCAGAGCCCGCAACACCGGCATGAAACTCAATGAAGCAGAGGATCAAATTTTGGATCGGGGCGGTAGTCCCATCCTTATGGAACCCGTTAAAGCAAAGATTACGTTGAAACGTCCGGGCCAGGCAGAGGTACATCTTCTGGACCATGATGGATTGCGCACGTTGCAAACGCTTCCGGTGCAGAAGAACACCTTTGAGATCGATGGTACTCGCGACAAGACCTGCTATTACCTGATCACGTACTGATCGTGTATGGAAAGAGTCGATTCTTGGAGTTGGGAAGATCCGGAAGGTGATGAAAAATCCGGGGTCAGGGTGCGTAGAAAAGGTGCCAAGAATGTTGGATTTTCAGTGAATTGACGCCATCTTAGGTCTTTCTGACAGTAATGTTTGCCGAGTTAACGGTCAGAAGCGTTGAAATTGCAGAACATTGCACGATTCCGTAGGATGAGGTAAAATGAACTAATACATATGCGGAACATAGCAGAAAACGATATTAGGATTGAACAAATTATCTTGGCAAGGAAAGTTAACATCGGTCCAGCCACGGATTCGACTGCTCCGATCATTTAACCAACGCAGCCATAGCTATTTTGGCTATGTACTGCGGATTTTGGTTTAAATAAAGTCGTCTGGTGATTAATATAAAATAACAGGAATTCCTATGACATCTACTACAAGAACCATCTGTGCTTATTCAGAAGAGAACTGGGTACAGTTCAAATACGATTGTATGTCTTATGGATGGGACGCTTTACTACTCATGCTTTTTTGGCCATTCAGCAAAAAGTAGAAGAGGTCTTCCAAGTGCCAAGGCTGCTTGGTTCTAATATGGACGTATATGATTTATCAGATATGGATAACGTCAAGTTAGTATCTTCAGGGCCTCGTATAGACCCAAGTGAATGCATCGGTACGATTGTCTCAAACGGAAGAATTTTTTACACGTGCCATGGTGGGGGGCTGCAGGTTGGCCTGGTATGTGGAACAGTAAAATAATAACATGCAAAGCAATAATATAAAGCGGAAGTTGGTAATTATAATATCTCTGGTGATAGTACTGGTTGGTCTGCCTGCTACCTTTGGGGCTGATACCGGTGAGCTCTCGGTAAGCGTTTACGAACCTAATGTCCGGATTCCACTACCATGTCGAGCTTGGGTAAGTATAGGAGATAAACGTTTTATCAATCCGGCTACTAAGTCATGTACACCATACGCAAAAGATCGTAGTTTCTCATGTGATGGTCATTTTAGTATTAGAGTTCCAGCCGGCAAAGCTATAATCCATATTGAGCGAGGCAAAGAGTATCTTCCTGTTGATAAAGAGATCATCATTGTAAACAACCAGACCACCAAAGTTGACATCACCCTGAAACGATGGATTAGCATGTATAAGGAGGGCTGGTACTCTTCAGATATGCACTGTCATTTCGGTCTTGATAATCTTGAAATCCTCAAACAACTTGCATTAGCTGACGATATAAACTTCGAACCCATTCTAACTCTTTGGAATCATCAGCAAAGCAGCACCTCGGATGAGAGATGGCCTGGTTGGCAAGCTGGGCCCGGTGTTTATGCTAATGCCACGCATATGGTTACATTACGGAATCAGGAAATTGAGCGTATAGGCGGTGGTGCATTTGAGTCTATAGGGGCTCTGCTGATGTTCGGACTGACCGAACCTGTCAGGATGCCCATGCGGAACAGTAAATATCCTTGTGATGCTGTCTTAGGTCGTGCAGCTAAACGGACCTCGTCACAATGTGTCATCGATACTGATAAGCCAATCTGGGGTGAGAATGTGGTTGGGGTGGCTTTGGGACTGTTCGATTCAGTCCAAGTCTGTCACAACCACTATCATAGAGAATCCACCTTGCGTCTTGGCTGGGGAATGGCTACTGATGACACAGACAAGCAAGAGAATTGGGGTGAAGATGAGCTGTTTCACCGCACAAATTTGACCTATTACCGGTTTCTAAATTGTGGATTTAGACTGGCGGTCACTGGCGGTTCTGCAATGGGTGTAATGCCAGTGCCCCTGGGCTACAACCGGACATATGCCAAATTGGATGGTACCCTTACTGAGGCCAATTATCTCAAGGCAATCCGCGCTGGCCGTACATTTGCAACAAGTGGTCCTATGCTTATTCTGACCGCGAATGGAATGGACAGCGGCTCAGAGATTCAATATTCGACACGCAGGAAAGAACCGATTCTGGTCAAAGCAGAAGTGCGAAGTATCCAGCCACTTGACTCACTCGAACTCGTTTCTAATGGAAAGGTGATAAAGAAGATTGATTTGAAAAACTTACCGCCCTCACCCATGTTTAAGGAGTCACTCATAGCCGAGTTAAGACCTCAGAGGAGCGGCTGGCTCGCTGCTCGGGCTATTTTTACCAGCCCTGATGGTCATATGCGCCAGGCACATACCAGTCCAGTGTATATTGCATTGGATGGAAAACCTACTGCATCGAAGGCCGATGCAGAGTACATGATAAGGTGGATCGACCGCCTGCTTCAAGTGGCTAACAAGCCCAGCCGTTACTCGTCCGATACCGAACGAGCAGGGGTCCGAGCTATCTTCCAAAAAGCACGACAAGAATATGAGAGCATAGCTCGGAAAGCCGTTGAATTCTGGGCAGATTGATAGGACCTGTTTGTCCATAACTTTATCAATGCCACTGGCTCGGTCCCTGCCGAGTATAGTAGCATTTCTTCTGGAAGCTTTCATTCAGTAAGTGAGCAAAGCTCAGAAATTGAAGTTTAGATTCGTCGCCACGGAGAGACCGAAGAACTGTATCTCAAACGGAAGCTGTTGAACAGTGACAAGGCACCACTAAAATGCCCCCATTTTCGTGAGTTGGCGCCTACAACCCCGGTACAACCGAAAGACTCGTTATCTGCCAATTTGAAAAAATGTTCATTTCATAAATTCTGTAATCTCAGTAAGTTATAGAAAACATGAAATTTGTAAACATTTTCAATGTCCGCTGCTCATATCCCTTGCACTTCGGTTGGTAACCGGTCAGTTATGGGTGGGTTAATTCTGTAGTGATGCTCAGGCTACAAT
>CAYQKF010000099.1:0-19353 GCA_964417935.1 uncultured Pirellulales bacterium
ACTTTCAGAAGCATCTTGTCCAGGTCACCTGTTTCCTCGCCCACGGCAACCATATTGGAGACGATTAAGTCAACGGTCTTGGACTGCCGTAACGGGCCGGCGAATGTATCGCCCTGCCTGATGGAATTGTGCACATTGTTGAGCATATTGGCAAAGACCTCGTTTCCTGCTGTCTCACGTGTAACATTAAGGGCATCCAGAATCGGCACGCCGGCACCAATCAATGTCCCGAGTGTTCTCGTCCACCGTGTTACCGACACTTTATTGGTAATCTGGCCCATAACCGGAAGCTTTAATTTGACGGAATCCAAAACATATCTGCTGGTGCGAAACTTCTTCGCAATTCTGAGCAGAAAAATTATTGCGAACGGAATGCCTAATATAATCACCCAGCCATATTGTGTTGCAATCCAGTTGCTTACGCCGAGCACTGTGGTCGTTACACGGTTCAACTCACCTTCCACCATCTCCTCAAGCACCTGCTTAAACTGCGGTATCACATATTTCATCAACAGCAAGAGAATAGTGAAAGCCGCGGTCAAAACCACAGCCGGATATACCATCGCACTTTTAACTCGCGATTTGAGTTTCTGGGCCTTTTCCATAAATTCAGCCACACGAGCCAATATCAAGTCCAGCACACCCCCGGTCTCACCGGCTGCTACCATACTGACCAGAAGCCTATCAAAGGCTTTTGGGTATCTGCCCATAGCTTCCGAGAGCGTCGAACCGCCCTCAATATCATCGGCCACGTAACCGATTACCCTCTTGAATGTCCCAGACTTTTGCTGTTCCTCAAGAATCCTCAACGACCGCAAAATAGGCAAACCCGCATCCTGGAGAGTCGAAAGCTGTCTTGCAAACTGGGTTATATATTTGACTTTGACCTTGCCGCCGGCACCTCGCCTGCGCGTCGGCCTCCCAGCAGCTTTTTTCGCTCCCGCTTTTTTCCCCACACCACGCTCACGGACCTTCGTGGGAAAATATCCCATATTGCGTATCTTGCTTATCGCTTCTTTCTGGCTAAGAGCGTCTATCTCATCTTTTATCTCTACGCCCTGTGCATCCAGCGCTGCATATTGAAAAACTGGCATCTTAAATACCTCCTTTGTATTGACGATTAAGTCTTCTGCAAAATCGAGGTTAGGCATACTTTGAAAAGAAAAAATTGTCTTTTAATTTTTTCTTTTCAAACAATAAATTATTGCCCAGCAATAGGCTATTTGATTATTTAAGAAAATTAAAAAACCTGATTTTCTTAAATAATATATGCCTAACCTCAATTTTGCATAGCTCTATTGACGATTACCTATCAAGGCCCGATTCATAGGCAACAAGCCCCTGCTATACTTCTTCCATTATCGTTTCTTTTACAACCTCATCTATGGTGGTAATGCCGTCATATATGGCCTCCAGGCCGTTATCACGCAGCAATCTCATACCAGCTTTCTGGCCTGCCGAACGCAGGACCGCAGTCGAAGCCTGATTCATAACCAAGTCTCGTATCTCATCATTGAATACCATAATCTCAAAAATACCTATTCGACCTCTATAACCGGTACCGTTACACTTGCTGCAGCCTCGGCCGTAATAAAACTTTTTACCCTTGATATCATCCGGTGTAAGTTGTAATTCCATTAACTGAGCTTCACTTGGCTCAAACGCCGTTTTGCAGTTTTCACATATTCTCCTCACCAATCGCTGGGAGATGATGCCTTCAATAGTAGCGGTAAGAAGAAACGGCTCGACACCCAAATCTAACAGTCGTGCTATTGAGCTCGGGGCATCGGTTGTATGCAGGGTGGTAAACACAATGTGGCCTGTCAGAGAGGACTGGGCAGAAATCTCCGCTGTCTCAAGGTCACGAATCTCACCCACTAATATAATATCGGGATCCTGACGGAGTATGTGTCTTAGGCACCTTGCGAATTTCAAGCCAATAGCCGGTTTCATTTGAACCTGAACAATACCGTCAATGTCATATTCTATCGGGTCCTCAGTGGTGATTATCTTCGTCCCGATGTCATTAAGTTCATTCAAGGCCGAATAAAGAGTAGTAGTTTTGCCGCATCCGGTGGGGCCGGTAACAATTATAATACCGTTTGGCTTACGTATGAGCTGACGGACTATTTCATGGTCATCCGGCCTCAAACCAAGTGCCGCCAAATCAAACATGGCCTGGCTTCTATCCAGAACACGCAATACAACACTTTCTCCGAACATTGTCGGCAGAACACTAACACGCAAATCAACTGGATTGTTTTGGACGGTCAGTGATATTCGGCCGTCCTGTGGCAGACGTCTCTCAGCAATGTCCAGGTTTGCCATAACCTTTATACGTGAGCTAAGAGCCGCAGCAATATATTTTGGTGGAGGAACCATTTCATAGAGCACACCATCAATGCGGTAACGCATCTTATACTCATTTTCAAACGGCTCAAAATGGATGTCCGAGGCCTTGTCACGAATTGCCTGCAGCAAAACAAGGTTTAGAAGCTTTTTGACGGGATTGGACTCAGACAGCTCCTTCAATTCATCAAGGTCGATACTTTGATTTCTGCCCTCAAATTCCGCAAGGAAACTGTCACCTTGTATTTCATCTATCAGCTCATTGATGTTTTCGTCTTGTGTCTCGTAATATTTGGTCAAAGTGCTTTCCAACATATCACGGTCGGTGATCTTCGCAATAACCTTAAAACCCATCAGTGTGCTTAGATCGTCTGTAGCTCTGAAGTTATCGGGGCTGTCAAGGGCAACGGTTAATTCATTTTTTTCACGATTGTATTCGATTGGTACGATATGGTACGTCTTTGCCATTTGCGCCGGCACCTTTTCGACCACATCAGGAGGGATATCAACACCATCCAGGCTCACATATTCCATTCCGCGTTGGGCAGCAAGTGCCATATGCAATTGGACCTCATCGACCAGACCCAATTCGAGGAAAATCTCGCCTATTTTCACTCCTTGGCGCTGACTCTGGATTTTAAGACATTCATGGACTTTGTCCCTGCTGAGAACACCCATTTTTATTAGTATTCTGCCAAGGGTTCTTCCCCTTAACTGCTCTACTGGAGGTAGCTTGTTTTTGTCATCCATCTTTCCCATCAGAGTCTTCCCTATAACCAATTTCGTTTGTAATCTACTATATTATACGACGACAAAACCTTTTTGTCAAATAAATTATCATTCGGACATTTAGTTATTCGGACTGAAAGTGATTCTTATTTAGCCTTTTTACAGCGGTAATAAATAATTGTACAAAAGAGATAAATTTTCCAAGAACGCTATTGGGAATGAGACGCCGCTAATTGCAAAAAAACAACGAAAATCAGAGGACAAGGTGTCAATTATCCGGGGTTATGGTATGTAATTATTGGCAATATAGGGGATATGGTGAAGAATAAAGCCCCCTTAGGGAGCAAGTGATGGGGATAAGCATTTGGACATTTAGTTTTTCATACTTTTTATATATTTACATAAGCGCTTAGGTCACAAGAGGATAAGTACAAAAGGCGATGAGTATGAAAATGAGCGTTTTTTGGCTCTTTTTTGTATTTTTTTTTTTTACAAAAATTACAAGCCTTTCGACCAAAACTGAAATTCGGTACCTGACGTACTTTACTTTTTGGTATTTTGGGATTTACAAATAGGGCGATTTACGCATGAGACGTTTTCTGCATCGTGGTCGGATGAGTCGTGACTTGCGGTTCGTAACGCGAGGATCGGGGCGTATCTGGAATTCGAAGATTTTATACGGAATATGGATAACAGAGTACATCACATCGTACCCTGCTATCCATTTTTTAAGATTCCTCACTACACTTGCTGGTGGAATCTATCAGCGAATTCTTCTATTACTACTCCCTCCATAAATCACATTTGTCGGGGAAGAACGGGATGGTCCACCCACGCTTGCGCCCAGAAAGGGGTATAAAAGAAGTTGTGTCCGTTGGCGGAATTGGTCAAAATCGTACTGGCCCTTTGCAAAGGTTTCTATGTCCGATTTTTTGGCGCGAATGACAAGAACTGTGGGTGAGGAAAACCCTATGTCGCTTAATGAAGGTGCCTCAACTATGCTGACGGTTTTGTTATATTTGTCCTCTACGAGGATTTCACCTCTACCAATCGCTTGAATAGTAACGCCAGCAGACTGACTGCCTTTCCCGGTGACCGTAAGAATCACCGACTCATCTGATTTTACGGCTCGGATGTTTGCTGCGTGTTTTAGTGCTTTGATAAGAGTGGTTTTGAGGTTTTCCACCTTCTCAGCGTCGTATTTTTCTTCCGAGCGGTCGTCGGTCCTGCTTCTTCTACTGACCTCTTCGGGCGCATAAATTTCCTGTTTTGTCTCTGTCCAGAGTGGGTCGGTATCTTCCTCTTCGGTTTTCTTCTCTTCCTGTGCTTTGGGTGGCGGTGAGAGCAGAAAATCTACTTTTGTCATAAAGAGTGCTCCGTAGCCCTGAACGTACATAGCCCCTGCCCCTGTAGAGCGACTGTCCGAAGAAAAAGGTATCGAGAGCACTAAGCCACTCGAGAATCCTAATCTACTATCGTACTCCTCTCGAATCAGATGCGATTGCGCCAATTTTTTCTCAAAGATGCGGCACATAACAGTCATATCTTCCATCACCGTGACTACATCCTGCGGTTTTATCTCTGCGGTGGGAATTACAAGGACTCCCCTACTTCTACTGCCATACTGCTGTGCCCTCGCATTTATTAGCTGCCTGAGCGTTTCATTCAAATTTGAGGTTGTGTCTTCAACAATTTTGTTGACTGCTTGCTGGCCTGCTGTGGCCGGAACGGTTTGGGCTGGGGCGGGGGCGGTTTGGGCTGTGGTGGAACCTGCGAGCATTAAAGTTAGAACGATGGCAATAGTAATGGCTCTGTTAAAAGATTTCATTTTTTTACTCCTCTAAATAAATAACCTGTAATTAGTGTAATTAGTTAATCAACATTTTAGAATCTACCTTCTGCTGACGAAATCAGTTAAAATACAGGGGGCAGAGCCTGAGCAACCGGCCTTTCTTCGACACCTGGAAAGCCTCCTTGTCCGACTTTTGCAAAAGATGTGAAAATCTTAGTTCGTTCCCTAAATTGGTCAAAACTGAGCTCGTCCTTTGCAAAGTCATCAATGTCCGACTTTTTCGCACAAATAGTCAGAACCGTAGGCAATAAGGAGGCCGCTACCGTTGGGACTCTGGGTGCCCTTCGTACCATACTGCTGCGGCCTCTGCTGACGCTGGAACTCATACTGCTTCGACCGTATGATGATCGCGTGGGAGTCCTCGTTCCAGACTGGCTTTGGCCACCAATGACCGTGAGAATCACCGACTGGTCCGGTTTCAGGGCCCGGATGTTTGCGGCATGTTTCAATGTTTTAATAAGTGTTTCTTTCAACTCTTCGACCTTCTCGGCATCGTATTTTTCTTCCGGACGGTCGTCGGTCCTGCGTCTTCTATCGACCTCTTCGGGCTCATATATCTCCTGTCTCATCTGTGTCCAAAGTGGGTCGGTATCTTCTTCTTTGGTTTCTTTCTCCTCTTTCTCTTCTGGTAAGGGCGAGAGGGGGAAATTTACTTTCATCAAAAACAGAGCCGCGTAGCCCTCAAGGTAGATGGCTTCAGTTGTGCCACTGTCGCGGCCCAAAACCGGTAACGGACTATACGGACTATAATCCTCAACATACCAGCTTCCTCTTCCCGTAGTCAGGCGAGACTGGTTGAGTTTTTTGGCAAAGATGCGCGACATCACGCTCATATCTTCGGTAATCGTAGCAAGATCTTCTACTTTCAATTCGGCGGCGGGAATAACGAGAACCGCCCCGCTGCCGCCGTGCCCCAATAGCGGTATGCGCGGTGCTGCTACTTCGATCTTAGGAATCTGTAGTTCTATCTTCTTTTGTGCAGCCAGTAACTGATTTAATTGAGCTTGCATCTGCTTTTTTGTAGCTTCCATCTGCTCATTTTGTGCAACATCTGCCAATTTAGCCGCAATATCAGCCCTCATTCTCGCAAGCTCTGCTTCCTTTTCCGCAATGAGTTCTTCTTTTGAGGCTGTTTGGCTTTCTTCCTCGGTGACGTTTTGGGCCAGGGCAAAACCTGCCGTTATTAGATTGATGGCGACAAATACAATAATTGTCTGGGTTAAAGCTTTTTTCATTTTTTGCTCCTTTCAATTAAATTGTTTGGATCTACAAATTTGTTTGGAAGTAAACTATCAGGTTGAGTATAGTAAAACAGTTGTGCCATATCCTTTTTTGTACGCATCAGTTCGTCCTCAGTCTGGACGGCGAAGGTTGCGAAAGCATTGCTCAACTGGGCATTGTCCCGCAGTCGATTGAACTCTATCTGCTCAAAGGCTGCTTCTACCCATTGCCTGTCCTGTGTTTGGGCCTCATTAATTGAGTCGATGAGCTCTTCCAGCAGTTGATTGGTCACGGCGCCGGAAGCAAGTACGGTCTGTGCTGCGAATTGACTTAAATCGCGGCGATATTGCT
Organism: uncultured Pirellulales bacterium; assembly: GCA_964417935.1. Taxonomy (GTDB): domain Bacteria; phylum Planctomycetota; class Phycisphaerae; order Sedimentisphaerales; family Anaerobacaceae; genus NIOZ-UU13. The sequence goes on from CAYQKF010000099.1 coordinate 6,503, forward strand.
GAGTGAGGTCGTCTTTAAGCTGAACATAACTACTCGTCAGAGCTAACTGCCAGTATTGCTTCATATCGTCAAGGAGATTCCGGCGAATAGCCGGTTCGAGAGCAGCTTGCAGTTGTTCGGCATCAGGCCCTCGAGGGGCTGAGAGTCGGCCTGCGGCGTAACCGGCTATAATCAGCAGCACGGCTGCGGCGGTAACTTTAGTGAAGCTGTTTGTGGCTTTTAGCCATTCTATAATCCGGATTCGCTTCCCTGTCGTTGCTGTGCTTAATTGTCCGGAGGCTTCAGTAAGCTTCGCAATGGTTGCATCGGCCAGTTCCCGGGGCGGGCTGGGGGGAATCTGCTCATTATTGAGGGCTTTTACAGCTTTTTCTAAAATATTTTCATTTTCTTCCATAATACAACCTCACTTTTGTTCTTTCGGCGACAATTCAAATTTGTTCTTTCGGCAACAATTCAAAAGACTGGCGTAGTTTTGCCCTGGCGCGGTGCAGCAGCACACCAGCGGCGTTTATTTTAATGCCCAGGGCTTTGGCGATCTGCCGATAGCTCATATCATTTAGGTATCGCAGGCAGAAAACCTGGGCTTCCTGCGGCGGCAGTTGAGTTAGCGACTCTCGCAGCCTGGCAGCCAACTCCTGCTGCTGTGCCATTTGAGCCGGGCCCGGATTTTCACTCGGCACAGCAGCCCAGTCAGCCGAGGCAGTGCTACAGTGCGACTGGCGGAATCGCCGGCGTAGCTGGTCTATTGCCCGTGTGGTGGCCAGCCGGGTCAACAGGGCAGAAAAGTTCCGAATGCGCTGACGCTGTGAGATTTCCAGAGCACAAATAAAGGTTTCCTGGAAACAGTCGGCAGCATCAGTGCGGTTGCCAAGCAGCCTGTAAGCGGTCTGCCACACAGCCGGGCCGTGTTTTTCGATAATTATCTGCCAGTCAATCACTTGCAAGCGATTCTCCTAAGCCCGCCTGTGGCGGGCCGTTGTTAGGCGGGCCGTTGTTATATTAGTCGCTGGAGATGTCTATTTTATTACAGAAATTCTCGATACTCGGTTCTTGCTTTTGGGTCAAATATCAATTATCAATAAAAAATATATTTTATTTGATTTGCTGAAATTTTTTCTTGCAAAGCTTGCAGCAGCTTGGCAAAATTGCAGAAATCTAATCTGCTGATGACAGGCATTTAGCGGGTCAAGACCTTTTTGAGGGAGAACAGAATGACAAGAAAAGTCAGAAGCAAGAAATCAAAAGCAGGAAGCTTTGTCTTTTGGCTTCAGCCTTCGCAGCCGAATCTGCTTCGGCGAAGTAGGCTTGATTTGATTACTCTCTTTACCTTTGCCCTTCTTTTCTTATGCACAACGCTGCTTGTCGGGTGCAACAGCCAAGGAGTGGCTGGAACCGGCAAGGTCGAGAGAATACCTGCTGAACAGAAGAAAGCCGCTCTACTGAAGACACTCGACCGCAAATTTGAAAACCCGCAAGCACATTACGAATTGGGTCAATTATATCATGCCGAGAGACTGTGGATGAAGGCAGAATATCGTTATAGCAGAGCTATAAGTTTTGACCCCGCTCACAGGGAGGCCCAAGCGGCAATGGTGAAGGTATTTTTCGATAGCGGGGACACTGCCAAGGCTAAAATTTATGCCGATATCTATATGAACCAGGTTGCCGGTTCAGCGAGTGAGTCATTCCGGCTTGGGTTCGCGTTTCAGAAGCAGCTTCTTGATGAGTATGCGTTTGATTGTTATATGCAGGCGCTTCATTTGGCGCCGAATTCAGCCAGGGTTCATAGGCAGCTCGGCTACTATTATTTGAGCAAGAACGATAAGGTCAGGGGAGAAGAATATTTGAAGCGTAGTTTTCAGCTTGACCCAGTACAACCGGAGGTGGCCGGTGAATTAGGCCGACTCGGCGTAGAAGTAAGAATACCGCGAAAGACTGAGAAGCGCACGAAGAAGATAGACAGGATAGCCGAAGAGTCACGCAAAGAAGATAAGGGAAAATGACGAGGTTCGACGCCAGATGCTGGATACTCGCTGAGAAACGAGAATCGAGTATCGAGGATCGAATTTTGGAATATGTTCTTTTTCATTGCCCCGTGGCGAAAGGATGCGCTGCGGGGTTTTTTTTCGATTTTCAATTTGCTTTTTTCAATTTTCAAAAGTCAATTTCCGGCGGCCGGCCGTAAGGAGTGAACGCTATGTTGGGACTGCACATTGCGGATATTTTGGTGTTGGGATTATATCTTGTCGGGATAACTATTATTGGCGTCTGGGCGGCAAGGCGGATAAAGAATATTGCCGATTTCTTTATGCCCCGCAGATTCGGCAAAGTAATGATGATAACGCATGCGTTCGGGACAGGCACACATTCCGACCAGGCTGTCAGTGTAGCTTCAAAGAGCTTCACAAACGGGCTTTCCGGTATATGGTACCAGTGGCTGTGGTTGTTCGCGACGCCGTTTTACTGGTTGATTGCGCCGGTGATGCGACGCTTCAGGGCAATAACGACGGCAGATGTTTTTGAGGCAAGATTCGGGCTAAGCGTTGCGATGCTGTTTGCAGTTGTCGGGATGCTGAACCTATCAATCAATATTGGCGTTATGCTCAAGGGCGCCGGTGCGGTTATTGATGCAAGCACGGCCGGTCTTGTTTCGTCCAATATCGCTATCGCCGTGATGACGGTAATGTTCGTCATATATGGGATGGCCGGCGGGCTTTCGGCAGCGATTATTACCGATTTTATCCAGGGGGTGCTGACTGTTGTCTTTTCCTTTGTCCTGCTCCCGTTTATTTTAAGTGCCGTAGGCGGCTTGCGGGGTATTCACGAAGCGATAAAGGAGCCTGGCATGTTATCGCTCGTAGCTCCGGCGGAGATTGGATTTTTCTACATAACGGTAATTGCCTTCAATGGTCTGGTGGGTATTGTAACCCAGCCGCATACTATGGGTAACTGTGCCGCCGGCAAAACTGAGATGGAAGGCCGGGTTGGCTGGATGTTTGGAAATTTCATTAAGCGGGTGTGTACGGTGGCGTGGTGTCTGACGGGACTTGGTGCGGTTGTGTATTTCGCCGGTAATGAGGTTGAGCCGGACCACATCTTTGGATTGGTGGCGGCAGAATTTCTGCCAAAGATAGCACACGGCATACTCGGCCTTTTCCTGGCGGCTCTTCTGGCTTCCGTAATGAGTTCCTGTGATTCATTTATGATAGCATCATCAGGTTTGTTTACGAAAAATATTTACAAACGCCTTTTGCCTGGAAGAACTGCAAAACATTATGTTTTTGTAGCTCGAGTTGCATCACTGATAATCGTTGCCGGCGGCGTAGTTTTCGCGTATCGGCTCGAGGGTGTTGTGGAAGGACTCGAGATATTCTGGAAGATTTCGCCGATGATGGGTATTGCGTTCTGGTTGGGTCTTTTCTGGCGCCGCACGACGGTGGCCGGGGCCTGGGCGTCAACACTTACGGCGTTCGGGATGTGGTGGCTGACTACACAGGAGTTCTTTATCTCGTGGCTGGGTAATCTTTCGATGGCAGAGTCTCTGACGTTCGTTTTTGTTAAAAACGGCATGGCAGAGGTTTATCTGCCCTGGCAGATGGTTTTCTATCTGTCGGTGGGGATAATTGTCGGAATCGTAGTAAGTCTGTTCACCAAACCGGTGTCTGAGGAAAAACTCGATAATTTCTACGCGTTGGTGCGAACGCCTGTCAAGCCGGGCGAGCAGGTATCTGTGCCCTGCACTCTGCCGGATGATGCTGTGGTTCCTGAGAAGCGAAACATCTTTCCAAACACCAGCCTGGAAATAGCAATCCCATCGCGTACATCGGTGGTCGGGTTCTTGGCCGGCTGGGTGTGCGTGGCGGCGATTATCTACTCAGTATATCTAATAGCAAAGGTTTAATTGATGCTCGATGATGGATACTCGATGCTCGTAGGTAGAAGTAAATCGGAGGTCGAGAATTGATATCCGTATTACAACACCCCCAAATAAATTTGAGGGTGCCACCCAGTGTTGCTCCTTTGCTAAGACCAGAACCTTCGGCCTTTCGGCTTTGCTCAGGGCAGGCTTTTTTTGCATCAGGATGACAGAAGAATAAGTAAGAAATAAGAAAGGGGAAATTATGAACAGTGTGAGATTGTGGATTTTAACGGGATTTTTGTGGCTTTTGGGGACAGCTTCGGCTTTCGGTGCTGAGACGGTCTATGACGTTCGCGACTACGGGGCCAAAGCCGATGGGAAAACGCTGTGCACCAAATCCATCCAAAGGGCAATAGACGAATGTGCGGGGGACGGCGGCGGGACTGTTTATCTGGGGCAAGGAGTTTTTCTGTCCGGCACTATCTATATGAAAAGCGGCGTGACACTGAAGCTCGACGTTGCCTGTACGTTGTTAGGCAGCAAAAATCTGAAAGATTATCCAGAGACTGTACCGGCCTTTAGGTCGTACACCGACAACTATACGGACAAGAGTCTGATTTACGGTGAAAAACTGGAGCGCATCGCCATCACCGGAAATGGTATCATAGATGGCCAGGGACGCTCATTCAAAGGGCCATATAAGGTGCGGCCCTATATTATTCGATTTATTCAATGTCGAAACGTCACGGTAAAGGATGTAACTATCAGGAACTCGCCGATGTGGGTGCAGCATTATTTAGCCTGTGACGACGTGCACATCAGCGGAATCACGGTCAGAAGTGTTGTCAACGCTAACAACGATGGTATCGATATCGACTCCTGCCACAGGGTTGTCATTTCAGACTGCAATATCCGTTCAGGAGATGATGCCATCGTGCTCAAGAGCACATCGGCGCGGCTGTGCAGGAACGTAGTGGTCGGTAACTGCGTTCTGAGCAGCCGCTGTAACGCGCTGAAGATGGGCACGGAATCCAACGGGGGTTTTGAGAATATCGTTATTACCGGTTGCTCGATTTATGATACTCATCTGGCTGGCGTGGCGCTGGAAATAGTGGATGGCGGCACAATGGACGGCATCGTTGTGTCAAATATCACGATGAACAAAATCGGAGCGCCGATATTTTTGCGGTTAGGCAATCGCGCTCGGCCTTTCAAGAAAGATATGGCCAAACCAGGCATCGGCATAATGCGAAACGTTACGATAAGCAATATCGAAGCGACCGGCGCCAATGCGACCGGCTGTGCGATTTCCGGGCTGCCGGAGGCAAAGATAGAGAACGTTACTTTCAGTAACATTCGGCTTTCGTTCGCCGGTGGCGGAACCAAGGCGGACGCCGGCCAGGCTGTCCCTGAGAACCCCAGAGGCTATCCGGAATACTCGATGTTCGGCAGACTGCCGGCTTATGGGTTCTATTGCCGTCACGTTAAGGGCTTAAAGTTACTCAATGTGCAGCTTCAATTAGCAAAGAGCGACCAGCGTCATGGGATTGTTTTCGAAGATGTTGAAGATGCGTTGATCGACGGCCTGGTTGCTCCTCGTTCGGCGGGTGCCAATTCGATAGTTCGGCTGACTGATGTCAAAAAGGTTTTTATCCGTGGGAATAACGGAGAATGAAGTTATGATCTTAGGGAAATATTCTTTTGGAATCGGTGACAGGTTCTGCCATCAAGGCAAGCCGCAATTAGCCGCTCTGATAAAAGCGAAAGAACAGGGCCTTGACATTACACCTGTTTGGAACAAGTCGCACAGGGAGCATACTATCATAGGAACCAGCCCGGCGGATACGCGCAAGGAGGCCGACGATGCGGTAACGGCCTATGGTTGGAACGGGCCGTATTTTGTAGATGCCGACCATATCGGGTTGAACAATGTTGACGGGTTCATCGAGTCCAGTGATTTTTTCACACTTGACGTTGCCGATTACATCGGCAAGCCCGCAGATGAAGCCAGTGTGAATTCTTTTGTTAAAAGGTATAAAAAATATATCGGTTCGCTTGCAATTGACGGTATCGATGAGACTTTTAATATTAGCGGAGAACAAATCAAAGCAATAGCAGATAAGTTTCTGTTGGCGGTTAAGCAGGCGGGCAAGATTTATCGTCATATCGAGGCGGCCAAAGGCACCCCGGCAAAGCCGGGTTCCGATCGAACCGGCCTCCGGCTGGACTTCATTACGGAGGTCTCGATGGATGAGACCGACCAGCCGCAGACGCCGGTGGAGATGTTCTTTATCTTAGCTGCGATTGCTAATGAAGGGATTCCAGCCCAGACGATTGCGCCGAAATTCACAGGCCGATTCAACAAGGGGGTAGATTACGTCGGAGACGTTACAGGTTTTGCAAAAGAGTTTGAAGAGGACATGGCGGTGGTTGCTTTTGCGGTCAAGGAGTTCGGCCTGCCTGAAAACCTCAAACTTAGCATTCATTCGGCTTCTGACAAGTTCTCAATTTACGGACCAATTGCCGGGGCGCTGAAGAAATTCAATGCGGGGCTGCATATTAAGACAGCGGGCACAACCTGGCTGGAAGAGCTAATCGGCTTGGCAATGGCGGCGCCAGACGGGTTATCAATCGCAAAAGAGGTGTACGCCGGGGCGCTGTCGCGGATGGAGGAGCTTTGTGGACCGTATGAGACAGTTATCGATATCGACAGAGCGAAACTGCCGAACGCGCAAGACGTTGACAAATGGGATGGTGAAAGATTTGCCGCTACGCTGCGACATGACCAATCCTGTGAGCAGTATAATCTCAACTTCCGGCAGCTTCTTCACGTTGCATACAAGATCGCCGCTGAGATGGGCACACGCTTTCCGGATGCGCTGGACAAACACGAGGATATCATCGCAGAAAATGTAACAGAGAACATCTACGAACGGCATATAAGGCCGCTCTTTATTGGACTTCAAGGTGAGGACGGCGACAGATAACAATGGAATTTATAACGTGTGTTTCATGATATGTAGTATGTATACTACATATCATAGCAATTTACTAATACTTTCACAGACAATTGTCCGGTAACGATGTATTTTTGAAGTCTATATTGATAATTTATCGTGATTTAGCTGGTTTTTTCTGGTAAACTATTATTGTAGTATATATACTACTTTAATAATAGTTTACCAGATTTTTTGTTTTCGCTAGATGGTATGGTCATAAACAGTAGTATGGCTCGGATTATAAGAGCCAGCTATGGTTGAGGTTATGATCTCTTCAACTCAGTTTTTAGATTGCTCCGCAAAGGTTGGCAGTAGTATATATACTACTGCCAACCACACAATAAGAGGCTAAAATTATGGTAGAAAAACGAATAAAAATAGCAAAAGCGGATATAATCAAGGCTTTCGATAAATCAATATACAATATTTATAAAAGGAGTGACATCGACAGAATTTTGGAAGACAACAAGGCTTTCTGGCGCCTACGACGCACAATGACTGTCGATGAATTTATAAAGTTCTTGCTACAGGAAACAAAGCTGAAAAAGGTCAGTTTTGGCTTCCCAAACAGAAAGATCATAAAGTATGTTTGGGGCGAAGCACCTTTGTATGAGTTACTAATGACTCTACAACCAGCTTGTTATTTCTCGCACTACACCGCCATGTACCTGCACGGTCTAACAGAACAAGTTCCCAAAACTATTTATATAAACAAAGAGCAGACTGCAAAGTCTCGAGGTGAAGGCGCACTAACTCAAGAGAGAATTGATTTTGCATTAAGACGACCAACAAGAATATCTAACAACTTCACAGAGTTCCAAAATTATAAGATATATCTTTTAAATGGCAAGAATACAGACAATCTTGGCGTAATTCAAATTAATGGCCCCGATGAGGAAAAAATCAGAGTTACTGATATTGAAAGAACTCTGATAGATGTAACGGTAAGGCCGGTTTATGCCGGTGGAGTTTTTGAGGTACTCAAGGCTTACAAATTAGCCCAGCCAAAAGTATCCGTAAATAAGCTCACCGCAACGTTGAAAAAACTTGACTACATCTATCCTTATCATCAAGCAGTAGGTTTTTATTTAGAAAGGGCAGGTGTTTACAAGGAAAGCTCTATCTCATTACTGAAGAAACTTGGGTTTAAATACGATTTTTACTTAATGCACCAAATAAAAGAAAAAGAATACTCTAAAAAATGGCGTTTATATTTCCCAAAGGGATTGTAAGCATTTACATTTATCAATAACATAGTCAAAGTAAAAATCGAAGCTTTTCAACTTTATACTTGGTTTTGCAGTAGCTTCTACAGATATATAATCCGGGCGATGATACTCCCTATATCGTTTAATTTCCCCAATTAGCGAAAGAGGAACTTTCTTTGCCTCAAAGATGTTTTTAAGTAAAGAAACATTATTAAGAGAAGTAAAGTCTATTTCGAAATATTCCATAACGGTGTATATATCGAAGAAGTCACGAGCTCTGGCAGTTTTTGTGGAGTTTGGTGTATATTCTGGCATTTGTTGGCATATAGCCCTGAGTTTTTCAAACACAATCATTTCAGGCGTATACACGTAGATCGTATAGTCGTCCAGATCCGTCTCTTTCTTAGTGGCACAATACTCATATTTACTTATGCTGATCTTGAACACGCGTTCGTGGTTTGGGCCAACTTCAAGAGCGTTAACACGTAAGGTCTGAAGTTCCAATTTAAGGTCTTCATATTTGGCAGTTTCTATGATTTTAAATGTAATAAGATACCCGCCCCAAAAATCAGGAATTGTTGCGTGTATATGCTCGGGGACTTCAGTAAAATGTATATCGAACGCCTCGTATCCCTTTGCCTTGAAAGTCTCTTCTAAAACTTTTCGGATTTTATCATGAATTGTAGATATTTCTGATTTATTGAATTCTTTATCAATGGAGAAATCCAAATCGAGTGACGCGCGTTGCGCAATGCCATAAATCATATCCAGAGCATTCCCACCCTTCAGAACAAGTGAGTCCATCAGATCGTCATCAGAGAAGAGTGCGATTATTGTAATGCGCTTGATCTGTTCTAATTTCTCAAGATCCAACATTTATCATTCCTGCAACTCAGTAATTTATGATAATACAACATAATTGGAGAATCAATATATTTAGTGAGAGGGAGCTAAGTTTGTGACAAAGAGTGAAAAGGTACAATTATTTACTCTAATCACTTCTTTAAGGGTCGGGTAATTGTGCAGAAAAGGCCGAAGGGCTGCCGATATAAATTACTACGTTCAATGCTGGACGCGAGGTTTGATTGCGCATATTGTGTCTTTATTTATCGGACTTGACGGAGAACAAGAGGCGTGAAAAAGAAGAAGTCATATAAGAGGACCTCCGAAGGCAAAACAACGCTTTCCGGGGCCTGGACGGCTCTGTGCTGCCTCGGGATAGGTGTGTGCTTAGTTGTTTTGTGCAGTTGCCTTAGTTTCGACATTGGTGACTGGCCAAGCAGGTTCGTGTATCCTCGTAACAGCCCCCCTGCTAACTGGTGCGGGACGGCAGGAGCATTCTGTGCGTACTATTTGCTGTATTATATTGGGCCTGGGGTGTTTGTGATATTAGTGTCGGGAATTTGTTTTCTGGTTGCCAGGCTTGTACGTAAGCCGACAAGCCAGCCGATTTTGCGAGCAACCGGATTAGGACTGATGACCGTGGCGGCTTCGATGAGCGCTCAGTGCTTATGGCCTTATCGGTTCTTTGGTTTCCCTATGGGTTCAGGCGGGGTGTTAGGCATCGGGGCGGCACAGTTTCTGCGAAGTCATTTTGCATCGTTGGGCACTTTCATATTAGCTGCAGCTATCTGGATTGTCGGGTTTCTTCTATTGGCAGATACTTTTGTATTGGTGTTGCTGGGATGGTTCGTCTTTGGGCTCGGAAAAATAATCGGCGTGGCAGTACCGGCCTGGTCGGCGACAAAGCGGTCCACCATAGTCGGACAAGGGCTGAACGATATATGGCAGAAACTAAGTGTTAGGCAATCCGCTAAAGGCGGACTCGGCAGTAAAACACCAAGACTGTCAGACGTCAGCACGGTTAAACCGTTAGAGAATATTCCGGTGAAACGGTTAGACCGTGAAAAGCCGAGCCATCCAAGCGCCTCGGTATCCAAACGTTCGGTGGTTCAGCCGTCCTACGAGGATTATGAGCTGCCGCCGTTGGAGTTGTTGGCTGAGCCGGAGTATACTTTTTCTGCAATGCAGGAGAAGGTCGTCAAGGCCAAGGCGATGGCTTTGGAGAGACTGCTGTCGGAGTTTAATATCAATGCGCGGGTGGTTGCGGCCGAGACAGGCCCGGTCATAACAATGTTTGAACTGGAGCTTGCGGCCGGCGTGAAGGTCAGCCAGATAGCTGCGCTGGCAAACGATATGGCTCGTGCGCTGGGTGTCGGTGCGGTCCGGGTTGTTGCCCCCCTGCCGGGTAAACATACGATAGGCATTGAGGTACCCAACAGCGAAAAAGAAAAAGTTCGTATGAAGAGTATGATGGAATTAGCGGGCAGCAAGCCGCGGAAGATGCAGATACCGCTGTTTTTAGGCAAGGATTCTTCCGGAGAAGCACTCGTTTCAGACCTTACCAAGATGCCGCATTTGCTTATCGCCGGAACGACCGGTTCGGGTAAAAGTGTGTGTATAAACAGTATCATAACGGGCATATTGCTTACGAAAAGGCCTGACGAGGTAAAGGCGATTCTGATTGACCCTAAGATGGTCGAGATGACGGCGTTTAATACTATTCCGCACCTGATGTGTCCGATAGTTACTGAGACCCAAACGGCTGTTCAGATACTTGAATGGGCCACTGTGAAGATGGATGAGCGTTATGCTCTGCTGTCCGAGGCAAAGGTTAAGAATGTCGCTGAGTATAACAGGCTCGGTGCCGAGGAGGTCATTAAGCGGTTTAACCCGAGCAGCGCCGAGGAAGAAGCAAAGATTCCAAAGAGAATACAGTATATTGTGATAGTAATTGATGAGCTTGCAGATTTGATGATGACGGCACCTAAAGAGATAGAAGCTTATATTGTTCGTCTTGCACAGAAGAGCCGGGCGGTCGGTATTCATATTGTTTTAGCTACTCAGCGGCCCCAGGCGACGGTTGTTACCGGGCTGATAAAATCAAATATGCCGACGCGGATCGGCTTCCGTGTCGCAGCGAGGATGGACAGCCGAATTATCCTCGACCAGAACGGAGCGGAAACGCTGCTCGGTGAGGGTGACATGCTGTTTCTAAAACCCGGTACAAGTGACCTGATACGCGCTCAGGGAACTTTCGTCGATGAGATGGAGATCAAGCGAATTGTTAAGCATCTTAAGGATGTTGCCGAGCCGCAATTCCATCCTGAGCTGACTCGGCTCAGGAAGCTGGATACGTCTGAAATGATAAAAGACGAGCTGTTCGACGATGCAGTTCGGATTATTCTGGAGACAGGGCGCGGTAGTGTGTCGCTGCTTCAGCGAAGACTGAGTGTCGGCTATGCAAGGGCTTCGCGTATAATCGAGATGATGGCCGGGGCGGGAATACTCGGCGAATATAAGGGCAGTCAGGCACGTGAAGTTACGATGACGTTGGAGGAGTATGAGCGTGTCCGTGAGCGGATGGAGGCGGAGAATCAGCCGGAGGAATCGGAAAGCCAGAGCTCGTCGGAGCCGGCTTATGTAAGTGAGGGACAGCGCGGGTACGTCTCGACGGACAATGACAAAGATTAGCTCGATGCTCGATACTCGATGCTTGTAAAATGGTGAGTGATTAGCTAATTGCCAGTTAGCAGTTCGAGGCGTTTCTATGAGGGTCAACAGTAAAATCATAACGGTTGGTCTTTGTCCAAGCTGGGATACGATTTGCCGGTTCAACGGTATCGACTGGGGCGAGCATAAGACGGTAAGCTCGGCCAGTTCTCGACCGGCGGGAAAGGCATTGAATATTTCGCAGGCTTTAGCGTGGATGGGAGAGGAAAATATTGCAGCCGGCCTTTGGGGCCGGGATGATTTCGAGCAGATGCTGAGAGCTATGCGGCCGTTGAGAGGGCTGGTTAAGGTTAAAATGACTGCGGTTGAGGGTAGTACCCGCCGGAATATAACCGTTGTCGATACGGTCAATGACAGAGAAATGCACTTGCGCAATAGAAGTGAATTGGCTTCGAGAAAAGCGTTGAGAAAATTAGAGGCTGATTTAAGAGCGATAGTGCATAAAGGCAGTGTTTGTGTCTTTGCCGGGGTGATGCCGGAAGATGAATTTGTTGGCGATGTTGTTCGGATTATAAAATCGTGCAGAGAGCGCGGCGCCAAAATTGTGGTGGATACATACGGGGATGCTTTGAAACGGATTCTTGAGACCGGGACCGTATGGATGATAAAACCGAATGTGGAGGAATTGCGGGAGCTTTTGGGTGAGCAGGTAACAGATAGTCCTGCAGGTCTGGTCAAGGCCGGTCGTAAGCTGTTGGATAAAGTTGAGATTGTTATTATAAGCCGCGGTAAAAAGGGCGGGGTGGTCGTTACGAAGAAAGGCGCCTGGCAGGGCCGATGTATTGGCCGCGGAAGGGTATTATCAACGGTCGGCTGCGGTGATTTCCTGTTAGCCGGCTTCTTGAAGGGCCTTAAAGACAAATCCGATACGGGTTCTGCGCTGGGAACGGCGATAAAGGCTGCCACAGCAAGAGCTTGGGGCTGGACGGAGGGAAAAAGCTGGTCCCGGGCCTTGCGGGAAATAAAAGCAGCCGTAGAGCGGGTATAGCCGTCAAGGCTTCGAGTGCCGAGGCGTTCAGGTCCATCATATTCATGCCGGCGGTGAGCGACCATGACACCTTTATTTTCCTGCCATTCCCTTCGGCGTGGCTCAGGGCAGGCCTTTGGTGCGCTTATGGGCTTTTGAAATTGGCCCATTCGACCCATTCGACTACGCTCAGGGCAGGCTGCGCTCAGGACAGGCTTTGATTGGGTTTGAATTGGGTTTGTTTT
>CAYQKF010000100.1:0-19145 GCA_964417935.1 uncultured Pirellulales bacterium
TAATCGTATAAACGACTTAGAATTCTTTAATAATGTTGGACAGTAAAACTATTTATATTGTTAATAATCAATAATCAATTGTCAATAGTTATTTCGCGGTTTTATTTCAAGTTTTGAGTTTAGGAACTGTTGGGCCATATATGTAAGAGCCGCTGCATTTTTTGCTGCTTTTGTAGTGGCGGTTCGGGCTCGACTGAGTTCGCCGAAGTCCGAACCGTCCCTACCAGCCAGCGATAAAGCTCTTTCCACAATTTCCTGCTGCTTGTCGTTTACGAAGAACACTAACGGATTTAGGATTTTCGATTTTCGATTCGCGATTCGGGATTTACAATTTTCAATCGCCGTTCGGCAATCGGAAATCGTCAATTCGGCGAGACGTTCAATCTGCTTTGCTGTTTGCGGCAGAAGTTTTGCGAGCTTGCCGACTTCCATTCGTTGGTTCAGCCGTTTCAGCAATGCCAGTTTCTTCTCAAGAATATCCGAGCCGCCGAGACGGTTGAGCGTAGCAAGCAATATGTCTGTGTCGTGGTTGTCGATATCCCAGATTACTGCGTCAGCGGTTTTGTAGCCAAGCTTTCGCAAAGCCTGCCAGCGATGATGGCCGTTGATTATTTGAAAACACGATATTCCGTCGTCATCTGGATTCCTGCTTGCACATGAATGACAATTTTTCTGCGGGCAGGGGCGAACTATCAACGGCTCATATCGGCCGGTCTGCTCAATGTTGCGAATCAGCTTTGTAAAGTTGGCCTTGCTCATTCGATTAGGGTTGTCCGGGTGAGCAACGAGCTTGTCAATTGCTATCCTCGATACCCGATTCTCGATGCTTGTTTCTCGCATTACTGATTCCCTTTTCTTGATTCTCTATATGTGTTATGCCTAACCTCAATTTTGCAGAAGCCTTGATTCTCGACGAGCCCGACAAAGGCGGACTTCCGCTTCGCTCCAGCATCCGGCATCGAATTTTGGATTGAACCAGATGTAATAGACAGGCCTGGCGGTAAGCTTGCTCAATATGTACCTTGTTCGCTCCAGGGCGGCCAAGCAACGCTGGTTTTGATCATGCCCGCCGCTGGCGGGGTCGTTGCGATGACTGCCGTAGCTCTGCAAAAAACACTTGATTTCGCGCTCAATGAATTCGGACTGTGGACTGGAGAGCCGACCGAGTTTTCGCTGCACTTTTTCTGCGTCGATAAGGTCTGGGTCTTCTATGCCGACCATACTGAATGCTTCGATAAGCTGAACACATCTTGCAGGCATCTTCGCCGTCAATGCTTTCATCCCCGCTTTCTCAAAGAACGGATTAACCAGTCCCATCACCGCTATCGCCTCGATGATGGGAACATTCATCCTCGACATAGTCTGGCGCACTAATCGGCTTGCCAGGCCCAGCCCGCGGAACCTGGGTTCGATAATGACTCTGCTGATACAGCGAATGTTCCTGTTGATAAGCGCCAACTGTGTGCTCCTGTCGAAGCCGACAAAGAAATTATCCGTAGCTGCATTTCGAAGCTCCAGCCCTGGGACCGGCATCGAGTAAACGATAATCCCCACCGTTTTGCTTCGTAAAAGCGAAGATGCAGGGGCAGGTTTCAAAGCAAAGATACGCTCGAACGGCCCCAGCCGACTATCGCGGTAATGATAATGTGCGAGCTGCTTATAATCATCAAGACAGCCGGGCTCAACTCGCAACTTTTTGCAGACAGAACACTTTTTCATTATTTAGCTACTGGAACCAAGGAATCCGGCGTTTGTTCTAAAGAATAACTCCCATTTCAGATGCCTACCCTTACAATCAATAGTAAATAATAAATTGTCTATGCCTCCCCCCATAATTAGAGCTATCTGCGCTTTTGATGCGAAATTTGATGGATTTTCCAGATGGCCAATTCACCTAAGTTCTTATGTGGAAATGAATAAAAAAAAATTTGTAAATTTCAATTTTTGCTCTGAGGTACCTGCGCTTTTGGTTGAAATTCCTGAGATATCCCCGTTATGAGCGGAGATAGCGGCCTAATTGAAAGGAATTTTGCGATTTAGCCGATTTAACCATTAAAATGCACTATTTTCTTGATTTCAAACAATTTCCTAAATAGGAAATTATCCTTAAATACGAAAATATACTATTGACGATTTCCTGAAATTACGATATATCCTATATAGGAAAATAGTCGATATTAGAAAAATAACGATGAGAATCACAGAAAGAGAAATAATCCAACATCTGCAGAGAGCAGGCGATCAATATGCTCCTTTAACAATAAATCGTTTTGAGGAGCAGGTTCTTCTGCCACAGGGATATCGCATTGACGCAATCATAGAGTTCTCGATTCAAGATGGGCCTTCCTTTGAGGCTCTAGTGGAAATTACACCTGTATCCACTCCAAAGAATATTCTTGAGAAGTCCCGACAACTTGCTGATTGCCTTGGTGAAATTGTCAGGTCCGATATCGTACCTTTGTTAATAGCTCCCTATATAGGCACTAAACAGGCTAAGATTCTGGCAGATAAAGGCATTTCGTGGATAGACCTATCCGGTAATATGTCGATTAGAGTTTCAAACCAGATATATATTGAACGTACCGGCAGAAGAAATCGTTTCCCTGATACCGCACCGATTAAAAAGATTTTTCAGGGAACATCATCTCTTGTGAGCAGGGCTTTGCTCTTGAAACCAGAGGTTTTCTCATCTTTGTATGAAGTAGTTGATTTTATAAACGACCGTAATGCAAACATAACAAAGTCAACAGTATCGAAAGTTCTGAAGTCTCTTGAAGAAGAACTATTAATAAATAAAAGCAAATCACTTATATCTGTCACTAATCGAGAAAAGCTTCTTGAGAAACTTACAGAAGGCTACCTTAGTTCCACAGAACGAAAGTCGAGGGAAACATACAGGTTCGCAACTGAGAGCACTAAAAAACTGTTTTTTGATTTCTACCAAAAACAATTAGTTTATGTAGCTTGCGGATTCTATGCAGCGCAAATTAAAGGCCTTGCAGTTACAGACCAGATAACGATATTCGTAAAAGACATAGAACAAGTGAGAATGGCAGCCAAGCAAAATTGGATTAGAATTACTCCTGATGCTGAATTTTGTAACGTTAGCATAACAGAGGTTAAGGACCCTGGTGTTTGGTTTAATGCTCCTTTGCCTATGTACAATCGTGATGCTGTTGTCGATGATATAGAGTTGTATCTTGAAATGATGGCCGATACACCAAGGGGCCCAAAGATTGCCAAACAACTAAAGAAACGTATTTTAAAGAGTGATGATGGGTGATACTAATGGATGATATAATATTTGGACAGTTGGCTGAATTAGCACAGCCTCTTAATAGAATTGGAGTCAAGCTCGTTATCTGCGGTGGTCTTGGAGTTTTCCTTAGCCTCCACAAGCAGCAAAATGAAGCACGTAAAATGCTTCGTGCAACAAGAGATATAGATCTAATGCTTACTGAACAAGATGTCTCCGAGGTAGCCAAAAGAAATGCTATTGCTAATATAATCACCGGCGAGTTAAAGTATGAAGTCCGCGAAGGTTGTGAACACTTTCGTTTTCAGAAGGGAAACAGCCAACAGTTAGATATCCTAACCCCGCCGATAAATGGAATCAATGTACAGGGTGGTAGGTCCAGACTTGTTAAGTCAAAGCTGCATGGACACATTGCATCTGAAGCATGCTTTATTGAAGAGGACTTGAGGACTATTTCTTCGTCAGCGATTTTGTCTGGGGACCTGATTGGCAGTTTTGAGGTACTGTTGCCTTCGCCGACAAATCTGCTAATTCTCAAACTCTTTGCCTTTGATGACCGAAGCAACAAAGATGAAACCGAGCATGCACAAACACATGCCTTGGACATCTATTTAATAATAGCTATGCTAACTCAGAGAAGGGATTACCTTGAAGGCCAAAAGTTTTTATCTCGGCATAGAGATTCAGAGATAATCCAAAGAGCCCAATCTACAGTCGGTAGTAAGTTCTCTTCTGTTGACAAACTCGGGTGGCAACTTGTGCTTGAGGCATCCAGCTTCTACCCTGAAAAAAACTTTCGGCAAAAAAGAGAGAGATTAGACGATGCAAAACGCCGTTTATTAAGATGGTTCACTATCTGAGTATACAACCAAGCTTTTCTTTTCTGACTCGATGTTTTTATCCTGATTTCTACTTTCATATAAAGGATTCAGCGTTTTCTTTTCACCATCTCCCCACACCAACCGCAATTCCCACAAAACTCTTTCATTTACGCGGTCTGTATCCTAATTTTTTTTTAATCAAGGCCATAAAGACGGCGGCGGGCTTTCGGCCGGTGCTGGCCTCCCTGGCGTAGTCAAGGACCCTGTCGAAGATTTCCTCATTGAAATGGCCGGTTGCACAGCCGGCCATAAGCCAGCTTGTGATGTTACGGAAACAAGTACGGTCGGACTGGCTCCTCGGCTTGATTATATTTATTAACGCAGAATTAAAATTAAGTGCTCGTAAATGTGGTCGAGCCGAACTCGAAAAAGAAAGAGATTGCTCAGACGAATACGTATTCGAATTATTTTTCTTTTCCTTTTCGTTTACGTTTCTTTTCGTTTCCTTAGCTACGTCTGTGCTATGGTTGTGCCATCTCTTTTCGGCGCCCTTAAGTCCCGCCCCGCTCTTGGCTTGTCGATATTGTTTTGCCCTTCTTAATTCTTTTGTTACACGTTTGTGTTTGATTACATTGCTGCGCACTTGAAACTTTTTTGAAATACCCTGCCAGATTTCCTCGAACTCTTCGACATTTTCACAATGGCAGAGTTTGCTTAGGGCTGATGGTTTATATTCGCATTTACCATTGTTGGAAGTAAGATAGAAGATTAAGGTGCAATATACACTTCTTTCTGCATGAGACATTGTGATGTAATCCAAGTCTGTCAAAAACGCTTCGCTTTCCAGTTGAACGTACTTTATCTTCATTTACCTCACCTGCTTATAGATAACCTGTGTTGTGCCTGATAATTCCTTGACGACCAGAACGTCCGGCGACAAATCGAGCAGGATGTCATCGTGGCTTGAGGCCAAAATAAATATCGTTCCGGTACGCTTAGCGTATTTGTGGACGTTGTATGAAATCACCGCAGCGGTAATGCGGTCTAATTCAGAGCAGAATTCGTCAGCGAAGATGAATTTCTTTCTTGCCGCCAGTGCCATCGCCAGGCGAAATCGGTACTTTTGGCCTTCGCTAAGATTGCAGGGCTGATTGAGAATGCAAAAACAATCGTTCAGTCCGGCGATGCTGAGCATTTTAAGGCTTCTCAGCAGGTCGCCGTCGATACAGTCGATTAGTGTTTTGTCGCTCGGCAGTTTTATTCGGGCAAGGTTCACCCTGTCCGAGGCGGGGATGGATTTTTCCAGTTCTCTCAGCAGAACGCTCTTGCCTGCTCCCGATGGGCCTGTGAGATAGACTATCTCACCTTCATTGATTTCCAATTGACAACTATGGTTGAAGCGTCTTTCAGTGAGTCTGTCGGTCGTCAGGCCGAACATCCTACAAACTGAAGCAACCTTGTCGGTAATTGTTCCCTGCCAGTTGAAACTTTTTGAAACACTATATGTTGGCATAACTCGTACCTCTTATTACGTGTTGTGTTATCCGCAATCGTTAAGGACGTTTTGTATTTTTTTGATGGTCCGGCGAACGTGATAACAACTCCAGTGCCGTTTTGTGGCGATTTTGCTAATTGACAGGCCTATCAGGAAATAGTCCTTTGCGATGGCGAGCTGTTCCGGGGTAAATTTATCACGGTTCCGCAGGCAGACTATGAATTGGCCGTCTATAAGTCGCTTTATCAGTCCGTGTATTCTTCGAGCGATACGTGCCTCACTGATGCCGGTCAATCGGGCTATCTGGCGAAAGCTGTTGCCGTTCTCCAGATACATCGACATCAGAACCTTGTCTTTTCCATCGAGCAGATTCAGCCTGCTTTGCAGCAAATTGTTTTCGTCGCGATGCCGATTTTGGGCTTCCAGCGTTTTTTGCGAAATATTTACGTGTATTTTTTTCATCTACTACTCTGCGAAAGGCTATGTAGCACGATGTTAACCGTCAGCCATGCCTCGATACGAGCCTAAAGGGGTTATACGAGGCCAATCAGCCCAGTTTTGTTTGTTGTATAGCCACCTAACATAGTGCTTATTTTAGCGTATTACTGAACAATGTCAAGCGTTTTGTATAATAATTTACAAATATTTTCAAATATTAAGAGGAATTAGAACATTTTGGGAGTTTTTCCCTACTTTTTCATCGAAGGAATGACAGAACTTCTTGTCAATCTGAACGAAAGAAGCTTGCCCTGAGCGTAGCCGAAGGGTGAAGAATCTGGCCTGCGAAAAGGATTAGAGATTCTTCGCTCAACTGTGTTTCGCTCAGAATGACAGAAGTCCGATGTCCTAATCAGACTATTTTTAAGTATGAAACTCTCATGCTACGTAGCGACTTCTCAGAGTATTAGCTTAAGTACCGTAATTGGTCAGATACAAGCGTGCTCAGCTTAGATGCGGTGATGGTGAGAAAGAAACGCTGAACCAGCAGAGTATCCCCTTTCCAGTCCCGATTCGCTGTTCCTGCAAAAGAAGTTCCTTATATACGATTTTTCTATTGAAAGACTTGTCTCAGTCAGGTACAGTTCCGCTAATATTTAACCTCACGGAGGAGTTGTGAGGAAGTTTGTCGTATGCATATTGAGTTTGCCGCAGCGTATCGGCTGGATTTATCCTGACAATTAGGATGACAGAAATGGTAAGCAGAAGAACCTCAGCAGTGATAATAATTGTTGGTTTGCTTGTGGGTGCGCGGGTTTTGGCCGGTGATTGGCCCCACTGGCGCGGGCCGTTTCTGAATGGCTCAAGCAACGAGAAGAATCTGCCCGCGACCTGGAGCAAGACGGAGAATGTTGTCTGGGTTGCCTCTCTTCCCGGCCACAGCTCCGCTACTCCTATCATCGCCAATGGCAAAGTCTTTATAAGCTCGACAGATAGAGACAGCGACGCTCTTCTTGCCCTGTGCTTTGACGCCCGAAGCGGCAAGGAGCTCTGGCGCAAAAAGCTGGGAGAATCCAGCCGAAAAGTGCCCCGCAACAATCCGGCCACGCCTTCACCTGTGACTGACGGCAGGCATGTGTATTTCATGTACGGTTCCGGTGATTTGGCCGAGCTGGACTATGAGGGAAACGTCATTTGGTCGCGCAATCTCGAGGCCGAATACGGCAATATCTCGTTAAAGTACGGCTACAGCTCAAGCCCACTGCTTTACGACGACAAGCTTTATATCCTCATCCAGCGGCGCCATACGGCCTATCGCTCTCCCAAGAGCATGACTCTCGATGCCTTCATACTGGCATTGGACGCCAGAACAGGCAAAAATATCTGGAAGCAGCCTCGCAAGACCGATGCTGTGAACGAGTCGCTTGACTCCTATAGCTCGCCGATACTCTATCAACATTCTGGACGTGTCGAAATTCTCGTCATAGGCGCTGACTACGTTACGGCCAATGACCCTGTAACAGGCAAAGAGCTCTGGCGTTATGAATACGCCGAGCAAAAGAGCAAAAGAGGACGTAACATCTCCTCACCAGTCACTGCCGAAGGGCTTGTTTTTGGTGTTCCGCCGAGGGGCAGTCAGGGTCTTTTAGCACTCAAGAGCAGCCGAGAGGGTACTCTCACCGGTGAAAATATCGCTTGGATATTTGACGGCTCATCGCCGGACGTCAGTACTCCTCTTTACTACAAAGGCAACATCTATGTCCTTGGTGACAGAAAAGGCGGAGTCCTGACCTGCCTCGATGCCGTTACGGGCCTGCAAAAATGGCAGGGCAAGCTCGGCGGTAGCGCTCCATGGTGGGCATCTGTCACGGCCGGGGATGATAAACTCTACTGCATTAGCGAAGCTGCTGAGGCTGTTGTTCTTGCTGCCGGTGATGGAGAGTTCAAGATCATTTCGCGACTTGATATGGAAGACAAACCCATCCAGGCCTCAATTGCCATCGCCGAAAGCCGGTTGTTCATCCGCACCACCAACAAGCTATTCTGCATTGGGAATTAGAGCAGCTTGTAGGCGCAAATGCGAGGGAGGCTATCAGCTTTCTATTTAAAACGCCTCACAAGCTATTTAAACGACAAACTCGTCTTGACGTGGGTTCGTATTCCGAAATTGGTCTCAGATGTCCTTGTTATGGAGCCCCAAAACTATTCCCCACCTGTTATTGCCTGTTTTACAGAGTCATAGTTTTTTATAGTTTAACAATTGGCAAACCCTCACTCTGACCGAAAAAGGACCCGTACATAAAATTTGCGTTAGGGCTTGAATTACGATAATTTCCTGCGATGATAAGGGCGTTTTAAGTAATTGTGTTGACTTCGGCAAGCTCAGTCGAGCCGGGATAATGTTGCAAACAAAGGTGCAGAAATGAGTGGTATAGGTGATAAATTTCAGCAGGAAACAAAGTACGAGCCGAGCAGGATGCCGAGACATAAACTTCTCTGGGGAGCTAAGCCGGCTTTGTATAAAGAATATCCGGAAGCACAAAAAATTGAGCTTGCCTCTTTTGAGCTGAGTCAGCCGATGAGTCTGGACCAAGCTCTGAGGCAAAGAAAGAGCATTCGCGATTTCCAGGCCAAGCCGATAAGCAAGGAGCAGTTCTCATATCTGCTCTGGGCCTCAACCGGTATCCAACGAATCGAGGATGGATATGCATTTCGCACAGCCCCATCCGCCGGCGCTCTTTATCCGATAGAAACATATTTGATTGCCAATGACGTAAGAAAGCTGGAGGCTGGCGTTTATCATTACTCTATCAAGGCACATCAGCTCGAGCAATTAAAGCAGGGTGATTTTCGGCAGGAAATTGCTATGGCAGCTTTGGGGCAAGGAATGTGCGCGAGGGCCGCTGCGGTTTTTATATGGTCGGCTGTTTTTGAACGGTGCAAATGGAAGTATGGCCAGCGGGCGTACAGATATATTTATCTTGATGCCGGTCATATTGCTGAGAACTTAGCTTTGGCGTCTGTTAGTATAAATCTCGGTAGTTGCGAGGTCGGGGCTTTATATGACGACCTGGTAAATTCAATTCTGGATATTGACGGTATAGAGGAAAGTGTTCTTTGTATGGCTGTAGTCGGGGCTCCAGCCTGATTACATACCCCTATACTCAGGCAGTTCCAAGTACCATTCGTAGCTGTAGTTTTATAGTCTTTTCGATTAATCAAAAAGACTATGAGCTTTTTGTGGTGGACAGTCGATATTAAACATCAAGAATTGATTTATGCGTGATATTGACTACATAATCGAAGTTTTGAAGCGGTGGCTGACTGCCTCGGCGTCGAGATGAGCAGAACGTTTTATAACCCGCTTTTTAGCGAGAAAAACTTTGCCGGATATTATCCCCAAAAAAGTTTTGCATTTGTTGGTCGAGTGGTTATATTAGATTTACGAAAGGAGCTGCATTTTGCAATAACCGGCAAAATGGAGCCCAAAAGGAATTTTACTAAAGGCAGGGGATAACGAACATTATGTCAGGAAGGAGTCCTGAGGTAGTTGTAATTGGCGGCACCTACGTGGATATGGCGATACGGTGCGGTCAAATCCCATCACCCGGACAGGGCGTTGTCGGCTCTGCTCTTTCATACACAGTTACCGGTCCGGGGCCGAATCAGGCTGTTGAAGCTGCGTTGTGCGGCTGCGATGTGCATCTTATCAGCAAAGTCGGCGGCGATCCATTTGCTCAGATGGCTAAAGCGAGTCTGGCTGAGTTCAACGTCAATACCGATTTCGTCTATACCGCCGAGGCCAAAAACACGGGCGTGGCTGTAACACTGGTCAATTCCGAAGGCGAGAACGCTGCCTGTTACTACGCCGGCGCAAACAGTGCCTTACAACCTCGAGACATTTATGATGCTGAAGAGATTATCTCCGATGCCGATGTTTGCTTGATTCACGGCCGATTGCCACAGGAGGCAATTGTAACCGCCGTTCGTTATGCGAAGGTGCACGGCACAAAGGTCATTCTTAACCCTGCAAGACCGATAGAGCAACAAGGCCAAGAAAGCAGCGATGTGCCTATCGAGTACTTTTCAGTCGATATTCTGATCCCAAATCTTTACGAGGCAGCAGAGATAACCGACCATTTGGCAGCCAATATTCGTACCGCCAAATTGATTGGCTCCGACTTAGTGGCTCGCGGGGTCGAAACCGCCATTATCACAATGGGCAAACGGGGATGCATGGTCGTTGACAGAAACGGCGCTGACCAGATTCCGGCTTTTGAGGTGGAACTTGTGGACCAGGCCGGCAGAGGCGATGCGTTTGCAGGGGCATTAGCTGCTTACATTGCTGTAAAGGACGATGTAAGAGGAGCGGTCAAATTCGCCTCTGCGGCAGGGGCTTTGGCCTGCACAAAGTTCGGTTCGATCGAGGCACTACCCACAAAAGCCGAGATTATCGAACTGTTGCAAAAAGAAGATATCGAGTAAAAGCAAAACTCGATACCGGATGCGCAGCAATTACTCCTCCATTACTATCGGCTCGAGCTACGTAGTGAGTACTTCACAGAGTAGCAGGCTCTGTTTGATAGCAACCGTAATACCTCCTAATTTCAAATCCTCAATTCTACATTCTTCACGAACTGTGATTCGTGTTTGATTTTGAAGAAGATTCGATTAAGTTCAATTCATCGACTCGTCTTCGAGTGTATCGAGGCCCATAATGACATCGTGCATCAATACGCGTCTTCCGCTCGGCGTGTCGTGAGCGGCGTAGGTCATTTGCCGTGCCGAATCGTAGTAGGCATACCAGCTATAGGCGGACAACCATTCATAATCTTCGTCGTCAACTTTGGCGTTCAGGCCGTTCCCTAACGGTATCTCTTTCATTTTTCCCTCTTAATTTCTCAAAACCCCCCGTGCTTTCATGCGAAAGCAAGAACGGGGGCTGAATACCTTACTTTGGCCTGTATTGTAATTCTTGATGGCTTAAAAGTCAATGTTCGATTTGGGTGTGGTGAAAGTAATTCGTGCTCGATTTTCAACCAAATGCGCGGGTACCTTAGAGCAAAAATCGGAATTTTCAAAATTTTTTTTATTCATTTCCATGTAAGCACTTAGGTGGATCAGTCCCCTGAAAAATTCATCAATTTTCGCATCAAAAGCGCAGGTAGCTCCAATTATAGGAGCATTGATGCTGGATGCTCAATGCTGGATGCTCGTTGAAAATCGAGTATCGAGAATCAAGAATCGAGTATCAGGAATTAGGAGTTCCAAGTATGGGGTTTGAACTTGATATCTTTCAAGATGAACAACTTGAGGCCGACTACATTGAGTGGCTTGTTGATGAACAGTCCGTTGATGTTCGAGGGCACTTTGAGAGGCTGTGGGAATATTACGCAAACCCCAGGATGGAAACACACGGCACCGGTGCCTGCGACAGGAAGGTGAATGAATCGGGGCGGTGCTATGTGCAGGCACAGGAGTATGGGCTGCCTGTGAGAATAACAGGGCTTGTACATAGTGGGCAGGTGGGTGTCTTCGGCGCAAGGAGTGCACGGGATGTGCAACGAAAAGAAGTGGTAATTGAGAACGATATTGCCTGGCGAATAAACGCAGCGGTGGATTTTTTGTTCGGCAAGCCGATAAGTTTTGTTTCGAAATCGCCGGATGGCCAAAAACGTGCAGAAATTGAGGTGGTTTTAAAGGCAGTGTTTGCGGCCAACGGCGGTATCGGATTTTTCCAGGATATGGCGGTGCTCGGAAGTGTTTATGGTTTTGTCGATTGTTTCGTCAGGCCTGGCGAAGAAATCACCTGTGCCTGCGCAACCACAGGTGCAGGCATCGAATGCATTTCCTCCTCCTCCCAAACCCTCTCACCAGGTTCCCGCAAAGCGGGAGACCTCGAATATGTTCTGCAATCGGCACAAACAATCAGCCTGGAACTGATTGAGGCACCGAGAGCACTGCCTGTTCTGGATGAAAACGACTATAAAAAGATAAGATATTACGTGCAGCATTTCTACCAGAAGAAAAATGCACTGAGTAAGAAAAACTCATTTCTATCAAGAATATTCTCTGGCGGTAAACGAAGCAGTAATAGTCGGCAGTTAGTTGCGGTGACGGAGATTACTTCTGCTGTTAGCTGGCAGAGATATGAAGATAAACAGCTTGTTGCAGAGGCGCAATTGCCGTGGGGTTTTCTGCCGGTGGTGCATATCCAAAACATCGCTCAGCCATACTACTACGAGGGGTTAAGCGATGTCGAGCCGTTGATACCGCTGCAGGACGAGCTTAATACCAGACTGAGTGACAGGGCGAGCAGGATTACATTCCAGTCGTTTAAGATGTATCTGGGCAAAGGAATAGAGGGCTTCGAGGACAAGCCAATTTCGCCCGGCAGGATGTGGTACACCGACAATCCGGATGCGACTATCGAAGAGTTCGGTGGAGATGCGGCGATGCCCAGCGAGGGTATGCACATCGCTGAAATCAGAGAGGCACTGGATAAAGTCAGTGGAGTAACGCCGGTAGTGGCCGGTGTTCTGAAGAACAAGCTCGGCAACCTTACAAGCGCGGTGGCCCTTAAACTAACACTTATGGGGATGCTCTCAAAGAACGAACGTAAAAGATTTACTTACAGCGAAGGGCTTAAGAGAATCTGCAGGATGGTTCTGGCGATACTCGATACGGCTAACATCTATAAGACTACCGAGGTGGACAGAGAGGTCGATATCGTTTTTTCAAGCCCACTGCCAGAAAATGTAATGGAGAAACTAAAAGAAGCCCAGATTAAAAAAGAACTGGGCGTTCCGGCTGAGCAGGTGCTCAGAGAATTAGGATATGAGAGTTCATAGTTCATAGTTGGTTGTTCATAGTCTATGAACAAAGAAGGAGATTTTATGAGTCCGATTGAGACGCAAGAGGTTTTGTCAGAAGACATAACGGGAGCAAGTGACAATGACAATATGAAACTTGTTCCGGTAGCTGAGTCAATCCGCTATCGAAAGAGGGCACAGAGTGCTGAGAAAAAGGTTGAGGCTTTGATTGAGCAGTTGGCGGAGGCAAAATCACAAGTAACAACGATGTCTGAGCAATTAAGCAACATCCAGGCCGAACAGAAGCTGACTCGCAAATTAGTTGCTGCGGGGACTGTCGATTTGGAAACGGCTGTGTTGCTTGCCAAAGTTAGAATGCAAGACCAAACGGAAGCGGATTTGGACGGCGTAATTGAGCAGTTGAAAAAAGAAAAGCAATATCTGTTCGGCGGTGTCAGTGGAGCTGTAACAGTGAAAAAGACAGCAGGGGCTAAAGAGTCCACCTATGGCGGAACAAACAATCAAACAACTCTCGAAAGAGCAGCTAAGAAGGCGGCAACGACAGGTAACCGAACAGATTTGCAGGAGTATTTGAAACTGCGAAGAAATTTCTTATAGCGTATGGCTTTTAGCGTATAGCAAAGAAGAAAAAAATGGATTCCTGCTTTCGCAGGAATAACAAAAGCAAATAAAGGAGAATCAAAAGATGGCTTTTACAGGAAAAGCAACTTATTCAGCAGGTACAACTCTTCCCGAACTGGCTGAGGATGTATCGGATTTGATAGGGATAATTTCACCTTATGAGACGCCTTTGCTGGATGCTCTCGGCGACCCGATGAGGGAGGCGACAAGCACACATCATGAATGGCTTGAAGATGAACTTCTGCCCAATAAAGATGCTATCAACGATAGCACCTATAGCGACCCAAGCACCGATACCGATTTTGTAGTTGACAACGGCGACAGGTTCCGCGTGGGAGACCAGATTCAGGTAGAAGGCAGCGAGGAATTGATGCTCGTAACTGGTATCAACAGCAATACGCTGACAGTAGTTCGCGAGTATGCGGGCACTACGGCAGAAGATTTGGCCGACAATCAGGTGATAAACATTCTCGGAAATGCTGCTCTTGAGGGGGCGGACAAGCCCGGTGCGAGATTTACCAATCGCAGCAGGTGCGGCAACTATACGCAGATATTTACAGCTACGGTGGAAGTGAGCGGGACGGATATGGCCGCGAGCCAGCTGGGTCTGGCCGACGAGATGGATTATCAGAAGCAGGAACGGCTGCGGGAGCTGATACGCGATTTGGAAAATACGGTTGTCAACGGCGGTGAGCCGGCGAGCAATCCCGAAGGCAGTGGTTCGGTGAGAAGGTCAATGAAGGGCGTTATTCAGCACCTGTCAACTAATGTTTTCCATACCGGCGATAGTGGCTTTCCGACGGGCACCGGCCTTGACGAGGACAAGATTAATTACGTGCTGAGGCAGATTTGGGAGAGCAGCAACGGTAATGTTGACCTGATTGTAGTCGGTGGTTTTCAGAAACGAAAAATAAATGCCTTTTCCGCCAACAGCCGAACCTACGGCGCCAACGATACCACCTTCACCGATATGATTAGCATTTACGAGAGTGATTTCGGCGTTTGCAGAATTGTTACCACACGATGGATGCCGCAGGATGCAGCACTGCTGCTGGATTCATCCCGTATTAATGTGCTACCGTTAGCGGGGCGGAACTTTCATTTCAAGCCGTTGGCAAGCGGCGGCGACTATGAGTGCGGTGAGCTGATTGGCGAATATACCGTGGAGCTCAGAAACGAAGCGGCACACGGTCTTATTCGCGATCTAAGTACCAGCTAAATTGCGGGGGCATAGCAGACGCATCACAATGCGTCCGGGCGAAGGTGCCCAAAGGGCAAATACTCTTTGGGCACCTAATCAGCCCTTTTGACCGGAAGGGAGCTAAAGAGAATGGTTAGTTTCTCAAACGATGCGGATATTTTGAAATATGAGCCGATACTATTCGGAGAATTGCATCTGCCCCAGCAGGTACTTGCGACGGGGACAGGCGGGACGCTTAGCGGGACGACGTTTACCGCAAGTGGTGCAGATTTTGTAAGTGCGCAGGTCTCGGCAGGCGGCGTTGTACATATGCAATCTGCGGATGGGTCACTGGACGGGGCGTATGAAATAGTTTCCGTGGATTCGGCGACGCAGCTTAGTGTTTCCGTAATCAGGTCGGATGTAGAGATGGCTGCCATAGCGCCGCCAGCGGCTACTGATATATCCTATCGCATCAGCACGTTTGGACCGCAGACTAATGAGGTCGGCTTTCAGTTGACTGAACACTTCGGTATCAGCCCTGGTAATCCAGCAAGTGAGATAGAGGTAGAGGATATTCTGGATACGGATGTTTTAAAGAGAGCGTCAGTCCTTGCGGTTATCTCAAGCGTGTATGCGATGTTAGCCAGTAAAGCCAAAGACGAGAATTTCTGGAAGAAGAGCATGCACTATCAGAAGCTTTTCGCCAGGGCAAAGGAACGGTGCCAGCTCAGCATCGATGTCGGCTCTGACGGGGTGGCTGATGTTACCAAAGTTGGGGCATCCGGAAGGTTAGTGCGGGATTAGTTTGCAAAGAGAAGACAAATGAGTGTTACTTTAGACGGACAAAATTTGTTTGACGAACAGCAGTTAGAGATTGAGCAGGACAGTCTTAACCGAGACTCGATAGAGAGAGCGGTGTCGGGATTGGATGGTGTGCTCAGTGTTGATATGGGTGGACGCGGCCGGAAGATAAAACAGAAAGGTGTGCTGCGAGCAAAAAGCCGAACGCAGATGAGTAACAGAATCAGCGTAATATCAGAATATATGGACGGTGATACGCATACGCTGGTAACCGGCGACGGCGACAAATTTGATAATCTTCGGATGGATTCTTTCAAAGTGAGTAAAGAGCGGGCAGGTGGCGGCGGTATAGTTGCTGATTATGAAATCGTTTATACACAGTTAGTTTGATAGCGTACAGCGTATAGCGGTTAGAAAAGGAAAAAGCAGTAATGGGACTTATCAGCAGTGGGATAGAAAAGGTCAGAGCGTTTGAATTGCCGGCTGGTATTTGGGCGGACGGCGAGTGTGTCGAAGCCCCGCGAGCAGCACTGGTGAAGTGGTCCGCCAAGGCGAACCTGAGCGATATGTTTTATCAGGTTTATGTCAACGGTCAATACGCGGGTTCAACAATTGACAATCAGCAAAGGCAAATGATTGTTCCGATACCTACCTCTTTGGAATCAGCGGTTCGGATTGAGGTCTTTGCCGTTGAGGCCGAGCAGGCAGATACTGATTTTAGCAATGAGCTTGTCCAGCCACCGGCTACCAGTAAGCGTGTGAGAATAAGTTTGTTGCGGAGTCAGAAGCTGCCGAGTGATGCAACTGCTGAAGTCTATTTTGACAACGGGACAGGCGAAATTGATTACGATAAGCCGCTGAGCAATTCGCCGATAAGGATTTGGCCTGCCTGGCAGGACAAAGCCGGTTTCGGGATGAGTAGATTCGGTGTTGGTGATTTCGGTTATGAGTCGGCAGCAGCGGTTGGATTTGGGAAGGGCAGTTTCGGGCACGGTCAGTTTGGCCTTGATGCCGATACGATTGAGTGGATAAGCCCGCCGCTCCAAACGGGCGTTTACAAGTTTAGTGTTAAGATTACCGATGGGGCAGGTAATGAAAGCAACGCCAGCGAAACTGAACCAATCACGGTAATACCGGCGGCAAGGCCCGCTGAGCGAGTAAGCATTTCTTCATTTGATAAACAGACGAATCAATTGGTATTGAGTGTCTCATAAAAGAGTAACAAGGAGAATATTATGGCTGAAGTATATCCATCTGATAATGAGTTGTTAAACATACAGTCTGACAGCGAGACCGGTGTTGAGTATATAGCGACCGGCAAGGCGCCATATTATCTGGAGTTCCGAAAGTTACTGTATCGTTTGTTGTTAGCGACAAGGCGTGCGAATGATTTGAGAGTCTATGACGAGGACGGGCTGGACGTTGGCGTAAAAGCTGGCAAGTTCTGGTTAGATACGGAACTGATAAGCTATGCCGGCTCGTCGGGCAATACTTTAGCGGACGATAAAGCAAATATTTACGTCTATCTGAATTCGTCGGCTTCTCTTGTTATCGACGAATACGCCAGTTTTCCCGATATGGCAACGACGCCGCATATTCGGCTGGCGATAGTGAGCACCTCAGGCGGGGACATCGATTCGATAACTGATTGTCGAGCGAGCCATAATATTGCAATGCCATACGGGGCCGGTGGTGTGAAAAAGGCCATCGAAGCACATACCAGCGATGATACACTTACGATAGTGGAATCCGGTAGTGTTCACAGTAACCTTGGCGCCAGCGGGACAGTTACACTTACGCTGCCTGCTTCGGCACCTGCGGGGACGGTATTTAGCTTTGTAGTCCAGGCCGCTTATGAGCTACGTATTGACCCCGGTACAGCGACAATCCGAGACGACAGCGGCCAGACGGCGGACAAATATAAATCGGCTAATGCAGTCGGAGAATGCCTCAGACTCGTAGCTGATTCCAATGGCGATTGGGCAACCATTGCCAAGAATGGAACCTGGACAGAGGAGGCGTAAATATGCTTATTTCCACAACCAAACCACCAGCCGGCTCTGTTGGATTAAAAGAAATCAATAAAGATTTTTGTGCTGCTTCAATTGGAGCACAAGGAGTATATCCGAGAAAGCACTTTGTTCCAAAACTCATTGAACCTTTCGATGATACTTCACAATGGGATACTGGTATTCGCGTAACTAAAGCTGCGGATACCGACAATTATTTATGCTCGGCGGCAACAACTCCGCAGGCAATGAAGTGTACAAAGCAAACCGGAGGCACTTCATCGTTTACCACCAAAACGATTACCGAGATTGATTTAACTAATACTCTGGTATATGTACGCTTCTATGTGCACGAAGGCAGCGGTGTTTCATCTTATGACAAAATTTCTGCGATTTATCTTGTTGTTGGTGACAGTACTTTTTCAAATTGCCAGATAATGTTGCTTGCCGAGAGTGGTTATATAACAGGCCCCGGCTGGTATGAGAGAATTATTGCACCGAAGATGGGCAACATGGACGCCGGGACCTACCTGTTATGCTGGGAGCATGTTACGAAGCTTCGCGTTCGGATTGATTCGGCAGGAAGCGATGATACGCCTGCGGTAACCTGGGATAAAATAATGTTCATTCCTCATCTGGCTCAACCCCAATATGCTATCGCTCTGGATGATGGTTTCGATGATGATTATAAATTTGCATCTTATTTGAGTGCGAAAGGGATTAGAGGTACATTCTTTATCATCGCTTCCAAAATTGGAACGAGTGGTTATTTGACATTAGAACAGCTTCATCAAATACATAATGCCGGTCATTTGATAGCCAATCATGGCTGGAACCATAAATGTTTGAAGACGGATAATCTCACCGACGCCGAATTTATCGAAGAGGTTACAAAAGCAACCGACTGGATGTGTGCTAATGGCTTTGCAGACGGTGCGAGGATATTTGCTCTGCCGGGAGGAACTACTAACTGGGAGGATGAGTTTAACAACATTTATAGAGAAAGATGGTTTGACCAGTTGCGACTTTCGACAACTTGCCACGATGCGGGTTTTTTTGACCCAACGATACAATGGATTAATTCATTTGATGATACAACAACTGCGGAATCCCAAGTCAATAAAGTAATAAATGCAGGGACGATTGTGATTACAGGATGGCATTCTGCAAATGAAGGAACGTTATATACGTGGGCCGACTGGACGTGGGCCGACTGGAAAACGCATATTGACAATGTGGCGGCAAAACGAGATGCAGGAAATCTCGATGTAGTAACTATGGCAGGTTTGTTAGGTACAGGAGTCTAAGATGGCGAACGAAATACATGTAGATTATACGTCCGGCAGTACGCTTTATGCAGTTGTTCGTAACGGGGCGGGAGAAGTCTGGTATTCTGGAGGGCAAGTCTTTGAGTCCTGGGGGACGGACGGCCGTGCTGCGAACGATTACGACATATCCCTTACAGACAAGGGCGGCAACAGGTATGTTGGCAACTTTGATGGTAATATCCCCGCAGGCAGATATTGCGTTCAGGTATTCCTGCAGGCCGGAGCCAATCCTGCTGATAGTGACAACCTTGTGGGAGGTGGTGAAATTGTATGGTCCGGGATAGGGGAAGTGACCAGTGATAAGCTGCTTGCCAACAAAGCTGTCCAAAACAAATCGACCGGAGAAATCAAATACTACGA
>CAYQKF010000101.1:0-18920 GCA_964417935.1 uncultured Pirellulales bacterium
CTTGAGATTGACAATGTGGTCGTAGAAGTTGACGGCTCTGAGTTACCAGCTCCTGACTGTAGTTGTGCCGAGTATTTCAAGGTTCTAAAACGTGCCGGGGTGGTTGAGCAGGATGTTAGCCGGAAAGAATTTGTTATCAAGGAGCCTATTACTATTACTGGCGGTGATGCTTGCGTTTACGCCCTGCCGTATTCTGATGACGGATTAAGTCTGACTTACGATCTGGATTACGGCGGACACACGGGTATCGGCAGGCAGATCTTCAGTTGTCAGCTTACTCCGGAGAGTTTTGAGAAACATCTGGCATCGGCCCGCACCTTTTTGCTTGAGGCTGAAGCCAAGCAGTTTCAAACCCGGGGAATAGGAACACATATTAGCCACCGAGATATTCTGGTCATCAACTCAGACGGCCCCATTAAGAACAGTTACAGATTTCCCAATGAGTGTGTCAGGCATAAAATTGTTGATTTGATAGGCGATCTTGCCTTAGTTGGTCGAGCTGTTAAGGGCAGGATTGTGGCTTATAAGAGTGGTCATGCGCTGAACCAGCAGCTCGTAAGGAAATTATACGAAGTGGCCCGGCAGCACGAGCAGATAGCCAAGTTCGGGACGGATGCACTATTGGACATTCGGCAGATTGCGAAGATTCTGCCACACAGATACCCATTTTTACTGGTGGACAAGGTAATCGAAATTGAAGGTGACACCCGAATAAAGGGCGTAAAGAATGTAAGTTTTAATGAGCAATTCTTCCAGGGCCATTTTCCCGGGACCCCTATTATGCCGGGCGTACTTATCGTAGAAGCAATGGCACAAGTGTCGGGCTTGTTGTTTGCACAGAGGCTGGAACATACCGGTAAGCTGGCAGTGCTGTTGAGTATGGATAATGTAAAATTGCGTAAATCTGTTATTCCCGGTGACCAGCTTATTCTTACTGCCGAGACGATTAGATTGAGGAAAAGAACCGCACAGTGCCGGTGCAGGGCAATGGTCGGCGATGCAGTAGTTGCGGAGGCACAAATCAGATTTATGCTTGTCGATGACGAGAAAGTATAAAAACAGTTTTGAGGTGTTTAAGGATTTTAGAAAGTGCCTATAGTGCCTAAAGTGAGCTAAAGTGCCTAAGGTTATGGATTGTTTTTTAACTTTAGGCATTTTAGGCACTTCAAACTTTAAGCACTTTGATTTATGCAGTGGCAGTGGAGGTAAGAGAAAAAGTATGAAGTTGCAGATACATCCCAGTGCAGTAATTCATAAGGATGCCGAGCTGGCCGATGGAGTTATAATTGGGCCCAATTGCGTTATTGACAGCGGTGTCTCAATCGGGGCAGGCACGATACTTGAGGCCAATGTGGTGATTAACAAGGATGTCAAAATCGGAGAAAACAATCATTTCTTCCCGAATTGTGTGATTGGGAGCCGGCCGCAGACGCTGCGTCTGACTCCAGATACCGAAATCGGTGGTCTTGTGATAGGTAATGGAAACGTCATTCACGAACAAGCAACAATCCATCCGGGCATTCATCCGGAGTCACAGACGAAAGTAGGGAACGATAATTTCATTATGGTCGGTGCGCATATTGGACATGACTGCATAATTGGAGATAAGATTGTCATGAGTAACCTTGTGCAAATAGGGGGTCACTGCAAGATTGAGACCGGCGTCTGGTTCAGCGGTCTGGCTGGGTTGCATCAGTTTGTTACCATAGGCAAGTGGTGCTTCGTAACGGGATTGGCCGGGATTACCCGGGATGTTCCGCCGTTTCTGACTGTCAGTGGGCATTATCCACCACGGGTTCGGGGTGTTAATAAGCGAGGTTTAGACCGAGCCGGCCTAAATGAACAACAACAGAAGCGAATATTCGAAGCTTACAGGAAGCTCTATCGCCAGCCGGGCACATTGCTGGAGAATGCAAATGCTTTGGCGCAGGAGGATGGACTCGATGAAAATGTTCGGGCTATGATTGATAGTATAACAAAAAGCAGCGAGCATCAGTTCGGCAGGTATCGCGAGAAGTTTAGATGACAGACACTGACGGACACTGACCTGTCAGTGTTAGTCCGTGTTCAAAGGGTACACGATGCAAAATACGAAAGTGCGAACCGCTGTTGTGGGCGCAGGCAAAATGGGGACCATACACGCCAAGGTCTATGACCAGTTGGTGCAGAGTGATTTTGTTGCTGTAGTCGATATAGACGTCAACAAAGCCCAGCGTCTGGCCGACCAATATAATTGTTTGGCCTTTACTGATTATGCCGATATCCTGGACAAGGTTGACCCCGTTAAAAGTTCGTGGATAAAGGGGACCGGTGGGGCTTTGGTAGAGACTTTTAACGGGATTGATGCGGTAACGATAGCTACTCCAACGGTAACACACCTAAAGCTGGCAAAAGACTTTATCAAGAAAAATATAGCGGTGCTGATTGAAAAGCCCCTGGCGGCCAACGTCAGAGAAGGAAGAAAAATTGCAGGACTTGCGAAGAAAAATAACAGCGTCGTGGCGGTTGGTCATTCGGAGCGCTGCAATCCGGTTGTTCAGGCGATAAAGCGGCTCAATATTGAGCCGAAGTTTATCGAGGCCAACCGAATCAGTCCGTATCCATTCCGCTCGACCGATGTCGGGGTCGTGCTGGATGTGATGATTCACGATATAGATATTATTCTGTCCATGGCGGCAAGCAAAATCAAGAAAATAGAAGCAGTAGGTGTCAGTGTCATTGAAGATAAGGAAGACATCTGTAACGCAAGAATTGTATTCGAGAATGGCTGCATTGCGAATATTACCGCTTCGAGACTGGGTCTGAAAACCGAAAGAAGGGTGCGGGTGTTCAGCCGGCAGGCGTATCTGAGTGTGGATTTTTTTAAGAAGAGCGGGATTGTCATAAAGGCTGACCCAAATACTAACGTTGTTAAGTGGATACAGGAGCACAAAGAGGCCGGAGATTTTGACCTGACGACAGTGAATTGGCCGGACTTATTGCATATCGAACAGCTTGACGTAGATGATAAGGAACCCATCCGTCTGGAGCAGGAGGCTTTTCTCCGGGCGGTTATGGACAGAGAGTTTATGCCTGAGGTCAGTGCCCAAGAGGGTCTTTCTGCACTGCAATGTGCTCAGAAGATTCTGGCATCGGTCAAAAAACACAGATGGCATGAGAGAATAGATTATAACACTTAGAGGATGGCCTGTGAAAGAAAGGTAACGACGCATTTATAAGAATCTTGGCTTTGAGAGGTGTACATTATGATTAGCAAGTCCTGGTTCTGCGGATTGTTGACGGCCGTTGTTTTGGTCTGCGGCTGCGGTGAGGAAATGAAAAAGACGAAAGTGGAAAGGAATATAGTGAAGCTGGAAACAAGCATGGGTAATATCGTCATTGAGCTTAATGAGCAGGCTGCGCCTGTCACGGTGAAGAATTTCCTCGGATATGTGGAGGAAGGTTTCTATGACGGGACTATATTTCACAGGGTTATACCTGACTTTATGATACAGGGGGGCGGTTTCACAGACCAGATGGTAGAAAAACAAACGCGTGAGCCAATCATCAACGAAGCTCACAATGGCTTGAAAAACGAGCGAGGCACTATCGCGATGGCTCGGACCAGTGACCCTAACAGCGCAACCTGCCAGTTTTTCATTAATCATAGGGACAACGGGCCTCTGAACTACGTTGAGAACGTCAATCCGGGATATGCAGTATTTGGTAAGACAATAGAGGGCATGGACGTTGTGGATGCAATCGCATCAGTAAACACAACAACGCGTATGGGTTATAATGATGTTCCGGTTGAACCTGTAGTGATAAAATCCGCAAGAGTCGTTTCGGAATAGGCTCAATGCGAAATCGGGGATTAGATGTCGTTGCTGAGGAAGGACTGGCGGCGCTGGAATGTGCTTAGGAAATTCCGGCCTCGGTTAAAAACACAAGTGGGAAGAATAACGGATTGTTCCGGAGTTTTTTTATGTTATCTGTGGTTTTTTCTGTAACAAAAACTCGTGTTTGTGCTTCTTTAATAGTAGGTAGTGTAAAATTATGTGAGATGGAATTTGGAAGGATGAACTGATGGCAAAAATTTCAAGAAACATTGTAATCTTAATTTGTGTAATGTCTTGTGTTCTGTTTTTAGCTGGTCATCTTGTCGGGCCGACCGCCGAAGCGCAAGCAAAGAAAGCCGAGCAAGTCGAAGACCCGTACAAAAATTCGACCATTCTGGTCGAAGCGTTTGTTGTTGAGGTTAAGCTATCAGCACTCTACGATTTGGGAGTGAGTCCTATCGGCCAAAAACCCAATTCGGTGTCGATAGAAAATATTCTCAAGTGTCTGCGAGACAAAGAAAGTGCACAGGTTAGTACCGGAGCGAAAGTGGTAGTTCAACATAAGCAGAGTGGAAGTGCCGAGTCGAAGGAAACAATTTATAGAGGGCGGCAGGCGCCTATCAAAGTAGGAAGTAGCAGGGTAGTTTCGAGGAGCTACCAATCTTATAATATTAGCAGCTCTTTCAGGGCTTCGGTAAATATCCTACCTGATAGTAGAATATTTGTAAGTTTTGACTTCAATCAGTTTGGTGTGGAGAAGGTTGCTTCCATGAATGATATGCCGCCCACTACTATAACACGGGAGTGGTCCGGAACTGTATCTCTTGAGGCGGGCAAGCCGAGCATAGCCGGTGCGACACAAGGCGAGCAAAAGGCGGTTTTTTTGATTCTTTGTGCTGATATTAAGAGTGAGTAAAAAAACCGGCTAAGCTCTTAGTCTTAGTTTACTAACCAATTGGTGGGCCAGGCGGGTAGGTTCCGGCAGGCGATATTTAACTGCGCAGGCGAGGGTGATTTTTATCGCATCTTTCAGCAGACATTTGTTACCCACAGAGACGAAAACCGGCTTGACATTTGTGCGTGTTCTAACTACCGCACCGATTGTTTCGTATTGCGTATTGCGTATTGTGTATTGCGTGTCTGGTTTCATGCGTTTTTTGTCTTTCAATAAGGTATATGCACCTTTTTCCAACGGAAGTTCTTCAAATCGGCCGATGAGTCTGCTTTTTGCGCAGCCGATGGTCGGCTTATCGAAAAATAAGCCCAGATGGGCTGCCAGACCGAGTCGGCGAGGATGGGCTATGCCCTGACCATCAATGATGAATAAATCCGGCTTGGTTTTGAGTTTTTCGACCGCGGCGATACAGACCGGAGCTTCACGAAAAGAAAGCAGGCCAGGTATGTAAGGAAAGGCAACTTTTCGTAGGGCACTTGTTATTTCTACGGGAACGAAATCCGGCAGTTTTAACACTACAACGGCCGCAATGATTTTTTTGCCGTCCTTGCTAAAGGCGCAGTCGATACCAGTGATTAATTTTGGTGGTTTTTTTAGGGGGACAAATTGCACTTTGGAAGCGAGATTCTTCTGGCAATCTCGCGCCTGTGAATAAGATAAATTCCAGCTATGTAGTTTCTTTGTTTGCATAACAACTTTGAGTGAGTATTAGGGTATGTTTATTAGTTTCTCCTCAAGGTTACTTGCCGGTGTAAAATACCATGTTTTGCCTATCTTCTGACTTGTGAGTAAGCCACGGTTTTCCAAATCAAGCAAATCGGTTCTGGCTGTTTGGTAAACAACGTTTTGGCTTATTTGATGCGACTTAATTGTGTACCGCTGATGTGGATGACGCAGAGCATGACCGATTAGCGCCCGCTGGCGATGATTGAGTACGATTATGCCTCGTAGTTGATTTTCAATCGCCTGGAGTCTGTTGGTTTTTAGTTCTATATAATCGTAAAGCGCCTTGATCGCCTGCCGGATGATGTTGAGGTGATAGATAATAAAATAAGTTAAGTCGTTATCGTCCGTTTCCGTGTGCAGAAAGGCCCGAGCATATTTAGCCGGCGCCTTGACAATAATCTGCGAGACGGATACGAACTCAAAGAGCCAATACCTGTGTTGGAGCATCAACCAGTAAAATAAAGCTCTGGCTGCTCTACCATTGCCATCGACAAATGGATGGTCGTAGGCCAGCCAGAAATGTAAAACAATAGCTCTAATTACTGGATGGATAAAGTATTTAGGTGTTTTACCATTGGCAAAATCACACATGGCAGTCATTCTTTCCTCAAGCTGGTATGCAGGTGGCGGATCGTGGAAGACTTCATTATACATATCGATGACATGTATCTTTTCATTTGCTGTGCGGAATCGCCCCGCTGCTGATGAGTCATCTAATGTTTTTTCTGTAATAAGCTGATGAATATCAAAGACTAATTCTCTGGACAAGGACTCGTTTTTGAACCTGTGTATACGCTTCATAGCAGCAAAATTATTGAGTATCATCTGCTCACTCTTATCACAAGGCAGACGTCCTGTCCGGATCATTTCCTTTGCGACTAAGCGAGTTGTCGTTGCACCTTCGAGTTGACTGGAAGTAAATGCCTCCTGGATCAAAGAGTTCACGTAGTGCCGGTTTTTTGTTTCCGTATTCTTGATCTGCTCGGGCATTCGATTAAATGCAGTTACAGACTGGTCAATCTGGTGCAATGTTTC
Source organism: uncultured Pirellulales bacterium (assembly GCA_964417935.1). Lineage (GTDB taxonomy): Bacteria > Planctomycetota > Phycisphaerae > Sedimentisphaerales > Anaerobacaceae > NIOZ-UU13. Next base: position 6,535 of record CAYQKF010000101.1, read on the forward strand.
GGTAATAAAATCATTTGTTAGATATTGAAATGGTTTTTGGTTTTTATCTGTCAGTGGTAGTTGTTTAAACAGGCTTTGTCGTTGCCTCTTTATGGCCAACCACCATTGCTCATTGGAGAATCCCTCAGGTGGTGTGTGATATCGTAACTTATCCCAATGGAGATATTTATCCACCATTGGATTCGAAATCATATCAAAAAATCTCGCAGCTTGTTCCGGATCAGCTTTTATTTGTTGCCATATAGCTTCAAGCTTGGGTGGAGATTTTGGTTTTCTCATTGCGTTATCACCTTTAATATCAAAGCCTTAGGCATCTACTAATTATATACTAACTTTGAAATTTTAGCATATACAAATATGTCGGTTTTGTCAAATACTAAATTCAAAAATTTAGTATTAAATTAGCACAAGCCGGAAACTCTTACTCCGACAATATGGGGCGTTGAAATTGCAAGGCTTCATTGTTAGGTTACGTCCGAAAATATAGTCGTTTATAAATGGTTCGGCCCTCTCCAAAATCGGTGATTAAAAGCATTTTACCTTTTTGCGGCATCTTGTTACAATTATTAGTTTGGGTTATTGTCAGATTTTTAGCAGGAGTATGCTTAGAGTAATAAGAACGTAAAATGGCCAAGAGAATAGAAAAAGCAATCAGGATTACAGGTGCGGCTGAGCACAATCTTAAAAATATCAGTCTGGATATTCCGCGCGATAAGCTGGTGGTGATTACCGGCATAAGCGGTTCGGGGAAAAGCTCGCTTGCATTCGATACGATTTACGCCGAAGGACGGAGGAAATACGTTGAGTCGCTTAGTGCCTACGCCCGGCAGTTCTTAGAGCAAATGCAGAAACCTGCGGTGTCCGAGATTACGGGCCTGCCGCCCACTATTGCAATCGAGCAGCGAAGTGCCAGCAGCAATCCCCGCTCAACGGTGGCTACTACCACTGAAATTTACGACTATTTTAGACTGCTTTTTGCCCGTGTGGGTCAGCCGCACTGCTGGGTATGCGGCGAAGAGATTACAAGCCAGCATTCATCACAGATAGTAGATTCAATTCTTTGGGAGACCGAGGGTACGAAAATCCAGATTTGTGCCCCGCTGGTTCGCGGCAAAAAAGGTGAGCACAAGGATATTTTTGTCGGCATACAGCGCGAAGGATTCGTTCGTGTGCGCGTTGATGGGGCTGTTTACGATGTGCGCAACGTCCCGGCTTTGAACAAGAACAAAAAGCACGATATTGCAGCGGTTGTTGACAGGTTGATAATCAAGGATTCGATTCGCGTTCGGTTAGCTGATTCCGTGGAAACGGCACTAAAACTGGCTGATGGGATACTTTTGGTGTTGGTGCAAAAGCCTGATGTGGATAAAAAAAGCGAAAGCAACAACCCGTGGAAAGAGGTTATTTATAGTGAAAAGTTTGCCTGTCCCAAGCATCCGCAGGCCAGTCTCGAGGAGTTATCGCCCCGGTTGTTCAGCTTTAACAGTCCGTACGGGGCCTGTAAGAGTTGTGATGGTCTGGGGACGATTCTGGAGTTTGACCCTGACCTGATAGTGCCGGATAAAACTATCTCGTTGGAAAACGGCGCAGTCGATGCCTGGCGCAAGGGGGGCAAGAGAATGAATATCTTCTACAACCGGCTGGTTAAAAGGTTCTGCAGGAATATGGGCATCAGTAAATCAATAGCGTATGGAAGAATACCGAAAGAGTACAGAAGGATTCTGATGTACGGGACGACGGCAGCCGACGAACAAAAATACGGCGTGGTGTTCGAAGGTGTTATCCCGAATCTTGTCCGGCGATGGAAAACGACCACCAGCGAGTATGTTAAAACCAGATTGCACAGCTACCTTTCCGAACAACCCTGTCGAAGCTGTGAGGGCGCACGGCTTCGGCCTGAGGCCATAGCTGTAACTGTTGGAGGCAAGAACGTACATCAATTGACCTCGCTTAGTATCGAAAAGGCACAGGGATTTTTTAATAGACTGAAATTAGACAAAGAAAAGTCTCAAATTGGAGCTGCGGTGCTAAAAGAAATAAAGGCGCGACTTAAATTTATGGTGGATGTGGGACTTGGGTATTTGACCTTAGATAGGATGAGCAGCACCCTTGCCGGCGGTGAGGCACAGCGAATCCGCCTGGCTACACAGGTAGGCAGCGGTCTGGTCGGGGTCTGCTACGTTCTCGACGAGCCGACGATAGGTCTGCACAGGCGTGACAACAACCGATTGTTGGGGATATTGCAGCGGCTCAGCCGATTAGGCAATACAGTTATAGTGGTTGAGCATGATGAAGACATAATCAGAAGTGCGGACCATATTATCGATATAGGCCCGGCTGCCGGTGCGCACGGCGGTGAAGTTATCGCCCAGGGCAGCATCAGTGACATTACCGGTTGTGAAAGGTCATTGACAGGTGAGTACCTGAGTGGCGAAAAGAGTATAGATCTGCCGATAAAGCGGAGAAAATATAAACTGAAAAAATGCGTCGAGGTAAAGGAAGCAGCCGAGAACAATCTTAAAAATATCGATGTCAAATTCCCGCTTGGCGTATTTACATGCGTAACGGGTGTTTCCGGTTCGGGCAAGAGCACATTGGTCAGCCAGATTCTGCTGAGGGCTTTGAGGCGTCGGCTGTATCGGTCTCGCGAAAAGCCGGGCAGACACAGAAATATTCTCGGCACTTCGCAGATTGATAAGGTCATAGAGATAAACCAGTCGCCGATAGGCAAGACGCCGCGGAGCAATCCGGCGACATATACGGGCGTGTTTGACGTGATAAGAAAATTGTTTAGTATGACGCGAGAAGCGAAGATTCGCGGTTATAAGCCCGGCCGATTCAGCTTCAACGTTAAAGGTGGACGCTGTGAATACTGCAGGGGACAGGGGACAAAGAAAATTGAGATGCACTTTTTGCCGGATGTTTATGTAACCTGCCAGAGCTGCAAAGGTAAAAGATATAATCCGGAAACGCTGCAGGTTACCTACAAAGGCAAAAATATTGCCGATGTGCTCGATATGAGAATTGACGAGGCGCTTGGTTTTTTTGCTAATTTTCCGACGATTGTTCGGATATTGCAGACGTTGGCCGATGTAGGTATGGGCTATATGCAATTAGGCCAGGCATCGACGACCCTTTCCGGCGGAGAGGCGCAACGTGTAAAGCTTTCCGCCGAATTGGGCAAGGCAGCTACGGGACATACTTTGTATCTACTCGATGAACCAACCACGGGACTGCACTTCGCTGATATTCATAATCTGCTGAACGTTCTGCAGCGGCTGTGCGATATGGGCAATACGGTAGTAGTAATCGAACATAATCTTGACGTTATCAAGATGGCAGACTATATAATAGACCTCGGCCCCGAGGGCGGAGACGCCGGCGGCAAAGTCGTGGCCGCAGGGAAACCTGAAGAAATTATCAAAAACAAAAAAAGTTATACAGCGAAGTTCCTGAAAACAAAACTTATGAATAGTGGATGAGTGAATGAGTGGATGCGTGAATGAGTAGATGAGTAAATATACACATATACATATTTACGAATCTTGAGCCGTAGAACAAAGGAATAAATGAATGTGGGAATTTCAATTAGGCAGCATTGAGGATTTGGAGCGGTTGGGCAGGCGTCTTGGTGTCCGGATTGAGGCCACTGAAGACGTTTCGATTCTGGCTGAGCCCGTGCGGGCCGGCAAACTGGTTATACCGAATTCCTTAGCGGTGCATCCTATGGAGGGCTGCGACGGCGATTCGCAGGGCCGGCCAGGCAAACTAACATTCCGGCGATATGAACGATTCGCCGCCGGCGGGGCAGGTCTGCTCTGGGTCGAAGCCACTGCGGTTGTGCCCGAAGGCAGAGCCAATCCCAGACAATTATGGCTAAACGAAAAAAACAAAGACAGCTTTGCGGCAATGGTTAAAAAGATACGGGAGGTTGCGGGGGAGGCTATTGGCCCGGCGCATAAGCCGGTAATCGTGCTGCAGTTGACTCATTCGGGGCGATATAGTAAGCCGGAAGGTGTTGGCTGTCCGATGATTGCTCAACGTGATCCCTACCGTGATGCTTTAGTCCCCCAACAAAAGCCAAATCCAAACATTAAAAGCAAGATACCGGCTGATTGGCCTATTGTGACGGATGAGTACCTCGATAAGCTCCAGGATGCTTACGTTAAGGCCGCGAGGATAGCGTTTGAGGTCGGGTTTGATGCGGTCGATATAAAATCCTGTCACGGGTACCTGATAAATGAGCTTTTCGCCTGCCATAACAGGGCTGGTAAATACGGCGGACCATTCGAGAACCGAACAAGGTTTGTTCTTGAAGTTGTCGATAAAATCCGTAACGAACTCGGTGAAGATAAACCGATTACGACAAGACTGGGTATTTATGATGCGATACCTTATCCGTATGGTTGGGGGGTCGATAAGGACGACTATACTAAGCCGAATTTGACGGAGCCGAAGAAGCTGATTAGGCTTTTGCATCAGCGCGGTGTCAATCTGATTAACATTACGGTGGCAAATCCGTATTACAATCCACACGTGGGCAGGCCTTTCAATGAGCCGATAGTCGGCGGCTATGAAGAGCCGGAGCATCCGCTCGTTGGCGTAAGCAGGCTCATCAATCTGACCGGTGAAATTCAAACCGCGGATTACACGTATTACGCGGATAAAAACAAAAAAGATAAATCCGTGAAATCTGCGAAATCCGCGGTTGCTATTGTCGGCACAGGCTATAGCTGGCTGCGGACATTGTTTGCTAACGTGGCGGCGGCAAGCAAAGCCAACGGCCTGGCTACCTTGGTCGGCGCAGGAAGGATGGCATTTGCATATCCGGATTTCGCTAAAGATATCATCACGAAAGGCAGGATGTACCCGGAAAAGGTCTGCGTAAGCTGCAGCGCGTGTACGCAGATAATGCGGGACGCCGGAACGACCGGCTGTGTGGTGCGGGACAATGAAGTATATGGGCCGATATTCGAGCACGGAAGGATGAGTGACAGGGACAATCTGCTCCGCCTCGCATCGGAATGCCGAAAGTGTCAGGAGCCAACATGCCGGTTGGGATGTCCAGCTGGTGTTGATATACCGAGATTCATCAATTTATTTTTGGATGGCGAAGAAAAAGCCGCTTATGAGGTATTAAGAGAAGCTAATATATTTGGCGAGATTTGCGCCTGGCTGTGCCCGGTCGAACAGCAATGTGAGGGTAATTGTCTTCAGGCCTTTATCGGTGACGGGCCTTTGCCTATTGCTGATATACAAAGGTATCTGGCTAAGCAGGCCAACAAGAACGGCTGGTCGAAACTGCGAATACCCAAAAAAGCAACGGGAAAGAACATTGCTATAATCGGCGCAGGGCCGGCAGGTCTGGCCTGTGCAGCGAAACTGCTTGAAGCAGGACACACCGTAACAATATTCGATAAAAGCAGCGAGTTCGGCGGAATGATAGAATCTGTAATTCCACCAGACAAACAAAGTGATTCGCTGAAGAACGAAATTGCAGCCGTATTTGCTAATGTGCCCAAAGACAGGATGATTTTACCTCTCGGTAAAGAATTAAACGCAGGTTTTAATCTTGATACGATTATGGAACAAGGATTCGACGCAGTTTTTATCGGTATGGGCCTTGCGGAATCAGTAACCACAAATTACACAGATGAATCTGTGGACGGTTTATGGAATGCGATGGAGTTTCTTTCGGCGGCAAAGGAACCGGGCAAACTGACACTGACAGGCAAATGTGTAGCAGCAATAGGTGGTGGTAATACTGCGATGGACGTGGCGGTTACGGCCAAGCGGCTCGGCGCCAAGGATGTCTATATTATATATCGCCGGTCTTTCAAAGAGATGCCGGCCTGGAGTTCTGAGCGGGACCGGGCGATAAATGAAGGAGTGCATTTTTTGATATTGACTCAGCCGCTGGGATTTAATTCCGTTAATGGGAAATTGACGTCAATTAAGGTTTGTCCAACCCGATTAGGCGAGACGGACAAGAGCGGACGACGCAGGCCTGAACCTATAGAGTCGAGCGCTTATGAACTCGATATGGACATTGTGGTCGAGGCCATAGGACAGAGCTCACCGGAGGAAATCAGCGAAATTCTGCCGGGTGTGGAATTAACGAACGGCCTCATTCGCACAAAAGAAGGAACATTAGCAACATCGAGGCAGGGAGTTTTTGCCGGCGGTGACCTTGTAAGAGGGGCATCGACGGTGGTTGCCGCTGTTGCAGATGGTATGAAAGCAGCCAGGGAAATAAATGAATTTCTAATGCTCTGTTGAAAAGCCGCAAAAACTGTCATTCTGAACGGAGCGCAGCGGAGTGAAGAATCTCTTTATGGCTAAAGAAATGAGATTCTTCGGCTTCGCCTCAGAATGACAGTCCACGTTTTCAACAGAGCAAATTTCTAAAAGAATAAACTTTAAGATTTAGAAAGGTGTTTAAAATGACAGAACGACCCGCAGCAATTGTTACCGGAGCAAGTCGTGGTATCGGAAAAGGTATTGCAAAGGAACTGGCGTCATTGGGTTATGACTTAGTGGTCAACCACTTTGATTTTACGACCGAGGGCCAGCCGGATGAATCACGCGCGGTGCAAACGCAAAAAGAAATCAAGGAGCTTGGGGCAAAGTGCGAGAGTCTGCGAGGTGACGTCAGCAGTGCCGAGGACCGGAATAGTCTGGTTGCTCTGGCCAGAAGCAAATTCGGCAGGTGCGATATGTTAGTGAATAATGCGGGCGTCGCGCCTTTGAAACGAATGGACATTCTTGAGGTGAGCAAGGAGAGCTTCGATAGAGTAATGGGAATAAATCTAAAGGGGCCTTACTTTTTGACTCAACAGGTAGCTAACTGGATGATTGAACAGAAAAAAACGCATCCTGAGTCCGCCACAGGCGGATTTCGGATTGTAAATACAGGCTCAATCTCGGCATACACCAGCTCACCGGCAAGAGGAGAATATTGCGTCAGCAAAGCTGGGATTTCAATGATGACCATGCTGTATGCGGACAGATTGGCTGAGTACGGTATTGGAGTATTCGAAATCAGGCCTGGTATTATAGCAACCGATATGACAAGCGTTGTGAAGGACAAATACGACAAGCTGATAGCAGAAGGCCTGACCCCGATAAAGAGGTGGGGCCAGCCGGAAGATATCGCAAAGGCGGTCGGGGCCATTGCCGAAGGCAGGCTTGATTTCTCAACCGGCCAGGTTATAAACGTTGATGGAGGTTTTCATCTAAGAAGACTGTAGGGAGTAATAATGGATATTAAAAGCACAATCACAACACTGTTACAAGACGGCTTTATTCTCGTCTTTAATCAGGACAAACTTGATGTTGTCAAGACAGCCCAGGCTCTTATAAAAGCAGGTGTTAATAATATGGAAGTAACCTGCCGGATAAAACAACCTCTGGAAAAACTGGAACGGTTGCGTAAAGAACTGCCCGACTTTGCGGCGGGCTCGGCAAGTTTAATCGACTCACCCGCTATGCTCAATGTTTATAACAAGGCCCATCCGCAGGACCCGCTGCCCTCTTTGAAAGATGTTGTTGATGCCGGTGCGTGCTATCTTGTCTCGGCGATTAACTTCCGCGACGAAAGCTTCGAGAAGTTCGCCGGCATGGTACCTGTGATACCGGGATGCGGCAGTGCGACTGAGGTTGTCAGCCAATTTTCCAGGGGAGCAAATCTCTGTAAAATATTCCCAGCCAAGCAGCTCGGCGGGCCCGGCTTTGTTAAGGCAATCGACCCTGCTATTCATAAAACTATCAGCCTGGTACCCACAGGTGGGACAAATCCGGGTAACATTCCCGATTATATTGACGTGGGAGTTCTGGTACTTGGCGGCTCGTTCAGTATGATTGAAAAGGACACAATGAAAAAAATCATCAACGAGCAGGACTACAATCTTTTGGCTGAGGAGCTGACCAGGATTAAACAATTGATAGACAGATTGCGGGCAGAAAAATATCCCGATATCAATTTCGCAACGGCTTCTATCGAACAGATAAGCCGAAGTACAGGCAGAAATTTCAATCTAAATTCGTGAAGCGAAATACGAGATGCGAAACGCCACTCATATTACCCTTTGGCGACAAATTTTATCTGTAGCTGTTGTCATTTTTTCGCTGACAGGGCCCCCGCTACTTGGGAACGCTAATGATTCTCCTCCGGCACTAACAATCAACGCTAAGGATACCGGCTATCGCGGTATCTGGTATATGAATCAGCCGTCCAACGACGAGTACGTCTATAAGTACAGCGGAGGATTAGGAACGTACTGCGCCAAACATAAACCGTTTGCTGTCTATTGTGAGAAGGTAAAGAAGACTTTTTTCTGCTACGGCGGAACAACCATAGACAGCAAACAAAAGCTGCTGCATATGGGCTCGCTCTATATCGAGGATGCTGAAAAGCACGCTTCTAACAGGCGTGACGGGAGGTGGCGAATAATCGGGCCTACAGAGACCGGGCCGCAGCCGTATAACCCGGGCGGAGAAATGGCTATGTGGGTAAGTAAGAACCAGGGAAAAACCTGGGAAAAAATCAAACAACTTACAAAAGACAGTCCGTACAATCACACTTACGCGCGACATCCAGTAGATGCTCATCCTGATTTTTATGCTCTCTGGGCTGACGGCCACGGCAGGAAGCCCTCGCAGTCGTCTCTTTACTTTTGCAACAGAGAAGGTAAAGTTTGGCTGCTGCCGCATAAAATGGCCAAAGATTTTGTAAAGCCGACTTTAGCAAGTAAGGATGTTACTCGCCGGGAGGCAATGATGGCATTGCGAAAGGCAGTACGGTTCTTTCACACGAACGTGGCCAGTCACGGCGGTTATCTCTGGCGATACAGTGCCGACCTTACACTGCGCGAGGGGGAGGGCAAGGCAACTGAGACGATGATATGGGTCCAGCCGCCCGGCACGCCGTCAATCGGCCAGGTGTACCTCAATGCGTACGAAGCAACGGGTGAACAACTCTATCTCGATGCGGCTCGTGATGCTGCCTCCGCACTGTTGCAGGGGCAACTTCGAACCGGCGGGTGGTTTTACCATATCGAGTTCGACCCTGTGAAACGGCAGCGGTATGGGTATCGTGATGTTCCCGAGCGGAAGGGCCAGAGGCAAAAGACTACGCTCGATGACAACACTACACAGTCGGCCGTTCGCTTCCTCATGCGGCTGGACAAGCTACTCCAATTCAGGGACCAGAAGATTCATGAAGCAGTGGCCTATGCTCTTGAGGCCATGCTCAGGTCCCAGTTTCCCAATGGCGGCTGGTATCAATGGTGGGACCATTACCCAAATCCGGCGAGCGCTAAGGATTATCCTGTGAAAGCGGCCGGTTATCCGGAAACCTGGTCGCACACCTGGCCAAATGATTGGACAGGCTGCTATTTTATCAACGACAACGTAATGATGGATATGATCACCACAATGCTGGATGCCAACAAGATTTATGGGAAGGAGAGGTATTTGGAGTCGGCCTTGAAAGCAGGTGATTTTCTCATTCTGTCCCAGATGCCTGAGCCGCAGCCGGCATGGGCACAGCAGTACGACCGCGACATGCATCCGGTCTGGGATCGTAAGTTCGAGCCACCGGCAATTACCGGCGGAGAGTCGCAAGCAGTCCTTGAAACGCTGATGCTGTTATACCAGGAAACCGGCAAAAAGAAATATCTCGCTCCCATGCATCGTGCCATTTCTTATCTTCGTAATTCACAGCTTCCTGATGGTCGGCTGGCACGATTTTACGAATTAAAGACAAACAAGCCTCTTTATTTTACCAGGGAGTACAAGCTCACCTATAGTAGTAACGACACACCGACGCATTATAGTTTTATCGTCGATTCCAGGCTGGATTCGATTGAAGCGCAGCACAAGCATCTGTTAGAAGCGGAACCGACAGATAAACGCACGCGCAGCGGTGCGAAAATGGAGCGGATGTCACCTAAGTTGGCGGCAGAGGTAAGGGAGATTATCAACAATATGGACGATCGCGGTGCCTGGGTCCAATATGGACAGCTACGGTCCCACAAGGTCGAGCCGGAATCCGGAATCATCGACTGCCGGACCTTTATAAATAACGTCAGAACGTTGTGCCGTTTCCTGGTTACGGATAGATGAATTTAAGTGTCGGATTGTGTCGAGGCAAACGAATCCACTAACGGTTTTTTTGCAACGAGAATCAACGTAATAAAGACAGAAAATAACGTTATTGTTAGTTTTTGAAACGCAGCTTATCAGATATAAGGAAAAGAGATATGCAGAGAAAAGAAATAAGCAATCAGACCATTGCCTTCCATCGTTACAACACGGTAATTGTCGGCTCAGGTGCGGCAGGAATGAACTGTGCGGTGCACCTGTGTCAATTTATGGAGCAGAAAGGCATTGCCAATCCGAAGGAGAGAATTGCCGTAGTAACTGCGGGGCTGGGCTTAGGTGCATCGCGGATGAGCGGCTCCGACAAGCAGACCTATTATAAAATAGGCACAAGTCCGGATGTTGCCGATAGCGCCGAAGAGTTTGCCAAGAGTCTGACAGCAGCAGGCTGCTGCCACGGCGATTCGGCACTTATCGAAGCAATCGGCTCACTTCGTGAATTCTACCATTTAGTCCGGGCGGGAGTCCCGTTTCCAACGGATTCTATGGGCACCTTCATCGGTTACAAGACAGACCATGACCCGTACGAGCGAGCCACGTCAGCTGGGCCTAAAACGAGCAGGTTTATGAGCCAATGTTTGCAGAAACAGCTTGAACGGTATGGTGTTGAAATTCACGATGCGCAGGAAGCTGCCAGCTTACTTAAAGTTGGTTCCGGAGAATCGAAGCGAATCGCAGGCATTGTAACCGTAGATAAGAAAAGTGTCGATGAATCAAATTACGCTATAAATGTTTACCTCGGGGCGAATATAGTTCTCGCTGCCGGTGGGCCTGGCGAGCTTTATAAAACCAGTGTCTATCCGAAGGGTCAGCTTGGCATCCACGGGCTTGCGTTCAAGGCAGGCCTGATTGGAGCAAATCTGACCGAATCACAGTTTGGACTGGCGAGCATAAAGTTCCGCTGGAATGTTTCCGGCACTTATATGCAGGCCATTCCACGTATTTTCAGCACCGATGCTGATGGTAAAGACGAGAAAGAATTTCTGACGGACTTTCTCCCGTCAATGAGCAAGATGGCAACGAATATTTTTCTCAAGGGCTATCAATGGCCCTTTGACCCGCAAAGAATTGAAAATCTACAATCATCGTTGATTGACGTTCTTGTATTCAACGAGACGCAAAAAGGCAGACGGGTATATATGGACTTTCTTCATAATCCGACCGGTAGCGATTCTATGGATGAGTTCAGCATTGATGACCTTGAGCCGGAAGCCAAAGAGTATTTGCAAAAAGCAGGCGCGCTGCAGAAAACGCCCATCGAGCGGTTGGCATATATGAATACCCCTGCTATCGAGATATATAACGAAAACGGTATTGATTTATATTCCGAACCGCTTGAAATTGCAGTCTGTGCCCAGCATAACAACGGCGGTTTTGCTGTGGATAAGTGGTGGCAGTCCAATATACCTCAGACTTTTATAATCGGTGAGATGGCCGGCACTCACGGTGTAAAACGTCCGGGCGGCTCTGCCCTTAACGCCGGTCAGACGGGCGGGCTGCGGGCAGCCGAATATATTGTAAATGTCTATGGCTGTGAGCTGCCGGATTACTCGGAAAAACAGTCTGAAATAGACAGGCAGTTAAGCAACATCATCAGCGGTTTTGCGATATATACAAGCCCGTCCGGTCTGGAGCCCGAAGAAGTATTGGAAGATATCCGAAGCCGTATGACCGCATCGGGGGGACATATCAGAGAGTTGAATGATGCTCAAAAAGCCCTGAAAGAAGCGGTAAAGCTCTACAAAGGCATACGACAAAAAGGATTCAATTCAAAAGATGCCAAGGCTTTCATTACGGCAATCCAGGCCGCGCATCTGGCTCTGGCCAGCGTTGGGTATCTCAAGGCTGTTGTTGAATTGCTCGAGCAAGGCAGCGGCTCGCGGGGTTCGCATCTTGTCCTTTCCGAAGACGGTATTGAAATACATCCCGACGTGATTGACAAAGCCACAAACAAACCTTTGAAGTTCAAACATGAGAACCAGTCGTTGAGAAATTCTATCCTGCAGATTGAATACGACGAGAGCTCGCCCGATTTATTCAAAAGCAGGACAATCGAATTAAGGCCGACGCCGACTGAAAGGAAGGCATTTGAGCCGGCCTGGCAGGATTACAGAGAAGGAAAAATCTACAACAGCTAACATAAACCCGGATTACCAATTTAACTAATATTAGAAGACACCTGCAAAATGAGTGAATTTGGCAGAGTCAAGTAAAGGTGAAAATAG
>CAYQKF010000102.1:0-18772 GCA_964417935.1 uncultured Pirellulales bacterium
ATGCGACAGGCCTGCGCTGCTATCGGACAGCCGTTACTTATGGCTGAATACAGAAAGTCGTTTGCTCGCTATGGCGTTACCATCGCCCAGGTTTTACTGACCGTCCAGGTGTTAAATAACAGAAAAACCTATCTGAACCTTCGCAATTCCATCGAGACACTGCTCAAATTGTCCGTGGTGCCAATCCTGAACGAGAATGACAGTGTAAGTACCGACGAAATCGGCTCGGCCTTCGGCGATAACGATAAACTAAGCGCCCTGGTCGCCAGTAAAATCGACGCCGACCTTTTGATTATGCTCAGCGATATCGACGCTCTTTACGATAAGAACCCGCGAAAATTCGCCGACGCAAGGCCGATACACACCGTCTTCGAGATAACCGCCGATATCATCAAAAGCGCCGGAGACAGAGGCAGCACACACGGCACCGGCGGAATGAAAACCAAAATTGAAGCTGCGAAGATTGCCTCCAATGCCGGCTATCGGATAGTTTTAGCGGACGGCAGATTGAAAAACATCATCGGCCGGATTATCGCCGGCGAAGAAATCGGCACGGTCTTTATGCCAAAGCGAAAGCTCAGCAATCGCGCCAGATGGATTCTCAACAGCAGCCCCGCCGGGACAATACTTATCGACGAGGGCGCTATGCAGGCTGTTAAAAATCGCAAAAGTCTTCTGCCCAGCGGTGTCATCTCGGTAAAAGGTACATTCGAGGCCGGCTCGGTTATTATGCTAAATAATAACGCCAAGGCCGTAACGAGTATCGGCAGCACTCAATTGAAGGTCTTAGCCGGCAAGCACAGCACCGAGATAAAAAAGCTCCTCGGCCCCACCCACAGAGACGTTGTGGCAATACCGGAAGATATTGTAATCATAGATTACTAAAGAGCGTAAGTGCACAGGAATATAAGTGCATAAGCGAACAAGAGAGAACAGGGAATAGGGTTCTCTCAATGTGCGGGAAGTCCAAAAAAATACATTTCCCCGTACAATGATTCCGCCATAGGCGAATCTACGATATTGAGTATATAAGGTTCCCGCTAACAACGTGCGGGGATGAATTATTTCTTTTTCTTGGTTTTCTTTTTTGTAGATAAATGGTGGGGCAAGCCCCACCCTACCAAAACTGTAACCCAAAACACGCCTACAAATCGAGTCAATATATCATTTATATTAATCGGCTGGAGGGAAATAAAAAAAATCAAAAAAAGTACAAAACCGTAACATTCGGTCGGCAGAATCTTTGAAGAAGGAATCGCAGATTGTGGTAATTCAATTTTTTTTGTTGCTATAAGGATTTTGTGGGCCTTATTTATAATAGAGGTGGTAAAAGGTAGAAATTTACAGAGATGTTTGATATTATGTGCAATTGAAAAACGCAGGAGAATTTGCAGATTGTTAGATGGGACACGAAGTGGCGGTAGCTAAATGTAAACTGATTTAGGAGAAGCGAGAAATGCAACTACACGAACGCGGAGAGATTGCTCTTTTTGTGTCGCTGGTCGTAACATCCTTTCTGCTTGTCGGCTGCTTGGTCTGCCAGTCGGACGTGCAATACACCGGCAGAGAAAGGCCTGTCGGAAACGAGATGCTCAAGCAGATAGAGTGCGGCCAGACGACAAAGGACTGGCTCGTGGCGGCATTAGGTGAGCCAACCGAGCAAAGTATGACCGAAGATGGGACAGAGATACTCAGGTACAGATGCACAGAGAAAAAGGACAACCAATTTATCCTGTTCCCTATCGTCTTTGTCGATGATGAGAAGGAAACAGACCATAGCGTTTCCTTCGAGATAAAAGACGGTATTGTGCAGCGGTACTGGAAGGAAGGGTAGCAACTCTAATTGACTATTGACTATTGACTATTGACTATTGATTATTTATCATCATCACTTCAATAGTAAATAGTAAATTATAAGGGCCGGAGTGGCGGAACTGGCAGACGCGCGGGACTCAAAATCCCGTCCTGGCAACAGGGTGTGGGTTCGATTCCCACCTCCGGCAGTTTTTCGTGATGCGCGGTGCGTATCTGCCAGAGGGAAACGGACTTATCAGCACCGTATGGCAATTTTTGCTTTTTTGCGGTTATTGCTGCTGCAATTGAAGAATATTACGCGAATTTGTCTGTTTCCAAAACAAAAGAAAAATAAAAATTAGCCAAAAATATCAAAAATATTCGCCAAATTCCCTATTTTAACTCCTGACAACACACAACCCATTCATTCGTCCGGAAAAAACATATTTTATTCAGTTCAACAACCAATTTACTTGTTGACTGTCTGGTCAACTACGCGTAAAATACATAAGCATAAGCATATTTTGCAGCTACTTAAAAGGGGATGTTGCCGATGGCAAAAGGGTCAGCGAAAAAAGCGGTGTTTATCTCTTCTTTCCTCCCAAGAAAATGTGGAATTGCGACTTTCACATCGGACCTTATAAAAAGCACGGCATCAGCGGCCAAAGGTGAATTCGAGCCGCTGGTAGTTGCAATGCGGTCTGGAGAGCAGAAATATGATGACCCGGTCAAGTTTGAAATCCGCCAGAATGTGAAAAGCGATTATATTTGTGCGGCCGATTATATCAATTTCAGCCACGTTGACGTTGTCTCGGTCCAGCACGAATTCGGTCTTTTCGGCGGTGACGCCGGTGCATATCTGAGTTTGCTGCTGAACAGACTAAAGGCCCCGGCAATAACTACGCTTCATACAATCCTCGATGAACCGGATGCGGATTATCATAAAGCATTAGTGGACGTCTGCAACGCCTCTTACAAAGTAATCACTATGAACGAACGCGGCGTCAGTATGCTGCGGGACATTTACAATATACCCACCAAAAAGATAAAATTGATTGCACACGGCATACCGGATTTGCCGTTCGTTGACAGCAACTACTACAAGCACAAATTCGGCATGGAAAACCGAAAAACTATTTTGACATTCGGCCTGCTCAACAAGAACAAGGGCATAGAGGTGATGCTCAGGGCGATGCCGGCTATAGTCGAGGCTGAGCCGTCCGTTATGTACATAGTCCTGGGTATGACACATCCGAACATACTCAAACATGAGGGCGAGTCATATAGATTCAGCCTGCAGCAAATGGTAAAGGACTTAAATCTTCGGGAACACGTTATCTTTCACAACAGGTTCGTAAGTGACCAGGAGCTTCATAACTTCTTGTGTACAGCCGACCTCTACGTTACGCCTTATATAAACGTTAAACAACTTACCAGCGGCACGTTATCATTTGCGGTTGGCACCGGTAAGGCGGTCGTCTCCACCCCCTATTGGGCAGCCCAGGAACTGCTGGCCGACGGCCGGGGCAAGCTGGTACGATTCGGGGATTCTCAACAAATAGCTGAAACAATAATTGAAATACTTCAGAATGATTCGCAGTTTTATTCGCTGCGAAGACGGGCCTACGAATATGGCAGGTCCAGAACCTGGCCCAAAATCGGGCAGGCATACTGGAGAATATTCAAGGCAAAACGACTGCCTCTGCGTATCGCCGCGAAAACCACGTTATCAATTGAGGTACCTGAACCTTCATTAGACCATGTACAAAAGCTAACCGATGACACCGGTATGTACCAGCACGCCAATTACACAATACCAAACCGCGAACACGGCTACTGTACGGATGACAACGCCAGGGCGGCAATCGCAATGGCCAAGTATTACGCCCAGTATTCCGAGCCGCAGGCGCTCCAGCTTCTCGATAGATATTTGTCCTTCATCATACATTCCCAAAGCAGCGACGGCACAATCAGAAACTTTATGAATTTTGACAGAACGTGGCTGGACAATGAACCTCTAAATGATGCCTTTGGTCGAGTACTATGGGCGCTCGGAACGGTTATGGCACAACCACCAACTCCGGCATACCTATCGATTGCCAAAAGCTCATTTGATAAATCGGTAGAACACATCCAGAAACAAATCCCAAGGGGTATGGCTTATTCGATACTCGGCATGTGTGATTATCTAAAACAGTTCCCCGGAGCCAGTGACATAAAACGCCAGCTGGAAATAACCGCAGACGGACTTATAACCCAATACGAAGAAAATAATTATCCTGAGTGGCAATGGTTTGAAGATGTTCTCACATACGATAATGCAGTTTTGCCGCATGCCCTATTTGTGGCCGGCCAAACTTCCGACAACAAGAAATACCTCGAAATTGCAGAAAAAACCTGCGAATTCCTGCTGGAAAATACCTTTAACGGTGAATATTTCAGCTTCGTCGGCTGTAAAGGATGGTACGATCGGGGCAAGACACGGGCCAGTTTTGACCAGCAACCTATAGAACCTGCCAGCATAGTTATGATGCTACGGGCCGCTTATGATGCCACTCAAAAAGAGAGATTTCTGACGCTTCAGAGAAAAGCCTTTGACTGGTTTCTTGGCCAAAATGAACTGCATATTCCGCTCTATAACTTCAGAACAAAAGGATGTTACGACGGCCTTGTTCCCGACGGTGTCAATACCAATCAGGGCGCCGAAAGCACGCTCAGCTTTCTTTTGAGCCTGCTGGCGATAGTGGAAAGTTACGCTATAGTTGATAAAATCCAGGGGCGTAAAAAAGGTGTTTCCTCAAGCCGGGCAGACCTCATAAAACAGATAACTGAAAAACCGCAACCAATAAAAAGTATATCTACCAAGACCAAACCCAGGAAAAAACAAGTCGAAGAACTGGCTTCAAAGCAGCCTGAATGAAAGTTGTTAGCTTTAACGTTAATTCCCTTCGTGCTCGTTTGCCCATCGTGCTTGCGTGGCTCGCCGAGTATCAGCCGAATATTCTATGCGTTCAGGAGACCAAGGTTCAGGATAACGATTTCCCAATCGAGGCGTTTAAAGAGACCGATTACAAATGTGTTTTCAAAGGGCAGAAAAGTTATAACGGTGTGGCAATTTTCAGCAGAAGCGAAAGCAAAAATGTAGAATTTGGTTTCGAGGATGAGCCAAAGGACGAAGCTCGCTTGATTAAAGCGGAAATTAACGGTGTAATTATCGTCAATACTTATATCCCACAAGGTTATTTGCCGGAGTCTCAAAAATTTGAATACAAGCTGAACTGGTTTGGCCTTTTGCTGGCGTTTTTCGAAAAGAACTTTAAGCCCAGCGACCCTGTCCTCTGGGTAGGAGACCTTAATGTAGCACCGCAGCCGATAGATGTGTACGACCCGGTAACCTTATTAGGACACGTCTGTTTTCATCCGCAAGTTCATAAAGCATTAGAGGAAGTTCTTCAGTGGGGATTCGTCGATGTATTCAGGATGCACTGTCGTGAGCCGGGCCAATATACATTCTGGGATTACAGACTAAATTCATTCAAACGTAATTTTGGCTGGCGCTTAGACCACATCATGGCCACAAAGCCCCTGGCGGAAAAATGCACTGCTTGCTATATAGATAAACAGCCACGCCTTGCAGAACGTCCAAGCGACCATACCCCCATTATCGCTGAATTCGACTTTTCTTGATGTCGGCCTTTTCCATAGCCGTAATTATATGTTTTTTGGTTTCAAAAGGCAATATATAGACTTGATTTGCTTTGCTTGGCAGCCACTATTGTATATAATAAAGTTGGTGTTCAGCAAAATAATAACAATCTTCTGAAGGGACCAAGCCATGAAAAAACCGGTTCTAATCTACTTATCCCTGCTGTTAGTCACTGCTTGTGCTCCAGAAGAAGTGGATATGAAAACAGAAGCAGTCGAAGTAGTCGAAGCTAAAAGCAAAATGC
Source organism: uncultured Pirellulales bacterium (assembly GCA_964417935.1). Classification (GTDB taxonomy): domain Bacteria; phylum Planctomycetota; class Phycisphaerae; order Sedimentisphaerales; family Anaerobacaceae; genus NIOZ-UU13. The sequence goes on from CAYQKF010000102.1 coordinate 5,745, forward strand.
TAATAACCCCGAAAGAAAACACCGAGAGTGTCAACATCCCAATCAGTACTGATATAAATCTTGTCGAACTGTCAAAGAGAGTTAGGCCAGCTGTCGTTCTCATAGAAACACTCGACAAAGATAATAACCCTCTGGGATTGGGTAGCGGATTTTTCATAAATGATAAAGGGCATCTCATTACAAACCGACACGTTATTGAAGGAGCATATTCAGCTACTGCAAAGATTATGAGTGGAGATGTGTATTTGATAGAGGGTGTATTGGCTGCCGATGCCTACTCGGATGTTGTGAAACTGGCTGTGAAAATAGAGGAAGGCAAAACATCCTTTGTAGAACCTGTCAAAACATTACCTTCTGTCGGTGAAGACATTGTGGTTGTTGGTAATCCTTTCGGGCTTGAGTCAACCGTATCCGAAGGAATTGTTTCAGCAATTCGTGACATACCATCATTCGGCCCAATTTTACAAATAACCGCTCCTATATCTTCGGGTTCAAGTGGTAGCCCAGTGTTGAGTATGAAGGGAGAAGTAATCGGCATTGCTACTTTAATACTTACAGAGGGTCGGGCTTTGAATTTTGCCATACCTGCCGATAAGATTAAAAAACTCCAACACTATGCGAATTTAATACCTTTCTCAAACTACGAGAGTCAGAGAGAAAAAGACATATTTGAAAGGGCCAAGGAAAATCTATCTGTTCGCCAGAAGTCTCTGCTTGAAAAAGCAAATACTGGTAATAATGATGCCATGTGTCAAATAGGTAAAATGTACTTACAAGGCGTTGGTGACTTTTCAAAGAATGAAAAAGAAGCCCTAAAATGGTTCAAACTTGCAGCAGACGCCGGAAGTCCAGATGCCATGTTTGAACTATCGAAAGTGTACTTGCGAAATAATTCATAGAACAAGACCCCGAAGTAGGTCTCGACTGGTTGAATAAAGCTGCTGAAAAGGGCCATATTAAATCGACCTTGATTCTTTCTTGGTCATATAAGGAAGGGAAGAGAAGGAAGAGAAGATTGTTTGATGACCTATTGCTGGACGTTTACTTAGATTTCGGAACAGATTCCTTAGACTGTTTAAGAAAGCTGAATTTTCCCAAAAACCAAGAAAAGTCAGAAACGCTGTATAAGAAGGCCTTTTCACTATTAACTACAACATCGTCAGATAAAGACTGCGAGGCCATTTACCTTAGAGCATTTATTTATGAGGATGGAGAAATATTTGGCCAATCTAACGATGAAGTGAAAGCTAACCAGTGGAAAAAGAAAGCCGCCGAATGTTATAAAGCTAAAGCGGAAGCCGGCGATTATGAAGCAATGCATAGAATCGGCAAAATGTACTGTTGGGGTAATGGCGTTGAAGGAAATTCTGCTATTGCTTTGAAATGGCTTTTAAAATCGGCTGAGACGGGTAATCCTGAAGCCATGTCCTATTTGGGCCATATACATGAATACGGAATATGTGTCGAAAAAGATATTGAAAAAGCTATTGAGTGGTATCAACGTACTGCTGAAATTCGGCCCGGCGATGGTCGTGAGATGGCACGTCTCGGCTCTATATATGAAGAAGGCGGGGAAGTAGAGCAGGATTACGATAAGGCTCTTGAGTGGTATATGAAAGCTGCAAATGCCGGCAATATTACTGCCTTAGATTCAATAGGTGATATTTACAGATTCGGAAAGGGAGTTGCTGAGGACAGTTTCAAAGCAATTGAATGGTATGAAAGGGCAGTGAAGGCAGATGAAAACAGAACTGGTGTCATGGTCAAGATTGCGGATACGTATTCGACAATTCAAGGTAGAGAAAATGATTCGATAAGCTGGTATGAGAACGCGGCAGAACTTGGCAGCTCTGAAGCAATGCTGCGTTTGTGTAAATTCTGTTTCGATAAAAGTACAGGGCCGTGGCTACTATCTGAAATGACAGACGGTACGATGAAACGTCTTGAAGATCATCGCAAAAAAGCTTTCTATTTGGCTTAGAAAGTTGCAGAGAAACCTAATCAACGGGAGGCACAACTGTGTCTGGCATATTTCTACTTTAGATGATTCAAAAGCTTTGGAATGGTTTCAAAAGACCCTCACTTATACTGCGTACGATTTAGTTAATTTAGTTAGAAAAAGTCATCCTGAGCGGAGCGCAGCACAGTCGAAGGATCTGGCCTGCGAATATATTTATCGTCCCAATACCACAAAAAACAAACTCACCCTTTTATGGAGGGGATAAAGGGGCCCACTCCACTTTTCTAACCTCTTTCAAATATCTTCTCTCCCCCAAATCCTGTCCTGAGCGAAGTCGAAGGATCTAATTCGCCGTTATATTTAGCCCATCAATTTATAGATGGTTTGTCGCCGTTATATTTAGCCCCGCCCGCCCTGCGAAGCCTTGGCGAAGCATGGGTCCTCTGGGCGGGGTTATTTTTCCGACTGTCTTTTATTTGCGGGTTCTTTGATATTTAGCCCTGGGTTTCACCCAGGGTTTTTGTTGAGCCGTCGTCGGCAAGCCTGCCCCGAGCGCAGCCGAAGGGACGACGCAATACCCGATGCCCAACAATCACCAAAATAATCAATATCGAAGATCCACCAAGGCGGGAATCTATTAGAAGATCGTCATTACGAGGAACGAAGTGATGAAGCAATCTCGTTTTGAATTTCGTATTTCGTGCTTCGGTTTCGACTTTCTTAGTTTGCTCCTATGAAACCGCCGATTATGGCTGAAACTCTCCATCAATAAGATTCTTCCATTTATTAAATTGTATAATTACTTTTACATCTTCAATCCCAAGAAGTTTATCACCTTGAGTAACATACAAAATCGGTTTTCTGAGAGCATCAAGAACAACATAAATGAAATATTTTTCCTTTTTGTTTCGTAGGGCTCTAAACTCATTTACGGTCAGAAAAATTCCGGGTGATGTGTCGCTAGTACCTTTTACCTCAATAAATCTCTCATCACCTTTTGATTTTGTTTCTATATCATACCCAGGTTTTTCCGATTCGCCTAATTCTCTTGGTTCTCTTTCCTTTTCTTATATCGCAAGCTTGTTAATATGCCTATTCTTTGTATAATTTCTTCCTTTTTACCTCCCTCCTTCCGTTAGGCGTCAGCCATTATAATCCATACCCTAAAAGGTGTCTCACCCTTTCACGGGGCCAGTATAACTACTATACGCTACCTTAGAACCCTACCTCACAGCAACGCTCTTGCGCTTCGCTAACACTTCACCTCCATCAGGTTGTGTAGAGGACTTACACCTCCGAGTTGCCGAACATGCTCGGCACACTAAAAAGGGGCTTATGCCGATTGATTCGGTATAAGCCCCGAATTGCCTGCACTTGCATACCTGTACTCGCGTTACCACAGGTACGAGTAACCGCAGATACAAGTGACGCAAATTTTCGACATTAACCATGCAATTTTAATTGCCACTCACGGTGCTTCTGATGCTTAGGGTTCCGGTTCCGGACGGGGTCGATACAGTCGAATATCATCAAAGTACATCGTACCTGCGCCGCCAGCCCGTAGATTATCCTTATCGCCGAAGCCAATAGAAAGCTTATCGACATTGGCCAGATTGATGCCCCGGTCAGCAAATTCCTGCAGGTCGATATTCCACTCGGTCCAGGTACCTATCTGCGTAGCTTTTGGGTCAGGATGGTACACCACCGCAGGTGAGCCGCCACTATTGGCCAGAGCCACATACATCGGCTCAATGTCATTGCGTGGTATGTCGATGTCCTGCGACTGCCACTGGCCTGTAATCGAACCAGTTGTGCTAACGTTTGAAAAGACGGCTTCGCAGGTTTCCTCAATGTTATTGCTGGACAAAGCCAGACCTACATAGACGACTGTATTCATCTGGACGTTAGCACTCGTGCCAAGGTTTGTATCATTTACAGGCACCCAGTTGATCCCGTCGGCTGAATGGGAAGCCGTAAATGTACCCGCCGTATCGCGCTCCAGTTTCACCCAGTGCGGGAATGCCAATCCGTTTTCAACAGAATTTGTGGTGTCCCCGAGTATCTCGGTTCGGCGGTTGAATCTGACACCGCCATCCGGTCTTATGAATGTGAATGCGTGTTTTGAATCCGGAGCAAGCGTATCGCGAATCATCACCCCTATCTTGGCACTGTTGGACGTATTAGTAGCGTTTTCGACCTTTGCAACAATTGAACCGGGCCCGGAAAGCTGCTTAAAGACATAATGGAAATGGTCGCTCTGGCCCCAGATGTCCTCACTACGGACGGTCATCGTGTAAGTGCCCGCGGGACCTTCTGTAAAGCTACTGAAAGATTCCGGATGCCCTCTGAACCACAACGACAATGACTTAACACCTTGTCTGGTCCAGTCACGCTGGGAACTCAAGGTCATAGTTGCTTGCGAATATATAAAATTGTTGTCGAATAAAAACGGCATAGCCTGAGCGCCGCCGTGAACGATATTAGTCTCGACAAAATGCTCTCCGAGAGCCCAAACCGGGTTAAGATAACCTACGGTGGAGCCATTTGACGGATCGTCCCATCCGTCTATCCACGTTTCAAATATCCTGTCGGGCGGATAGTCGTTGTAATCCTCAAAATCGTCCAGGACAATGAAGTCGGCTACCGTGAAGCTCCAGATTCTGCCTCTGCTGATAGTCTCGTCAGTATTATACTCATCGATTCTCCAGTAGTAACTCTGGTTGTATTCGAGACGTTCAGGGGGGCTATAGCTCTCACTGCCAAGATTCTGGCGGCCCCGATATATGCCGGTCGTATCCGACGCATTGGCATTTGCCACATCGATTTTATCAGTGCCGAAGTACACATCATGCGAAGCGACAAAATCCCCCGATGACCAGCTAAGGGGCACAACCACGTCTATGTTCTGTATTGAACCATTAGCAGGCTTCGGGTCCCAGGAAAGCCTGGGGTCACCAGCCGTAGTTTTTTCAATCTCTTCGGGCGTCAGGACTTTACTGTAAATGCGGACATCGTCAATCAGCCCGACGAACCATCTCGAACTGCTCAGGTCGTACATCTGACTTATTTTGACATCAAAATTGGAAGTGATATTGAACACATCCGTGTCTGAACTGGTTCTCGTATCATCCTGGCCATCCAGATAAAATGTAACATCTCCACTTGAGATTGTTGCGTTCTCTTTTACCGTGACAGCAACGTGGTGCCATTCATCATCGATTAGATTGGTGTCGGCCTGGACATTGCCGCCGTTAGTATCACAGCGCAGTCTGCTACCATTGACTCGAAACTCCGCTCTCTGGCCGGCACCGGTGCTGCCCCAGCTTATAATCTGGCCGTTAGTTGCAGTCTTAATCCACGCAGTTATGGTGAAAGCGTTTGTGCCCATAATGCCCTTGTAGCCGTCCATCCTGACATAGTCACCCGAGCCTAATTCCAGCGCATCGCCGTCATAGCCAGTTACCCACTGCGGGTTGCCGTTGAGGGTGCCATGATGGCCATAGCCGGAAGAATCAACCACGATACCGGAACCATCATCATCAAGCTTCCACCAGCCGACAAGGTCAGGGTCGTAAGTGGGTATAAAGGGCATTGTTCTAAAGCTCCAGACATTGCCTTTATGTATAGCTCTGCCGCTGTATTCATCAACCCGCCAGTAGTAAACCTTATCAAACTCAAGGGTACCGGGAGTATAGGTTGTTTCTACATGAGGGGGTGCTCCGGTGGCATTGTTCACATCGTCAAAATTGTCGCCGAGATAAATATAATGGAATACCCCATCTAAACCCGGTGTCCAGGTAAGGGTTACGTTTGGGTCCACAAATCTGGCGCCATCAAGCGGGTCGAGGTCAGCAGCATTTATAGTTGGAACGGTAAAGCTCCAGACGTCGCCTTTTTGTATCGTAGTACCGTCAGCCTCAACCTCATCGACCCTCCAGTAGTAAGTCGTGCCCGGAACGAGCCCATCCGGATAAGGAAATCCGGAAAAGCCAACAGTAAAATCCGTTCCGGCCTGGTTGCCTTGAAAGGTGGCTTCGGCGCCGACATTCACATCGTCAAAATTATCACCAAAGTACACATCATGTGAGATGGCATCAGCCCCCGGCGACCAGCTAAGGCTCACCCATGTCTCCGGATGTATGAGGCCATCAGCAGGCAATGGTGCACTGGCTGTGGGAAGTATCGCCAGATTCCTAATCTCGTCCGCTGACAGTACCTGGTCGTAGATGCGGACATCGTCAATCAGCCCGATGAACCATCTGTTGGAACCAGAGTACTGGCGCGCTATTGTGACATCAAAGTTCTCGACGATATTGAAGGCATCAGAATCTGTACCGGACCTGGTGTCATCTTCACCATCAACGTAGAGTATAACCTCTGGATATGAGATCGTGGCGTTCTCTTCTACCGTCAGCGCAACGTGGTGCCATTCATTGTCGCTCACAAAGGTATCACCCTGCCTGTTACCCGAGCCATGCTCGGTGCGTAGTCTGTACTCGCTGACCCGGAATTCTATTCTTTCGGTGCCGACGTTGTTGCCCCAGCCCACAATCTCGCCGTTGCCAGTGGTCTTAATCCAGGCGGTTATGCTAAAAGCGTGTCCGCCGAGAAGGCCCTTGTAACCGTCTATGTTCACGTAATCAGGATCGCCGTGAAACTCCATAGCTTGCCCGTAAACGCCAGGCACAAACTGCGGACTGCCGATGAGTGTTCCGTCCCGGCCATTGCCGGAATAGTCAAGCACCGTACCGGTACCCTCATCGTCAAGCTTCCACCAGCCGACAAGACTTGGGTCCTGAGCATTCGCTGTGCTCGTCAGAGCAACACCAAGTACAAAAACAAAAGAAATTAAATAAATTATTTGTTTAGACATAATAGCTCCCCTTCAAAAAAGTTAACATAACAATAACCGATAAAAAACTTTCACATTCACTACTACTCTTATATCTGCCCAAGACAATTTATTTATAACAACTTAACGACTTATCACTGTAGGTCCCGCACCAATTAAGCTCACGCCTAATTGGTGCGGGACGCGGTTCGTGCTGCATAGCGAGTACTTCGCAGAGCAGTGCAATCTCAAACTTTTAAGGTTAGCATTAACCGCATCATTTCAATTGCCGGTCACGGCATTTCTGGCACTACCGGTTCCGGTTCCGGCTCTGGTGGTGCCGGCCGATACAGACGAATGTCATCAAAAAAGACCAAACCTGAACCGCCGGCCTGTAGATTATTCTTATCGCCGAAACCAATAGAAATCGTATTGACATTGGCCAGGTTCACGCCCTGAGCCGCAAATCCGCCTGGGGCGGACAGGTCGATAGTCCATTCCGTCCAGGTATCTTTCTGCGCTGCACTGGGGTCATCGTGATAGACCACCGCGCTGCCATTGAGAGCAACATACATCCGTTCAGCAGTATTAGACGCATCACCGTAGAACCACAGCGACAATACTCCAACGCCTTCTTCGGTCCAATCACGCGCCGAGACCAACGTCATGGTTGCCTCAGAGTATTTGAAATTGTTCTCGTAGAAATACGGCATCGACTGAGAGCCGCCGTGAACAATCGTAGTCTCAACATGATGCTCTCCCGCAGGGAAATTCGGCTCAGCATAACCTACCTCAGAACCGTTTGTCTCTACGCCCCATCCGTCTATCCATGTCTCAAATATTCTGTCAGGTTCCCAGTCGTTGTAATCCTCAAAATCTTCTATACCAAGGAAGTCGGCTGTCGTAAAGCTCCAGACATTACCTACCCATGGACTTTCTGGATTGAGGTTATTGACCTCATTAACACGCCAGTAGTAAGTCGTATCCCAGGGGAGTTTTCCGGGGTCATAGCTCTCAGAACCAAGCACCTTAGTACCTTTGTACTCGGGCGAATCCGTATTGGCATTTCTCACAGCTTCTTCGTCGGTGCTGAAATACACATCGTGCTCGGCCGCATGATCACCGGCTAACCACTCGAGGACAGTTGTATGGCTTACACCAACGGCTCCATTCGCCGGCTTGGGCGAACCGACCCGTACAGGCGGGGACAGCGCTGCAGCCGGGATAATCCCCTTGGGCTGATGTTCACTTTCCCACAGAAGCTGTGCCGTAGCGCCAGCGTCATCGTTATACGACCACATCTCGATTGCGCACCGCTGACCGGCCTGCAGCTCAATGCGGTCCGTTCGGTACTCGTTCAGTCGGTAGACGTCCCATCTATCAATCACCAGCTGGTCGTTAATCCACAGCCTCACACTGTCCTCGGTGACCGCATAGAACCGATAGGCCTCCGAGAACGCAACCTCCACCTCACCTCTCCAGCGCACCGAGAAGTTATCGGCATTGACGGCATTAGGCTCGGGCGAGTCCGCCCAATTGAAGTCCACGCCCGGATCAATACGGGTCAGCACGGGGTTGCCGATAAGGTTTATATTGTTGAAGTACTCACCTTTGAGACCACCACCGGGAGCTGTCGTAGTGAAGCTCCAAACATCGCCTTTATGTGTAGCAGCACCATCGAACTCATCGACCCGCCAGTAATAAGTCTTCTCTAATTCAAGGGCATCGGGAATATAGACTGTTTTTCCCATTGGGAGTCCTCCGGTGGCATTGTTCACATCGTCAAAATTATCGCCAAAATATAAGGTGTGCAATTTCGCACGGAAACCTCCCGTCCAGCTAAGCTCCACGTTCAGGTCTATAAATTTGGCACCATCAGCCGGGTCGGGGTTGTAGGCAGTCTTGGAAGGAACCAGGAAGCTCCAGAGATTGCCTTTCCACGGACTATTCGGGTCGATGTCATTGACCTCATCAATTCGCCAATAGTAAGTTGTGCCGTGAACAAGACCGTCCGGATAGGCGAATCCGAGAAAGCCGACAATAAGACTCGCTGCGGACAGGTTGCCTTGGAATGTGCTTTCGGCTCCGGCATTCACATCATCATAATTATCACCGAAATACACATTGTGCGAGACCGCAAAATCTCCCGGCCCCCACTTGAGGTTCGCCCATGTGTCCTCATGGACGGCACCATTCTTCGGCTGGGGGCCATAGGCAAGCGGGTCCACCTCCCCTTCCATAATCGTCTGAATCTCCTGCTCGCTCAACACCCGGTTGTAGATACGTACATCGTCAATCGCTCCGAGAAACATCCGTTGCGCCCTCTGATCAAGGGTGCCCAACCATATCTCGCCGAGGGGCCCCTCGAACTGACTACTGTCTGGTTCTGAGCCAACCTGTTGCCCATCGACGTACAGTACCATTTCACTGGCGGATTTGAGCGCCGCCGCGTGGTGCCACGAACCATCGTCGTAACTGGCTTCGGTGTAGATATTGGAGCCTCCTCCCTGAGCAAAAGGAAACCGATGCAAATTGCGCAGCACACCTTCTGTCCTGATCTCCAGCAGAACGCCGTTCACTCCTGAAGGCCCCTTAGCCGAAAGGATGTCTCTTTGGCCGGAGCCACCATCCACGCGAAACCACAACGCTATGGTGTATGTTGGCAACTCGAAGGCAGTGCCGTCAATGTAAACGTGGTCGTCAGTCCCGTCAAATAGCAGGATGCCTTTGTGCTCAGGGTCCGTGCCCCACGTCGGCTCGCCGAGAAGCGTCGCATCGTTACCATTTCCACTGTAATCCTTGGCAATAGTACCCAAATCTTCATCGAACGTCCACCAGCCGACAAGACTGGGGTCCTCAGCATTCGCTGTGCTCGTCAGGGTAACACCAAGCACAAAAACAAAAGAAATTAAATAAATTATTTGTTTAGACATAATAATCCTCCATTAAAAAAATTAACATATAAACGACCGATAAAATTTTTACACTCACTACTACACTTATATCTGCTCAAGACAATTTATTTATAACAACTTAACGACTCATCACCGTAGGTCCCGCACGATTTTAATTGCCACTCACGGCTTTTCCTGTGCTTCCGGTTCTGGCTCTGGACGCAGCCGATACAGCCGAATGTCATCAAATAACACCATACCTGAACCGCCGGCCTGGAGATTATTCTTATCGCCAAAACCAATAGAAATCGTATTGACATTGGCAAGGTTCACGCCCTTAGCCGCAAACTCCTGCAGGTCGATAGTCCATTCCGTCCAGGTATTTATCAACGCTGCGTCGGGATTATCGTGATAGACCACCGCACTGCCGTTGAGAGCAACATACATCCGCTCGGCAGCATTGGCCGCATCACCATAGAACCACAGCGACAATACTCCAACACCTTCTTCGGTCCAATCACGCGCCGAGACCAACGTCATGGCTGCCTCAGAGTACTTGAAATTGTTCTCGTAATAAAGCGGCATCGACTGAGAGCCGCCGTGAACAATCGTAGTCTCGGCAAAAGGAGGTTCAGCATGACCTGCCATAGAACCATTCGTCGGGACTTCCCATCCGTCTATCCACGTACTGAATATCTCGTCGGGTGGATAGTCGTTGTAGTCCTCAATGCCGTCTATCACAATGAAGTCTGCTACCGTAAAGCTCCATACGTTGCCTTTGCTGATTGTCGCGTCGGTATTGTACTCATCGACACGCCAGTAGTAAGGCCCGCCGCCCCATTCAACATCAGGTGGGGTGTAAATGGTAACGCTCTGTCGGCCTCGATATATACCGGTCGTATCGGACGCATCGGCATCAGCTACGGCGTCTGCATCGGCGCCGAAGTAGACATCGTGCTGGGATGCGCCTTCTCCTGCAGACCATGTCAGCGTCTCCGCCACGGTCAGGGCCGCCACGGAGCCGTTGCCGGGGCTGGGTGCGCCTGCCTTGTGCGGGTCTTCACCCTTGGTCATGATCTCGTTTACCTGTGCATCGGTGATCGCGTGGTCGAACAGCCTGACATCATCCAAGAGGCCGTCGTGATATCGAAAGTTGCTGGCGGGTCGTCCCAATCGAATCACAGCCAGATCCGCTACGTTGCCGGTGTATGCCTGGAAGTCAGCTTGTAAGCCGTTGAAATACAACCTGCAACCATCTGTCCGATCCCACGTTGCCGCCACGTGGTTCCAGCCGGCGCCGGCAAGCATAGGACCGTCCAGCATGACACCAGGGGCTCCTATGAGGGCGAAACCCAACGCGCCGGAACCTTGACTGTGGATATGAATCTCATTCTCACCGCCAAAACCATCGCCGCCGGTCTCGGTTCCATACCAGAACATACCTTCAGAGTAAACGGTGCCGGTCTGATCGGTGTTGACCCACATGGCGACAGAACCACTGGCTGTGGTGACCATGCGCGCCGGCAGTTCCACGTGCCCCTGGTTGTCACCGAGAAACTCCAGCGCCAGGTTGAACTGGCCGGGAACCCAAAGAACCTTGTCAACAATTGTTCCGTGATTGCCGTGGCCCGAAAAGTCGATGACCCTGTCGCCGTCGCCAACCTCGAACTTCCACCAGCCGACCAGATTGGGATCGGTGATCGGTATATCCGGCAGCGTTGTAAAGCTCCAGACATCGCCCTTGACCGTTGGATTAGGCGGATTAGATTCGTCGACCCGCCAGTAGTAGGTCTTGCCCAATTCGAGTATACCGGGTGTAAAGGTCGCATCCGTCGCGAGTGTGCCGGTGGTGGCATTGTTCACATCGTCAAAGTTGTCGCCCAAGTAGACATAGTGCAATTTCGCATCCATGCCCGCCGTCCAACTGAGTTCTGCATCAGCGAGCACAAACTTGGCGCCGTCGGACGGGCTGGGTTCATAAGCACTCATAGGCGGGATCCAAAAGCTCCATACATCGCCCTTCCACGGGCTGTTGGGGTCAGCGTCATTGACCTCGTCGACACGCCAGTAGTAGGTCGTGCCCCGGACGAGACCGTCCGGGACGGGGAATCCCATAAAACCGACAACGATGGACGTGTTTGTCAGATTGCCCTGGAACACCGATTCGGCACCGTCATTGACGTCGTCAAAGTTCGTTCCCAAATACAAATCGTGTGAGACGGCAAAAGCGCCCGGTCTCCAGGACAGAGTCGCCCAGGTAGCCTCGTACAGGACACCATCAGCGGGAGAAGGAGCCGAAGAACTCTCAACAGTGCCCATCACATCGGCGAAGGTGTTCCCGAAACGGATTTCATCGGTGACTGAGTTGGTGCCGTCATACATTGCCACGGTGTTGAAGGCCGACTGGTCAAAGTCGATATTAGTGATCGATGCGAATGCCGTCCCCTCTGCCGGTTCGGTGGACAGATCGGTGACGTTGAAGAGGAATAGCTCATCGGGCGTGCCATTGGGCTTCCAATTGATTTTGCCAACAATCAGACTAACCGCTGTTGTTGGGTCTGGTGTATATGTGCCCTCAACAAATGATGTTGCTGTAATACTGTTATCGTAAGCAAGCGCATTGATTGAGCCATTACCGTTGCCGCCGACACCACCGGCAATATTCACTGTCCCAAACCCAAAACCATCACCGGCAGCGGATAGTTCAAAGGGATTATCCGTATGCTTGATCGACTGCGTTCCAAACATGAACATCGCATTTCGATTGTTGGCAGGTCCCGCAAAGAGTTGGCTAAACCAGATCGTCGTGTTGTCGCGTGTGAGAGCGGCCTGCGATGCGGCGGAAATCGTTCGGTGTGCTTCAGTCCTGCCTGCACCGCCAAATCGTGACAGGGCACTTCCGGCCACGCGCAGTGTTGAGAATGACAAACCCGAGTCGGCGTTGAGAGGTTTTTCGTCTGCAAATTCTGTTAATCCGACGTAATAATCCCTACCGTGGGACTTCGTTGCGACCCAGGGACCGTCAAAACCGGTTCCGCCGTTCAGGGTATCCAGTAGTGCAGCCTCGTAAATAAATTGTTCCTCAAGAATGATCCTCGCGTTGGCCGAGGTAGCCGTGAGGACAAGCATTGCCATCGCCACGACGGCGAGGGTCAATACGGTTCTGGTTCTGTTTCTTGTAATCATAATAGTCCTCCTTAAAAAAGTTTAAATAATTATGGTTTATGTTTTGGCCATATATCAAAACATCCGTAACATCATTGGGAGCCCGCCTAACCGACCAAGACGGACTCGCAATCTTAGACATTTAGATATACCTAAATCCCAGCTTACTGTGCCGGCC
>CAYQKF010000103.1:0-18552 GCA_964417935.1 uncultured Pirellulales bacterium
TCCGCGAAGTCGGCTACGCCTGCAAGAAGGTCGGAATAGAATTGGAGAATCTCACAGCGAGTAGAATTGTCTGAGCAGTGGTTTGTGGTTTAAGGCTATAGAAGTTTTGTTCCGGCCGAGAATAATATGTTTCGATACTATTAGTGGTCTGTAACACAATAAATTCGTGGTGGTTACTGGTAGTTACAGAATACTACGGCCTTTTACTTTTGTGAGGCCGTTGAAAGGAGGTAAAGTAACATGATAGAGCAGGGTTTAAAATTAAGGTCTCTTATCTGCTGGGTGTTGCTGTCGGTATTTTTGGTTCAGTGTGCCGAGGCTCTTACTTTATATGTTTCCACCAAGGGTAATAACCAGTGGTCGGGGCGGCTGGAGAGGCCGAATAGAGAGCGCACCGACGGACCGGTGGCTTCTCTGAGGGGTGCGCGGGATGCGATCCGAATTTTGAAATCAATGGGGACAATCACAAAGCCCGTGCGAGTCATCGTTATGGATGGAACTTATACCCTGAGTGAGCCTTTCATATTAAGCCCCGAAGACAGCGGAACGAAAAAATGTCCGATCATCTATGAAGCGGCTGCGGATTCTAAGCCGGTTTTCACTGGCGGGCGGGTAATTACAGGTTTCAAGCGAGGTGAAAACGGCCTCTGGCAAACCCGTATGCCGGAAGTTGCAGCCGGTAAGTGGTATTTCGAGCAGTTGTTCATAAACGGCCGTCGAGTTGTGCGCGCTCGTACGCCCAACAAGTTCTACCACTATATGGGTGCGACCTCTGAAATTCCGGTTGATGGCAGCCAGGATAAATATCGACGGACTACATCCGTGCGCGGCGATACTCTTGCGCCTCTGCGAAATCTTGACAGCCGAGAGCTTAATGATGTTACGTTAGTGGCTTATCACAAGTGGTGTATAAGCCGCCGGTATTTGATGGAGATCGACAGCTCAGCCAATACAATCATTACTGTGGGAGAAAAACTCAAGAGCTATTCCGGCTGGCCGAAGAATACGCGTTTTCACTTGGAGAATTTCAAAGCCGCTCTGGATGCACCCGGTGAATGGTTCTTAGCTCGCAATGGGACGCTCTATTACAAACCATTACCGAACGAAGATATGTCCAAAGCGCACGTTGTAGCACCGGTGCTTGAGAAACTCGTCATCTTCCAGGGAAAGCCCGAGGCGAAAGAATTCGTTGAACATATCCAATTAAAGGGTCTGGTTTTTCAGCACAATCAATCCCTGCTGCCGGCCAGCGGATACGCACCATATCAGGCTGCGTATGTTACCGAAGCTGCCATCATGGCCGACGGGGCGCGTAATATAGCGGTGAAGGATTGCGAAATAAGCCACGTTGCGACATACGGCGTGTGGTTTCGCCGCGGTTGCCGCAACTGTCGGCTTGAGCGCTGCTACCTTTACGACTTAGGGGCTGGCGGCGTGCGAATCGGCGAGGGAAGGATTAGTCCCGACCAACCATCCCGCACGAGTCATATTACCGTTGACAATAATATTATCCGTTCAGGTGGCCGTATCTATACCTCTGCTGTGGGCGTGTGGATTGGGCAAAGCGGTGACAATACCGTTACGCACAACGATATTGGAGACCTTTTTTATACCGGTCTTTCAGTCGGCTGGCGATGGGGCTATAGAGATAGCCTGGCCAAACGCAATAACATCAGTTTCAATCATGTGCACCATATCGGCTGGGGGGTGCTGAGCGATATGGGCGGTATTTATACGCTCGGGCCTTCGGAAGGGACTGTCGTAAGTAATAATGTTTTTCACGATATCTATTCGTACTCCTACGGCGGCTGGGGACTTTATACTGATGAGGGAAGCACGGGCATCGTTATGGAGAACAATCTGGTCTATAATACCAAGACCGGCGGCTTCCATCAGCACTACGGCAGAGAAAATATCATTCGCAATAATATCTTGGCTTTCAGCAAACTGCACCAAATCCAGGCCACACGGGTGGAGGACCATTTGTCTTTTACCTTCGAAAATAATATCGTCTATTGGGACACAGGCCCCCTACTGTCCGGCCGCTGGAAGCAGATTAAAGTCAAAATGCGAAACAACTGCTATTGGAATACATCCGGCAAGGAAATTAAACCTGCCGACATGACATTTGAAGATTGGAGGAAAAGAGGACACGATGCAGATTCAATTATCGCAGACCCGATGTTTGTTGATGCGGAGAATTTTGACTTTCGTCTGAAACCAAACTCCCCTGCCCTAAAGACTGGGTTTAGAACATTCGACCACAGCGAGGCTGGAGTGTATGGAGATAAAAAATGGGTCAAACTGGCAAAAGACATCGAATTTCCAGCATTAGAATTGCCTCCGCAGCCATAAAGATTAACCATGGAAATTGATGGTGGGGCATCCATTCTCCGTAGCAGAGCTACTGCGAAGGACGAAAGCCCCACGCTACGGGATTGGGCGGCCTTTTTAAGAAGATGTCGATTCCAACCTTAATTACATTTATCTTTTATTTTATAGTTTTATTGCGTACTGGACTTGTTTTTATCAAAGGACGAGGTGGTGCTGCCATGCCATCGCCAAAATAGAAACCAGGTTGAGTAGGCTGATTATAGGATACATTCTGCCAAGCCACGCTCAACCTATATATAGGGTCGTGCATAAAGGTATAAAAACGGCGGTCTGTAGGTATTGTCGTTGTGAATATACGCAGCTCTTTACCGTCCCTCGTTCTCCAAATGACCTCTTCTCTCCAATCGCCTAAAATATCGGCGTGGAGACAAGGATTCGCTTTAGTGCCATTGTTTGTGAGGCAATCATAGTCACCACCATTAAGCAGCCGGATTACTGTGCCATTGTCATAATCCCACTTATCAATGAAGGCACCGCCCTGTCCGCCTCCTCCCCTCCGAGGACTGCTACCATCAAGGATTTCACGGAGCACATCGCCATCCCACCAGATACCCATATTACATGACCGAGGTTTAGCATTAGAAATCTTCTGGCCTTTGCAGTTGTATAGGCCGTCTGAATTGTTAGTCCAGCATTCATAGCCTTTATGACGTGGATCAATATCCATAGCCAGTCCCCTTCCCGGATCGCGTAGTTGCAGCCCCCATATTACTTCTCCTGTTGCGGCATCCCGAAGATTTGCACCGTTGGGGTGACGGGGCCTTTCATGGATAGCGAATACTTCCAGGCCCGGCCTGTCCGGATCAATATCGGATAGGTGCATAGCATCTCCATGCCCTAAACCTGTTCTATAGAGTCCTTTCCCATCATCATCAATCGCACATGCTCCATACACAATTTCATCTTTACCGTCGCCGTCAACGTCGCCGACGCTGAGATTATGATTGCCCTGTCCTCTATAATCTCTATTTCCGGGAGCACCATCATCACTATCAAAGGTCCATACGTTTTTCAGCTTGCCGTCTCTGAAATTCCATGCCGCCAGGACTGTCCTTGTATAGTAACCGCGACACATTATGAGGCTCGGTCTTTGGCCGTCAAGATACGCAATGCACGCCAGGAATCGGTCCACGCGGTTGCCATAGTCATCTCCCCAGTCAGAAACGTTGCTTCTGGGCGGTATGTACTCGGTCGTTGCAAGCTCGGCACCGGTTTGGCCGTCAAATACGGTGAGAAACTCCGGCCCATCCAGGATATAACCCCTCGAATTGCGGTAGTCCGCATTAGCGTCGCCGATTACTTTACCTTTTCCGTCGATAGTACCGTCCGCTGTTTTACAGGCAAACTCCGCTTTGCCATCACCATCAAGATCATAAACCATAAATTGAGTATAGTGGGCGCCTTCACGGATGTTCCTTCCTAAGTTAATCCTCCAGAGGAAAGTACCATCCAGTTTGTAGGCTTCAAATATGGGTTCACCCGTTGTCCCCCTTTGCGAATTATCACGACCTCTTGGGGCCTGGTGTAGTACAATCTCATACTCACCGTCACCATCCAGATCTCCAACAGATGCATCGTTAGGAGTACAACCCTCGGGAGTACGAAGAGGAATTGAGAGGTAATTGCGGCTCCAAACTCTTACCGGTTCGGAAGGCTTCCCTTCTGAACCACTGATGACAGCACGAACAGTGTAAGTAGCATTAGTACTTCCGTTATTATCTACGAGGTTGGTGGATTCGGTTATCGGCTGACTGTTCACACGGATATTGTTTCTGTACACGTTAAAGGCAATGTTGTCAGGATCGGTTCCCAGCATACGCCATCCTACGTACACCTTTGGGTCGCCCTGATTAATCGCAACCACTCCACGACCCAGCTTCTCCATATACCGCTGGGCGCTTGCCGAGGCCACAAAAAGGAATACTGTTGCGACCATGATAGCCACATTTATTTCAGTCTTTGACTTCATTATACTTTTTTCTCCTCTCTGTTTATTTTAAACGATGTAAATTTTCATCCGGCATTTCCAACTTGACACTTTCCAAAGCACTTTTTCGCATTTTGACTTCAACATTATATTATAATTCTTGTTCGTTTTCAATGCTTAGACGGGAAATCCAAGATTGGGCGGCCACACGCACGTGTTTAGCCATGTGTGGCTTAAATGGCCATCCCCAAGCTTGGACTCCGCTTTGCTGGAGTCCTGCGCTTGAGGCTGCTACACATTCTTTATTAATTTTATTGGGTGGCAGCCTCAAAGCCGAAGGCTTTGGGGATGGTTTTTCCCTGGCTAAACATATATGGCCACACGGGGCCGCCCTTACATATTTTTTACCGGTCGCTTACGCTCTCAGCTTTGTTTTGGTATAAATCGAAATACGTAAGCCAGACTTGCACGTGCAGGCAACAATGGGTAGAATTCATTTCTTTTAGATGACAGAAATCGAATGGCGTTTAAGCCGATGTCCACAGAGCAGAAAAATAGATATTGATGGTGGGACCCTCTCCGGTAGAACTTCGCCGAGCCGAGCAAGCCCTCCCTACCAGACTATTATAAGTCGCTGTCAATGCTTTTGTTAGAAATCTCTTTATATTTCTTTGAGCTCAGAACTATTTCACCATTTTCGACAAATATGCGAAGCTGCGCTTTGGCTGCAAGGTCGCACAACACGTCATAAGCCGGCTCTTCAGGAGGTAACTTCGTAGTAATAAGGGACACCATGTCCATATGTTCAATCTTAACAGGCGGGGCCTTATCGCCAAGATGCTTTTTCAATATCATATTGATCTCACCAACTATCTGGGGCAATGTACAATCATACATAATATAATAAGATTCAAAAAGAGGTGTCTGAAGCAAACATTCCCTGACATGGAGTTCGGATTCAGTAGGATTAGCAACAATGTAAGTCTTTTCGTGCAATTGGGGCAGGAGATAGCCCGGCTTGAGAGGAAAAGGGCCAATGAGCCTGCCGGTCTGACAGGCACGAAGGTAGAATTTGTTGGTTGAAGTCGATTCTGCGGGAATAAGGGCGAGCCACTTTTGGCTCTCAAATTCGCTATCGTATGAGCCGAGGTCCTCACCTGTGCTGGAATAGTGCCAGAGCTTTTTCCTACAGGCGAGCCAGATGGAACTGTCCGATGGATCGAGTTCGATTGAATTGCCGCCTTGAGCTATCCTAACCCGCAATAAACCGTATGAGTCATATTTGTGTGTGTGGGTTTCAATTTCTGCCAATTCATATAATTCGGCGAGGGTTTCCGGCCATTCGTCGCCAAAGTTCGAATAAACCCGGCGCCCTATACCCGTAACCCACACACTGCCGTTAGATCTATCTACACGCACAGACTTTGGCGAGAAGTTCAAGTCAATGGTTTTTAAAATACTACCGTCCGGTGATATCTTCAGCAATCGATTCTTGCACTTCTTGATGGCTCTTGCTCCAGGAATATGATGCTCAGCAACCCAGATGGAACCGTCAGGATTGACATCAACCGAGAAAGCAACCGCCCCGATAGGATCAACCGTCAGTAAAACCTGGATGTCCAAATTTAATTTCTTGATGTCGAATCCAACAATCCAGAGGCAATCGCCAGACGGGTCAACGGTAATGTCAAACCCGCCGTCTTTGGAATGCTTAATGATTGTCCCTGAGCTATCAATGGCGAAGACACTTGTCTTGTTCACGGCATAGACCACGTTATTTGCAATCACCGCAGATGTGAACAGGCCTGACAAGGACCAGAGCTCTTTGCCTGTAGCAGTTTCGTACATAGTCAGCTTGTTTGCTACGTTTTCGCAAACCACAAAGAAACGACCGTCCCGGGACGCGGAGATAGACCTGCATCCTCTTAAGCTGCGGCCAATTCCAAGACCGCTCACTATCTTGATGAGTTCACCCTTCGAGTTCAACGTGAAGACTGCACCCCCAAAGGGAGGTGTTTCGTGTTTATTGTTACTATCACAGTTGTCCAGCACCAGAAGCATCGCGCGGGCTGTATCCGGGACATCTTTCGAAGCAAAACCGGTCTGAGGAGTCAGAATCGAGATTGAGGCCGTAATCAGAATGCATGTAAGGACAGGTCTTATCGAATTAGAAAGGCTAAGACAGGTACGCATGAGAATTCCCTCCAAACAATCAAGGATTTCTATATGTTTTCCATACGATATACTGAATCCTTTCGTTCAGCACGAAATCCCCGGAAATCCTCCTCAAACAGTCTCGGCTTGTATGTCAATGGTGTCTTAAATCGTCATCATTGGTCTTATAAATATGCAAGTTTGCATAAAAAAGCAGCAGCTTAATGTAATTATAAATTATATCGAAAAGCTTAATTATTGTCAATAAAAATTTTGCTTATATATAAAATAAATTTTTTGACTACAAATTTGGTTTAGGAACAATATTGATAGTGGGGCAAGTTTCTCACTACCTAACTTGGCGGCCACACGGGGCCGCCCCTGCATATTTTAGGTTACAAATAATAGTCCAGGCTTCGATGATTTTCAGGGTTATTTCAGAATAATGAAAAGAATGAATGTCTGGACTCGTGCAGGTCGAATTTGTAATATATAGTCGTGATGGAGCATATTCAAAAAGCATTGGTTAAGTATTGGGGGTACGATAATTTTCTCCCTCTGCAGAAACAGGCTATGGAATGTGTCAGTCGTGGGCAGGATTCGGTTGTAGTTCTGCCGACGGGAGGTGGAAAATCGCTTTGTTTTCAGGCACCGGCGGTAACTATGGAGGGGCTTACCGTGGTCGTCTCGCCGTTGATTTCCTTGATGAAGGACCAGGTCGATGCTTTGATAGAATGCGGAGTTCCAGCGGCACGTATCGATAGCTCTCTTGTGCCCCACGAACAGCGGTCTGTTTTTGCTGCGGTTCACAATAGGAAGCTTAAACTTCTTTACCTGTCCCCTGAACGCCTTGTCTCGGACGGCTTTGTTGAATTGCTCAGAAAGACGGGGGTATCTTTTATCGCCATTGACGAAGCGCATTGCGTAAGTATGTGGGGTCATAACTTTCGTCCTGAGTACCGTCAATTAGGATTGTTAAAGGAGGTCTTCGGTGATGTGACGATTGGAGCCTATACAGCCACGGCCACTGAGCAGGTTCGCAACGATATTGCCGAGCAGCTGCATCTGAAAAATCCTAAAATGGTGATAGGCTCGTTTGACAGGCCGAATCTTATTTATAAAGTGCGGCGACGCGCGAACATAATGAAACAAGTCTGTGCTGTGCTCGACCGGCACAAGGGTGAATCCGGCATTATCTATTGCATTCGCCGCAAAGACGTCGATGCTATGTGTGCTCGATTGGCTGCCAAAGGCTACAGTGTGGCACCGTACCATGCGGGCATGACAGATGAAGAGCGGAAGAAAAACCAGGACTCATTTACTAATGAAAAGGTCGAGACGATTGTGGCAACCATTGCATTCGGGATGGGCATCGACAAGTCCAATGTGCGTTATCTTATTCACACCGGCATGCCCAAGTCGCTTGAGCACTACCAACAGGAAACCGGACGGGCAGGTCGTGACGGTCTTGAAGCCGAATGCTGCCTGTTCTATTCGGGCGGTGACTACGGGATATGGAAAAGTCTGATGAGTGATATGGAGCCGGAAGCTCATGAAATTGCTATGTTCAAGCTCAACCGAATGTATAACTATTGTACCGGCGGCGTATGCAGACACAAGGCGATTCTTCGGTACTTTAGCCAGGAGCTTGACAAGACTAACTGTTCGGCGTGTGATATGTGTCTTGGCGAGCTGGACTGCATAGACGATGCCTTACAAACCGCCCAGAAAATCCTGTCATGCGTTCTTCGCCTTGAGCAGCGTTTCGGCGGCGGCTATACAGCTTCGGTACTAACTGGCTCTCACGACAAACGCATACTGGAAAACAAGCATGATGCGCTAAGCACTTATGGGCTGTTAAGCAACTATGAAAAACACACTGTGCACGATTGGATTGAGCAGCTTGTGGGACAAGACTATATTGAGAAAGTCGGGGAATACAACATCCTGAATGTAACCGAAAAGGGATGGCAAACACTGAAAGGAAACGAGACGCCTCGTTTACTAAAGCCGGCACAGAAAGCGGCTAAAGTGTCCAGGGTCATTATAGATTCGTGGGAAGGTGTTGATGAAAATTTGTTTGAAGCTTTGCGAAAATTACGTGCAGCTATTGCACGTAAAAAGGGAGTTCCGGCCTACATAATATTTGGCGATGCAGCGCTGCGAGATATGGCCAGGCGAAGGCCCTCTACTACTGAAAGGTTCCTCGAAGTCAAGGGAGTCGGAGAGATAAAATGCCGGCAGTACGGTAAAGTTGTCCTTGCTGCTATTAAAGATTACTGTCTGGCAAATTCGCTTGAGATGGATGTTGAAGTTAGTTGCTCATTTTATTAGACTTTTTAAATCGACTGTTTGAAAAGAAAAAATCAAAAACAATTTTCTCTTTTCAAAGTATGCCTAACCTCGATTATGAGTAAGGACAAATATGATTAAGAAGAAAAGGACTGTTTTGAAGGCCGGCGCCGAATCAAAAATCAGCCGCAAGCTCGGAATCGGGGGAAAATCTTCAAAAGGGCGAAAAATCAAAAAGATTTCACGTTTGCGTAAGCCCGAAGATATGCCTCTGGAGCAATGGCAGATTGCATTGCGAAAACAGTTTGGGCAGGAGCAAAATTTTCGTCTCAAGAATATTGGGGATGAGCCGATTTTTTCTGAATTTATCGTTAGAAATCCGCAAGCCCAAAGTGAATACCGCGTCGCAATTCGCGGGCAAAGGATAGGAGACAATTACTGCTCGTGCCCGGATTTTGCTGTTAATACACTCGGTACCTGCAAACATATCGAATTTACGCTCGCAAAATTGCAGCGAAAACGAGGTGGTAAAAAAGCCTTTGCAGAGGGTTTTAAGCCCGCCTATTCTGAAATCTATCTTCGCTACGGCGCCAAACGAGAGGTAATCTTCAAACCCGGAACTCAATGTCCACAGTCTCTGCTGGGCCTTGCTTTAGGCTACTTTGACAACTATGGGATTTTAAAACCACAGTCATACCAAGAGTTTGATACGTTTATGAGAAGAGCCGGGGCGTTCGAACATGACTTGCGCTGCTACGAGGACACGATAGGATTTATTGCCCAGGTCAGGGACCAGCTTCAGCTAAGGAAGCTAATTGATAAGGCTTTCCCAGGTGGCATCAGCGGTACCACGTTCAGAAAGCTGTTGAAGGTTCCGCTATATCCTTATCAGCGTAAAGGCACTTTATTTGCGGCAAAAGCGGGACGAAGCCTGATTGCCGATGACATGGGGCTCGGCAAAACTATTGAGGCAATCGCAGCAGTTGAGATATTAGCCCGGACAGTCGGCCTTGAGCGTGTACTAATAGTGTCACCGACTTCGCTGAAGCATCAATGGAAACAGGAAATTGAAAAATTCTGTAACCGCTCGGTCATAGTTGTAGAAGGCTCCCTCACAAAACGGGCTGGTCTTTATGCCTCTGATTCATTTTACAAGGTCGTCAATTATGATGTTATTCACCGCGACCTTGAACTTATCAACAATTGGGCGCCGGAGATGGTTATTCTTGATGAGGCTCAGCGAATCAAGAACTGGAAAACTCGAAGAGCACGAAGTGTAAAAAAACTCAATTCCAGGTATGCCATTGTGCTTACCGGAACGCCGTTAGAGAATCGACTGGAAGAATTACACTCTATAGTAGAATTTGTGGACTGCTTTCATCTGGGACCAATGTTCCGTTTTCTTGCCGAGCACCAGCATGTTGACGAAAACGGCAAGGTGATAGGATATTACAACCTTTCGAAAATCGCGAAATCATTGGAGCCGATTCTTGTTCGACGCACTAAAAAAGAAGTCTTGAAGGAACTGCCTGAACGTCTGGAAAAAAATTATTTCGTTCCTATGACCAATGAGCAAATGAAGCATCATGAAGAAAATCGCGAAACTGTCGCACGTATCGTTGCCAAGTGGCGACGGCTTGGCTTCTTAACTGAAACCGACCAGAGAATACTCATGATCGCTCTGCAGAATATGCGTATGAGCTGCAACAGCACATATCTCCTCGACAAGAAGACCGATTACGGTGTTAAGGCTGACGAACTAATTTCAGTGCTTGAAGAAATCTTTGAACGACCAGAGACAAAGGTAGTGGTATTCAGCCAATGGCTGGGAACCCATGAATTACTTCTGGATCGCCTTCAATCGGCTAAGCGAAATTATGTGCTGTTTCACGGTAGAATTCCCGGCAAGAAAAGAAAAGACCTGATAAAACAATTCAAAGATGACCCTGATTGTAGAGTTTTTCTCTCAACCGACGCCGGCGGAGTTGGGCTGAATCTGCAGAACGCCTCAGCCGTGGTCAATATGGATTTGCCCTGGAACCCGGCAGTGCTTGAACAGCGTATCGGGCGAATTCACCGCCTTGGTCAGCACCGGCCGGTGCGGGTAGTAAACTTTGTTGCTCAGGGAACAATCGAGCAGGGAATGCTTTCACTGCTGTCGTTTAAGCAATCCCTCTTTTCAGGTGTTCTTGATAAGGGAAAAGATGAAGTTTTCTTTGGCGGAACAAGACTGAAACGATTTATGGACTCCGTTGACAAGGCTACCGGTGCTATTCCCGAACCAATGCCAAAACAGGTTAAGGCCGGAGGAGACGGAGACGGAGACGAGATCGAACAAGAACTCTCAATTCCGGCAGAAAAGCAGCCTGGCGCGGAGTCAAAACAAGAGCAAGCATTGAACGATATGATTTCAGCCGGCTTGACATTCCTTGACAAACTTGGCCAAACAATACTTGGGGAAAAAGGCCAACCACATAAGCCAAGCTCGAAAGCGTTTTCCGGATTAAAAATTGAGACGGATAAAGCTACGGGCCAACGCCAACTGAAATTACCAATACCAAAAAAGGAAACAATTCAGGGTATAGTCAATCTGCTTAATGAATTCTCAAAGAAGCTATGATGTGCCGGCGGCCAATTAAGCTTACGCGTTTTACATAGCAAATTTGCGTCAATTTGGGGCCTATACCGAATCAATTCGGTATTGGCCCCTTTTTTAAATGATAAATGATTCCACCGTGGGCGGATCTGCGATGTTGCATTTTGTATCTGGCGATGTGTATTACGGTCAAAAAAACCGTGTGAAACGCGTGGCTAAATATTTGGATTCCCGCTGGAGTTTATCCCGCACTTTGATGCGGGGCGGGAATGACAATCATTAAACAGATTGCCGCCTTGGCGGATCTTCGACCTTGGCTCCGCTGCGCTCGCAATGACGGGGGGGTGTATCGCACTCGGGATGACCCCGCACAAAATTATGGGCAGGGACCTATTTTGTGCGGCGCAAACAGATAAAAGCCAGCGGCTATAAGTATGGGTGCTGCCATAAGGCGGTGGATTTGGGTGGCTAACCACCATTAGAAATTCTATAACGGACAATGTGATATAAGCCGGGTTAGAAGTCAGCGACTCGCTTCTGAGAGGGCAAGAAGGGAAAATTTTTAACTGTGTAAACCCTCAGGCATATTTGGCCGATACCTCAGAGAGGTATGTCTTTGGCAGGAAGCCAATCGTCCTATAAAAAAGGAGGTAAGGTCGAACCCCAATTTGCCCTTATGGCCGGAGCCGAAAGGCTTTTTCGCCGGGCGGGAGTGAGCTATAGCATTTGATGTCACCATAAAGGAATATCTAAAAGAGATTGATGAGGCATCGCTGCTGAGCGCAGAAGAGGAGCGGTCGTTAGGCAAACTCGTTTCCGAAGAAAACGACCAGTGGGCAAGGGAACAATTGGTGCGAAGCAATCTCAGGCTGGTCGTTAATATCGCAAAGAAGTACGGCGGCCGGGGGATGAGTCTCGGCGACTTGATTGAAGAGGGTAATCTCGGCCTTATAAAAGCGGTTGATTACTTTGACCCTGACCGTGGGGTTCGCTTCAGCACCTATGCAGCGTGGTGGATAAAACAGAGCATCAAGCGCGCGCTGCTGGAGAACGTTCAGCCGGTTCATATTCCCACCTATATGGTCGCGTTGATAAATCAGTGGCGGCATACCGCAACAGAACTTGAGAGCAAACTTGGCAGAAAGCCGGGTGTTGAAGATATGGCTGATATTATGCAACTACCGCTGCGAAAAGCAAAAGCCATACATCGTATCGTCGAGGTTCTTAGCTCTGTAAATGAACCTTGCAGCGGTGAAGTGTCGGACGAGGACCAGATGCTCGAGGCGATTTTGGAAGACCCAAATGCCGGCAGGCCGGAAGATGCATTAGCTGCGGTTGAAGAAAAAGTAAAGGCCTTGAAATTACTAAATGAAATCGACCCGAGAGAAGCAAATATCCTGCGCTTGCATTACGGTCTTAATGGAAACACGCCGATGTCTCTGAGAGAAATCGCTAAGAAATTAGGCCTGACACGAGAGAGAATTCGCCAGATTCGGCGTGATGCGCTTACCAAGCTTTATGAATTTATGAATGAATAATAGCGCTGAATAACATCTCAATAAAACTTGCATTTCTCCGGAAATCTACTAATAATACTCAAACTGACCGATACCAAGGGAAAACAAATGACAAGCGAAGGAATTGACCTGAAAAGATATATTCGCAGCATACCTGACTGGCCGAAGAAGGGGATTTTATTTCGTGATATCACGCCGTTATTAGCTGACCCGAAGGCATTTGCAGCGGCGGTGGATGCGCTGTGCGCCGGTTTTACGGGTGTGGGCATCGAATATGTTGCTGCTGTGGAGGCCAGAGGGTTTATATTTGGTGCGGCGGTTGCAGAAAAGCTCGGGGCAGGCTTTGTGCCTATACGGAAAAAGGGCAAGCTGCCCTACAAGACCGAAAGTATCAGCTACGATTTGGAATACGGGACCGACACCTTGGATGTGCACAGTGATGCCGTAGAAAGCCAGGCAAAGGTTTTAATGGTTGACGATTTATTGGCGACGGGCGGGACAATGGCGTCGGCCTGCAAACTCATCGAAAAAATAGGGGGACAAATTGCGGGCATCGTTTTTCTTATAGAGCTTACCGACCTGCGCGGAAGAGAAAAGATAGCCGGCTATCAGGTCAAATCAATCATTTCATACGAGTAGGGGCCTGTCGCGGCGTGGCCTCGCCACGACGGGCAACCCGATGTGGTCGCCGATGCTCCATAGCTTTGGCGACGGAGCATTGCCCTGGGCAGGCACATAGGCCGTATGTGTTTAGCCAGGGAAAAACCATCCCCAAAGCCTTTGGCTTTGAGGCTGCCACCCAATAAAATCAATAAAGAATGTGTGGCAGCCTCAAGCGCAGGACTCCAGCAAAGCGGAGTCCAAGCTTGGGGATGGCCATTTAAGCCACACATGGCTAAACACGTACCATAGTCCTGCCCCGGCACGCCTTTGCGTTTTCTGAGCAAATACAAGCTTCCGAGACCGAGAATAACAATCGGCGCCAGTTATGGTCAGCGACAATTCCCGTCGGTATAGCTAAAAAGTGTGCGCCGAATCAGTTATTTCTGAAAAAAATGAAAATTTTCTTGGAATATTGTTGCATTTAGTTATATATTGTGTCATAATACTGCACATTAGTAAGGATATCGCGATATGCAGTTAATGTCAATAGAAGATTTGGCGGCTTATCTTGGCGATTCGAAGCGTACAATCTACAAGTACATCGCAAGCGGTGACTGCCCACCATATATCCGGATAAGCGCTAAAAATATCAAGTTTGACCGGGCTGATGTTGATGCCTGGCTCGAATCGAAAAAGGTTTTTCCAGGATCGGGAGGTAAAAAAATGAGCATCGTAAACATTGTTGACCGGGCAAAAGTAGCCCTGAAAAACTTAAAGAGTAAGTTACCCTGGACACCACGTGCGCAATCCGTTTTGGAACGGGCACAAAAGCAGGCCCGTAAAGATGGATTCGAATTTGTTGGTACTGAGCACGTCCTGTTGGGGATTGTCTCGGTGGAAGACTGCCTTGGAGCAGTGGTTCTTGAAAATCTCGGCTTAGAACCATCCACGTGCTATCAGAGCTACAAGCAATTATGCAAACCATCGGACGAAAAGGGTGCTGGTAAGGCCAGGCTCTCTGAGGATATCGACAAGGTCATTCAGTGTGCTTATGAGCAATCCACCCAGTGGGGTCACACATACATGGGGGCAGAGCATCTGCTCATCGGGATACTCCTTGCTGGTACGGGCATGGGATTCCAGATTCTAACCGATCTCGGTATTACTCTGGAGAAGGTGCGTGAGGAGACGGCCAAGTTGATTGTTTGCCGTACAGAGCCAGCACAATAGTCTTTAGTGTAGTCAAACTACTTCACAGTAAAGTAAGTTGCAAAACAAAAGGAAAGGAAAAAGAAATGATTGATGGTATTTTGGCAGGCGCAGCAACACCCGTAGTATCAACTTTAATGGTACTCGTTGTATTTGCTGTCTATGCTTTCATATTTGCTCTGGTTATTATCTGCCTGGTCCGGGTCTCAAGATACTTCAGGACTGCGGGTAAGGAGCAAAAACTAATCCGAATGGAATTAGGAAAGGTTGCTGAAGAAGTTCATCTCTTGCGGCAGGAGCTGAAAGACGGCAAAGACAGCGACTCGACGGAGAAGTGAGGATGTTTGTTGAGTGCAAGCGTTAGAAGATACATAAACAAATGCGGGAAAGGAACAGGAAATGATAAGGGATATTTTAGTATTTTGGATGCCAGGGCCATTGGAGTTGATTGTTATTTTTATTGTTTTCGGCATACCGGTTGTTTTGATAATTCTGTTTGCCAAATTACTTCTACGAAATAAAAGAGAAAATATAAGACTCCGTCTGGAAGTAGGTAAGCTTGCCGATGAGATTGAGCAGATGCGAAAGCAAACAGAAGGTGACGAGAAAGGCAAATCTTCGGACAAATGAGCCCTTAGCCTCCACTAGCACCGTATTTCATCAATAACCCGACTATGCCAAGTGGGACAAATCATGCGCAAGCTCTGGACGAACAGGCCACCCGGAGGATAAATGACCTGCATATAGCCGAGAAACTTGAGAAATACGGTACTAGGGAGAGAGAAGGAGGTGTGGCCAAAACTACAAAAAATAAGATTGCCAAGAGTTCTTTCATCACCATCTCCTTAGGCTTTAACGGAAGAATTGTATAGCATAAGCCTTATATTGTCAAGGGATTATCCTGTATTTTTTGTAGGAAAAAGAATTATTTTGCGTAACAGTAGCTATAATAAAGGATTACATAGCGAAAAAATCTTTTTAGAAAGAGTTATAAAGACGTTATTTTTTAGCTCTGGTGCCCACTTTTTGTTTTTTTGCTGTGGCAATTCGGTCGTTGTTGTGTAGGTCTTTTTCGATTTTGATTTCGGCGAAAGCGCCGGTTTGTTCGAGCAGTTCTTTAACCGCTTGGCCTTGGGTGAAACCGATTTCCAACATCAACGCCGCATCGGGCTTGAGGAAACAGTCGGCTTTTTCAATAATTCTGCGGTAAATATCCAGGCCATCGGTTCCCGCAAACAACGCTACTTTCGGCTCGTAATCTTTCACATTTCTATCGAGCTTCTCATACTCGGCGGTACTTACATACGGCGGGTTACAGACAATCAAATCAAATCCCCGATCAGAGTCGGGGACAAGTTTGTCAACATCCAGACCAGATATAATCGGGTCGAATAAATCGCCACACAACAACGTGATTCGTTCTTTTAGCTGATGTTTTTCCACGTTTCCGGCGGCAACAGCAAGGGCGGCATCGCAGATGTCCGTTGCGATTATGCGAGCATCCGGAAAGTTCTTAGCGATTGCCACTGCGATACAGCCGCTGCCGGTGCACAAATCGCAGACGAACTGAGTGGTAGTACAGGCCCCGTTAGAAATCCTTCCTTTTTGCAGTGTATTGCCCATCGTAGAATTTCTAACGGGGCGTGTCCGCAAAAATTCAATGGCGCGTTCTCCAAGCAATTCCGTCTCCGGACGAGGGATCATACAATCCGGCGTTACATTTATCTCAAGTGAGTAAAATTCGGTTTTGCCGACCAGATAAGCGATAGGTTCATTCTGGCCCGCTCGTTTTACTAAATCGCGCAGCCTGTCCAATTGCTGCCTGGCAACGGGTTTGTCGAATTGCGTATATAATTCAATCCGTTGTAATCCTACCACGTGGGAGAGCAGAAGTTCCGCGCTTAGACGAGGCGAATCAATACCCTTGCCCGTGAGGTATTCGGTAACCCAGTTTAAGAGCTTTTGTATCGTCCAGGTCTGCATTGCCAGATTATAGCTGGGGCAAAGAAAAGTAAAAGCCAAAAAGAGCTTAGAGAGGCGCTGGGTTTGCAATTGGGTTTTTTTGGGTTTGTTTTCCCCGCGTCTGCGAAGTGATACATTTTCATAATACTTTGTTAAAATAGAACTTACGTTCATTTGAGCATCCAGCAAATTGGGTTTGTTTTGGCTTTGTTTTGGGTTTGTTTTTGGGCTCTTATAGAGCAAAAAATCTTCATAATCCTTTGTAAATATTAGGTTTACATTAATTTCGGCTTCCGGCAAATTGGGTTTGTTTTGCATTTTTCACTGATAAATTCGTACGTAATATTTCGTATATCGTATATCGTATATCGTATGCCGGAATAACGATAAACGAAAAGTTTCTCTGCGATTTTGATTTAAATTCAGGATTTTGAACATTTGATTCCTTCGCTTTGATCGAGGGTAAGTTTCGCTCCAAGGTTAAATGGTTAATTGGTGAGTGCTTAACTGGTTAAACGGCATTTCACATTCGTGGTCCAGTTTTCTGATGAGGTTGAGTCTTTGAAGCTCGAATATCGTTTTGTAGAGGCTGTGCTCTATTCGCCGTTCGTACATCAGGAGGCGGTCGAGGACCCTTGCATTCGAGAAATCCTTTATAGCCATACGGCCGAGGGCCAAGTCGGGAGACGAGTCGCTCGAAGCGGCCTGCGACTGGTCGTGGTTTTTGAAAAACAGGGATTGTGTGAGTTTGGCCAATGGGCTGGAGGTATTATTTGATTTCAGGGCGTTTATGACCTGGTTCTGGATTATATAGACCCGTTTTAGCCGCCATGAGAGGCCGACAATGCGTTCTGCGAGCATAGATTCAATAGGGCTGGCCGGGGCCAGCTCGGCGAGCATCTGTTCGCGGTAGAGGTCGAATTCGGCCTGGCTTTCTGAGGTGATTATGGCCTGCCGGGCCGACAGGCCGTGTTGGACGGCATTTTGTGAGACGGCGGCCTTGCCTTGTCTGCTGCGTGGGCCTGTCGATTTTTGTGCGTTACGCCGATTGGCGAGTATTTGGGCTTCGGTAGCCATTATAAATCCTCCGGATTTATGATTGACGATTGACTATTGGCTATTGACTATTGGCTATTGACTATTCAAGAATCAAGAATCTGGGCCTTCTGGCTCTAAGAAACTATCCGGATAGGCTCTTAGTATTTGGCTTATTATTGCCGGAGGCGAAAAAAGCAGCACCTCTATAATTAGAGCTACCTGCGCTTTTGATGCGAAAAAAGTCCTCGATTCTCGATTCGGGATTCTCGTAACTCGATGTCAGCAAGGCAGTTAAAAATTTTTTGAAAATTCCGATTTTTGCTCGAGGGTACCCGCGCTTTTGATTGAAGACACAGATTACCCAGATTAACAAACACGGATTAACAAACACAGATTAGCACTGACTCTTAGGACACGGACTAACGCTGACTCTTAAAAACACGGACTTGCACCCCATTAGAAAACAGAAAGCGGCCCCATGAGATAGTAAAGAATGATCTCACGTGGTAAATCTAACGGGGCAAATTTTTTCTTGAATATTTCACTTCAATTGTGTAAATTTCCCTTTAACGAGTGAGCGAGGACATCTTTGATTAGCGGTTCATGTTTTGGGCGGTTGTTGGGCCCTCCGTAGGCGATTTTATGACTTAGACTTCGATTTTAGCAAGCGAATATTTTGATAGTGTGGTATGGAGTAGATTTAATTGGTGACTGTCACTATTTAACTCCTGAGGGCAACCACATAGGGTTGCCCCTACGTTGAAAAATGAATCGGGGCAACCATGTGACGTATGAGGGCAACCACATAGGGTTGCCCCTACGTTGAAAAATGAATCGGGGCAACCACGTGACGTATGAGG
>CAYQKF010000104.1:0-18266 GCA_964417935.1 uncultured Pirellulales bacterium
TTTCTCAAGGACTATGACGTCGAGATAAGCTCTATAATGACAAAGAATAATCTTGTTACAGGCCCGGCCGGGACGACGCTTGAGCAGGCCAAGGAGACTCTGCAGGAACACAAGGTGGAAAAGCTGCTGCTGGTTGATGGAAACGGTGAGCTGGCCGGCTTGATTACTATGAGGGACATCGACCGCGTTCAGCAATATCCGATAGCGGCCAGGGACCAGCGAGGCCGGCTGCGCGTCGGTGCCGCGGTGAGCGTTCACGAGTATGAGCGAATCGAGGCCCTGATAGCAGCGGACGTCGATATTATAGTAGTGGATACCGCCCACGGCCATTCGCAGAACGTTATCGATACCGTAAAGAAAATAAAATCTAAGTATGACATCGACGTGATTGCGGGTAATATTGCAACCACAGAGGCGGCACAGGATTTGATAGAGGCTGGTGCTAATGCTGTGAAGGTCGGTATCGGGCCCGGTGCAATCTGCACAACGAGGATAATTTCCGGCGTGGGAATGCCTCAGGTCTCCGCGATAATCAACTGCGCCAAGGTGGCACAAAAGCATAATATACCCGTTATTGCCGACGGCGGAATAAGGCAGTCAGGTGATATAAGCAAAGCGATTGCAGCCGGGTCTTCGAGTGTGATGATAGGCTCGTTGTTTGCCGGCCTCAAAGAAAGTCCCGGCCAACTGGTTATTTATAAAGGCAGACAGTTTAAAGAATACAGGGGTATGGGCTCTTTAGGGGCTATGGTCCAAGGCTCGGCGGAAAGATACGGGCAAAGCAGCTCGACCGAGAGAAGCAAACTTGTGCCCGAA
The DNA here is from genome assembly GCA_964417935.1 of uncultured Pirellulales bacterium. Lineage (GTDB taxonomy): Bacteria > Planctomycetota > Phycisphaerae > Sedimentisphaerales > Anaerobacaceae > NIOZ-UU13. Next base: position 817 of record CAYQKF010000104.1, read on the forward strand.
GGCGTAGAAGGACGGGTGCCATACCGCGGGACACTCAGCGATTTTGTTTATCAACTGGTTGGTGGGCTGCGAGCGGGTATGGGTTATTGCGGAGCGAGAAATATCGAAGAGCTCAGAAAAGACAGCCGATTCGTTCGCATAAGCGCCGCTTCGGTCAGTGAGTCTCATCCGCATGATATACAAATAACCAAAGAAGCGCCGAACTATTCGGCGAGTGTACCTTTTGAAGATTGACGCTTTGTAGAAAACCTTTGCAAAATGTCATTGCGAGGCCTGAAAGGCCGTGGCAATCTCCTGCGTGGCAGGTAGCTTCCAAGTGTGGCACGGGCTTCCAGGTGTGGCACGGGCTTCCAGGTGTGGCACGGGCTTCCAGGTGTGGCACGGGCTTCCAGCCCGTGAAAACACGGCCAGGATGGCCGTGCCACCAGAAAATAGTTATTCGTATGCCCTTATCATATAAAAATGGAGCTTAAAATGGATAGATTCAGCCGGTACGGATTCTGGTCCGGATTGCTTTGTGCAGGTCTGGTTTTCCTGGTTGCGTGTCAGGTCGTCAATGCGGATAATAAGGACCCTAATGACCCGAACGATCCAAATAACCCAGAAAAGCTTTTGCAGAACAAGTGGAACGCCGTCATTTCGGTCCTGCAGAAGAAGGACATCGACCAGAAAGCCAAAGAGAAGCGAATCAGTAAAATCATAAGTCCGATATTCGATTTCCCACTGATGGCCAAACTCGCATTGGGGAGAAGACACTGGCCAAAACTTACCCCACCACAACGCGAAAAATTCACCCGGCTTTTTACCGAACGGATTAAGACGTCGTATTGGAAGAAAATCGCGCTCTACAAGGATGAAAAACTCCTGTTCAAACCCAAAGTGCAAAAGAAGAATACTATCTACATCCCGTCGGAGCTGAGATACGAGGATAAAAAGGTGGCCATACTATACAAGCTTCGCAAGATTGACAAACGCTGGAAGATTTATGATGTGGAAATACAAGGTGTCAGCATCCTCCTGACCTACCGGTCACAATTCGACGAAATCCTTCGCCGCGGCACTGTTAAGGACCTTCTTTCTCGGCTGGAGAAGCCACCGGAATAAGTGAACTAAAGTAACACGTAAGTGTCATTCTGAGCGAAGCGAAGAATCTGGTCAACGAAAAAGAGATTCTTCGCTGCGCTGCGTTCAGAGTGACAGCAAAGCTGTCACTTTAGGCACTTTTCTAATAACCAATACCAGAGGGGTACTATGACGAAACATCACCCAGCAGCTTTTTTTTTCGACCGGGTGGTTCTGGGACATCCTAAGACAGTCATTCTCTGCGTGTTAGTAGCGGTTGGCTTTTTCGCCCTCGGCGCCAGAGGTTTCAGGCTGGATGCTTCCGCGGAGACGTTAGTTCTGGAGAACGATGAAGACCTGCGCTATTCGCGTTTAATCAGCTCCCGCTACGGACAACAGGACTTTCTGGTCCTGACATATACTCCCGGAGACGACCTGTTCTCGCCGGAAACGCTGGCCACCTTAGCCCGGCTGCGAGATGATTTACGGTATATAGAAAGTGTCTCATCGGTGCTTTCCATTCTGGATATCCCTCTGCTGGAAAGTCCGCCCCTCTCCCTCAAGGAGCTTACCGGCGATCTGCCCACCTTCGAGTCGCCGACTTTAGATAGGAATCTGGCCAAGAGCGAGCTTCGCCAGAGTCCTCTTTATCAGAACCTGTTAGTAAGCTCAGATTTGCAGACCACGGCTCTTTTAGTTTATTTATCAGACGATGATGTTTATCGCGATTTGTTGGAGCAGCGCAATGAGCTGCAGCAGAAAAAAGCCTCCGGCTCACTGACCCCTGCAGAACGCGCCGAACTTAAAAGCGTGGTTGAGCAATGCCGAGAACATAAGGACGAAATGAGGCGGCGGCGCCATCAGGATATCACGGCGATACGGACCATTATGGATAACTATCGCCGGGATGCAGAGCTGTTTCTTGGGGGCGTCAGTATGATTGCAGACGACATGATTACCTTCATTAAGAACGACCTGAAGGTCTTTGGACTCGGGGTCCTGCTCTTTCTGATTTTTATGCTGTTTATTATCTTTAAGAGAATACGCTGGATATGCCTGCCGATACTCTGCTGCGTAGTTTCCGTAATCTGTATGATTGGCCTGCTGGGATGGTTCGGCTGGGAGGTAACCGTCATATCCTCCAATTTCATCTCTTTGCAGCTTATCATCACCTTAGCTATTGTGATACATCTGATTGTACGTTACCGGGAACTACTTGTCCGGAATCCGCAAGCCCCCAATCGCGAGCTGATTCTTGAGACTGTTCTTTTAAAGCTGAAGCCCTGCGTGTATGCGGTACTAACCACGATTGCCGGTTTTGGGTCCCTGGTGCTTTGTAATATCCTGCCGGTCATCACGTTCGGCTGGATGATGATAGCAGGTTTGCTTGTTTCTCTGATTGTTACCTTTCTGCTTTTTCCCGCCGTGCTGATACTGATACCGAAAGAAACGCTACCCAAAACAGGCCAATGGCGTTTTTCCCTAACATCCGTCCTTGCCAGATTTACCGAAGCCCACGGCGTGCTGATTGTGAGTGTCAGCGGACTGGTCCTTATCGGCAGCCTCATTGGCATCTTGAGATTAGATGTGGAAAACAGTTTTATCGATTACTTTCACGACACCACCGAGATTCACCAGGGCATGAAAGTAATCGACCAGCGCCTTGGTGGTACCACCCCTCTGGATGTAGTTATAGATTTCGAGGGAACCGAGGCTTTGCCGGCATCCACCGAGCCTGCCGTGACGGAAAGTGATGAGACATTAGACGAATTCGATGAGTTCGATGAATACGACGAAGCCGCAGCAGATGAGAAATACTGGTTTAACGCCGAAAAGATGGCCCGCGTCAAAACCGTACACGACTATCTTGACAACCTGCCGCAAACCGGCAAGGTATTGTCGTTGGCCACTTTATTGGGAATTACGGAGAAGTTAAACAGTGGCGAGCCTCTGGACAGTTTTGAACTCGCCTTGCTCTACAGTGAAACCCCGGACGAATTCAAGACCATGTTGGTCAAGCCCTATGTCTCGGTAGAGCATAATCAGGTCCGTTTTTGGGCCCGAGTCAGGGATTCGCAGAAGACTCTGAGGCGCAACGAGCTGCTGAAGAAGATAAAGAAGGACCTGACCGGCATGTTAGGGCTTAACGAGGAAAATATTCATCTGTCCGGCCTGCTGGTCCTGTACAATAACATGCTGCAAAGCCTGTTCGGCTCCCAGATACTGACTTTGGGCATTACTGTGCTGTTGCTGACCGGGATGTTTCTAATACTGTTTAGGTCGTTAAAAATAGCCCTAATCGCCATGCTCCCAAACGTGCTTTCCGTCGCAGTCGTGCTCGGCGTGATGGGCTGGCTGAATATCCCTCTGGATATGATGACGATAACCATAGCGGCCATCAGCATAGGAATTGCCGTCGATGACACGATTCACTATATCCACCGATTCAAAAATGAATTCCAGAAAGACCGCAGGTACCTGCCTACAATGTATCGATGCCATGGAAGCATTGGCCACGCCATGTATTATACTTCGATTACTATTATCATCGGTTTTTCCATCCTGGCCCTGTCCAATTTCATTCCCAGTGTTTATTTCGGCCTGCTGACCGGCTTAGCTATGCTCATTGCACTTCTTGCCGCCCTTACCCTCTTACCGCAAATGCTGATTCTGGTGAAATCTTTTGGCAAGGAGACTTGATAGTTCGAAATGATTACGATAAGATGGTACAAGACAGAAGACAGATGACAGATGGCAGAAGACAGAAGACACAAATTAGTCCACAGGATGCCTTACGGCAAAGACAAAAGTCAGTTCACAGGATGCCTTACGGCAAAGACAGAAATCTGTCCTCTGTCCTCTGTCCTCTGTTCTCTGTCCTCTGTCCTCTGTTCTCTTGCTTCTGTCGTCCTTGTGGTCATGACTGCGGGCTGCGCGGTCTCCGAGAAAAATCCCTCTTCTAACTACGGTACACTGGCTTCAAACAATTCTGCCGAACTAACTGCCGATGAAGAATTTGATTTTCTGGAAGATGAGTTTGACGAGCAGATAGTTGAGGTGGCCGATCCACTGGAGCCTTTGAATCGGCTAATGTTCAACGTGAATGACACACTCTACTTCTGGGTGTTCAAACCCTGTGCCCAGACATACAAAGCGGTTGTACCAGAACCGGCTCGAACCGGCGTGCGCAATTTCTTCCATAATCTCACCACGCCCGTTCGTTACGTGAACTGCCTGCTGCAGGGGAAAGGGGATTCCGCCGACACTGAGCTGCGCCGGTTTGTGGTCAATAGCACGGTAGGTGTTCTGGGTTTCGGTGACCCGGCCAGAGACCAATACGGACTGGAACCCGTCGAGGAAGACCTGGGCCAGACATTAGCGGTACATGGCTTAGACAACGGCTTCTATATCGTCTGGCCGTTATTCGGCCCATCGAACGTACGGGATTCGTTGGGTATGGTGGGCGATATGTTTCTAAATCCGGTGCGCTACGTGGAACCTACAGAGACTTCTATATATATATCCGCAGGGAAAGGCATTAACGAGGGTTCATTTCACATCGGAGAGTACGAAGACTTCAAGTCCGCATCCTTGGAACCTTACGTAGCGATGCGTGAAGCCTATATTCAATACCGAAACAAACAAATACAAGAGTAAACTTCGGCGAGCAGTTCGGCCCTGAGCTAACTGCCGAAGGGTAGAAGGGACACAATACGCAATATATGCTTGCCCCGCACAAAATAGGCTCAATACCGTGATTTGGTGCGGGCTTTTCTGTTTAGCCGTCGCCGCCACGCCTGCCCTGAGCGCAGTCGAAGGGGCGACGCTTCACAAGATACGAGCATCCAGAATCCAATATCCAGTGTCGAGAATCGTTATAATCCTGATCTACTGATTCCTGGTATCCTGCCACCTGATTTCCTGTTCACCTGATAACCTAATCTCTAATTCTCTAATCAACTAATCACTAATCATTGCCAACTGCCAGCCGGGTCGGGATTACGGGCGTGCGGCCTCTCCACTGACAGATACCGGCTCGGGATGGCTTCCTCTTAAAACTACCTATCCTCTTCCACGACTTCAAACCCGATTAAAGTGGCGAAATCTTTGATATCTTTCCTGTAGTCGCCTAAGATTCCAGATCTATGTTTACCAATTTTGTCGGGATAAATATGTCTTTGTATTTTTTCTGCATCATCGACTTTCACAAGTAATTTGGTTCTACAACCTACATACTCATAAAAATCTTTGTATACATTGTAATTTGCAGTAGTTCCAGTATGAACCAGTATCATCTTGCTGAGTAAATCAATCCTCCAAATCGTTACCGGTTCACCAGCAGGATAGACAACCTCAGAACAAGCAGCGCAACCAGGCTTTGCATGGCTTCTCACAGGCCTCTCAGCGTGATCTCTGATAACGTAAGGGACTATATCATTACCACCATAAGGATTATGTGGAGCGCCACAATGCATAAGCCAAGTTACATTATTAAAAGTATCTACTTGAAAATCACCCATCATAGAGGGCTTACCGAAGATATACTGCCCCAACATGTGTGTAAGCACCACGTTTAAATGTCCTTGACAACAACCGACTATTCCCTGTTTTTGCAATTCTGAATTAGCTAAACTTGGGAAAATAGTATCAATATCTCTTGGATGTTTGACCAGAGACCTAAGGGCGTAGGCTATTACTGTTGCATTATACCTTTTTAGTAAAACTTTTAAGGCCAGATACATTTTAGCAGATTTTACCACTTCGGATTCGAGCGTATCCTTCATTCCCTTTGCTTGTCTAATCCACATTTTTGCTATTTGCTCTGCCTCTTTATTGTCATTGTACCAAATATCTTTAATTTCCTTATTTTCAGCTACTTCGTTTATTCCTATCTTGTTAACTTTTGTTCCCAATGATTGGTCCAATGCTTTAGTTATACTTTCATTGTATCCGGGTGGATAAGTTTTTCTGGTATCTCCTCTATACTCGTTAATATATCTATTATTTGTAGCAAGTAATATTCTGGCTTCTTTCATCTTTTTAAGGACAGCAAATAACTTAACCTTTTCCACTAAATCTTGAAACATTGCCGCAGAAACAGATGGAGAAGAAGAAACTTTTAATCTGTCTAATTGTGCACTCAATATTTTATGGCCGGTGAAAAGTGCATATGGTACTCCCATAAATGCAGGAAGGTCATAAACATATATTGTTGGCAAACCGGTCTCTAAAAATGAGTAATTCCGCAAATCACCAACAACAAGTACACCATCAAATTTCATCTTCTTTAACTCTTTGAGTTCATTAACAACATTTTTACTAAAATCCCTTGAAATAAAATCAACTTTACATTCTTTTTTAAGCCTACGTAAAATTTCTTTATTTGACGTGGGAGTAATGGACGTTTCGTTGTGTCCAGGTCCTGAGCCAGCAAAAACCGCATAGATTTTTGCATTTTCATCATTCTGCAGATTTTCTTTTGCTTTTGCAGTTATTGGTTGTGTTAATGCAGATGAACCAATAGCAACAGCCGATGTTTTTAAAAAATCGCGACGTGTAATAGATTTCATTGTTAGCCTCCTGTTTGAATTTGTGTAACCATTCACAGCTATTTTGACAGTATCGGGCAACACACCCAACATTAAATACCCAATCTTTAACCCTAAATCCTAATTCACTTCATAACATATTGCATTAGTAATCTTTAAAGTGCCTCATCCATTCCGGCCAGTTCTCCGACTGAACACCACCGGCTTGAGTCCAGGGGCCGGTTTCGTCGTACTCTCTATGCCATTTGAGAGTCCACTGCTCTTTTAGCCCAACTTTACGAGCTGAATAGTCTAAGAACAGGCAGCCAACGAACCCGTCGTGTCGGTTGAGGCAAAACCGCCCCATCTGTGCCTCATCATTCCACCGCTCGCCGCTATAGTCGGGCGGACTGTCTGTATGTAACGGCCAGCTGTTATAGCGCTGCGCCCCCAGGAACAAGGGCACATATCCGGCCCCGGCCACAGTCGGGCCACGCCAGAACCTACCTCCACCGATACCTAGACCGCTATAACTATATTCCCTGCCCGGCTGAGGATCAACACACCAGCCGTTGATTCCATAACTTCCCTTCATCGGCTTGCTCCAGTGACTCTGGTTCATATAGCCCCAGGCCATGGTTACGCCAACGTTTGTTCCTTCGGCACCCGAAGCTATTCCAAGCTCATCCACCCATGGTTTCGTTGCGTTGGGGCAGCATGTAAGTTCGTCATCCCACTTGTAATGTTCGCCAAGTGCGCTGACCCATCGATTGGCGACAGGCTGGGCCGTAAAGCCCGCCATGAATCGGCCGTCGTAGTCATCGGCGTACATCGCAAAGTACAGGCCCCACTGCTTGAGTTTACTTAGACACGCAACGCTCCTGGCCTGTTTCTTCACTCGCTGTAATGCCGGCATCAATATCGCCATCAGTAATGCGATAATGGCAATTACTACCAGAAGCTCTATTAATGTAAACCCTTTTCGCTTGTTCATAATTTAATCCTTTATCTATTAAACATAAATTCTTTGCTTTCAAAGCAAAGTTTTTACTTCAAAAAAATCTAAAAAAATCTAAAAAAATCTTCACCAACAACTCTTCAACCTACATTATATAAACCTCGTATAAACCTCTTTTCTTTTCCAATTAAGTTTTCAACGAAATGTCAAAATTTATGTGTTATGACTTAAGCTAACATAAAGCAAATAGGTTTGTCAATATCCAAAGGTGTGAAATCATTTTCTGGCACCGCATAACATCTTTTTGGGTATAGGATTGCACTCTGTGTCATTGCGAGCGAAGCGAAGCAATCTCGGTCGTTTGTAAGCCGGAGATTGCCACGGCCACATTCTGTGGCCTCGCAATGACAAAAGTGGCGTTATTACACCTTGTGAATGAGTGTTGACAACCAAAAAATCGCCTGCCAGAAAATGATTTCACACCCATATCCAACTTACAATTGTTTACCTAAAAACAAGAAAAAAAAGGAGTGGTAATTAGAGTCCACTACTCCTTTGAATAAAAAAACTAATCTACTTTTTGTTAAATTTCCTAACACTTAAATCATCTTATTTAGATTTCAAAACGGCTTGTCAAAAGGCTTAGTAACGCCGGCAAGCCATGCGATCTCCGCTTTTGTCAACGCCCGGTCGTAGATGCGGACATCGTCGAGCATGCCCGTGAAGAACTTTATTAACTCATTGTCAAAGATGTCCTGCCAAACGATAATCCAGATGGCTCCCACATAAGCATTAGCCTGAGATGTACCGGAAAGGTCATATCCGTCAGGCAGGTCATTACTTGCGTCATCACTACCATCGACATATACGCGGATCTTAGACCCTTCTCTCAACGCGATGATTTGATGCCACTCATCATCATCAACGACGGTGCCACCTTTTGCTTCAACCTTGCTGGCATTGTCATCGGTGGTCAGTGTAATATTATGGTCGTTACCTTCACCCACAGTCAGCGCGTACCGTATTCCGCCAGTGCCGTCTCCTCCTTTAGCGAAGATGACGAAGACAGTGTTGTATGGATCGTCATCCATATAAGCTGCCTCATTCATCGCTGCTATCTTTATCCACGCCGACACAGACCAATCGCTTGTCCCGAAGTCAAGAAGCGAGGGATTGCCGAAGTCCGCACAGTCATCACCGTCGAGGTTAATGCCTTGTCCAATCTTGCCTGCCACATACGTTGGGTCGCCTATTGCAGTGCCGTGGAGGCTATTGCCTGATCTGTCCTGTAAGTTTCCTTCAAAGGCGTAATGAGCCATCAGGTTTGCCGTGCTGGGCTCGGTCGGCATGATCAGTTGACGCTCAAAAGGATATAAACGGATATCGTCAAAGAGAACCATGCCCAAACCACCAACTACTCCGCTACGCTCAAGGCCAATACTTAACTCAGTTACATTGCTAAGGTCCGTGCCAAAATCTGCCAGGTTAATATTCCACGGCTGCCACAATGCTTTTCTTAAGTTACTCGTATCGCTGTCATACAACACCTTAACGCCGTTGAGCTTCACATACATCTGCTCAGGAACATTGTTCACATCGCCTCTGAACCATAGCGACAATGCCTTAATGCCATACTTAGTCCAATCCTGGCCGATTGCCAGATTAGCAACATTCGCTGTTACCTCTGAATAACTGGCAGTGCTGTTGTCATAGTTAAGCGGCACAGATTGTCTGCCGTCGTGAACAATGGATGTCTCCATAGAAGGCTGGAATGCTTCAGTATAACCCATGGTCGAGCCGTTTGCAGGATTCTCAAACCCGTCTGCCCATGTCGTATATACTAAGTTGCTGCCCTCTTCCCCGGCAGGAATGTCATTGTAGGACTCGAAATCCTCCACAACAAGATACTCCTGTGTCGAGAGGTTCCAGATGCCACCTTGCCAGGTTGTTGGAGTCTCGGCAGTATTGACCTCATTAACCTTCCAGTAATAAGTCTGGTCTAAGTCAAGTGTGCCGGTATCATAGCTGGCGTAGCTGCTGCCAGCAGGGACGCTAACAGGACTGATAGTTTCATCTATCACTGCCTGCTCATCGGTGCCGATATAGACATCGTGCGAAGCTGCCTCTCTTCCTGCTCTCCAGCTAAGAGTCACATTATCCACGTCCATATCTGTTGCCCCAGAAGCTGGATCAGGCTCTCCTGGCCACACAGGTATGTACAAGAAGCTAACCTCACTGAGACCATATTGGTTGAGGATGCCACCCCAGTTGCTGTTGGCAGTGATCTTGACATATTTCGCTGCCACGCCACCAAGATCAACAGTGGTGTTGTATGCATAACCAGCTGCACCAAGACCCCGGGCAAACTCATGAGTAGTACCCAATGTGGTCCAGTTGGCCCCATCGACCGAATACTCAATGGTAGCATCCTTGACCCCGAAACCAATAGCAGGTTCAAGGAGGCTATTATAGTTCCATGCCCACATCTGATGCAATTTGTAAGCCCTGTCGAACTCATACCGGATCCAGGCCGCGTTAGGGTCAAGGGCACTACTGAGCCACATATCTGTAACTTCTGCCGAGTGCAGGTCATCGGCATCAAGCCCGGAACTGTTGATGGTATTTTGCGGCCCTTCATTTGCGCTGTTTGAACTGGAAGCTGTGGCGGTGATATTCTCACCGGCAATAGGATAGCCAACCGGCTCGGCCGTAAAACTCCAGACACTACCTACCCATGGACTGTCCGGGTGTATATTATTGACCTCATCGACTCGCCAATAGTAAATCGTCTCAAAATTAAGCCGTTGTGGCGGAGTATAGCTGGCAGCAGTCTGAGCGACTCCGCCAGTGGCGTTATTGACGTCATCGAAGTTCTCACCAAAATAGACTTTGTGCCCGTTCGTTTGGGCTGCAAATTCTCCCTGCGTCCAGCTAAGGACCACATCCCGGAACACATCTGTCGCACCGTCAGCAGGACTCGGGTCATGGGCTTTAATAGGTAGCGTCATCGTCTGCGCAATCTCCTCCTGCGTAAGAGCCCGGTCGTAGAGCTGGAAATCATCAATCAAGCCAGCATAGGCATAGGTCAAATCGCCAGGCCTACAACCAATCCAAAATGCAGTAACTCCTGTCATTGTGCAGGTCAGGCCGCTACCGCTGTGCCAAAGAACACCATTAAGATATATCTTCTGCTCGCCAGCATCAGCGTCCTTGGTGAATGCCCAGTGCTGCCAGGCACCTTTATATTCCTCAGGAGTCGCGCCTTTGGAAATCCTGTCCCTGCCGGTACCTGGGCCCTCAGTATCCCAGTACACAACTTCATCAGTGTAGGGAAGGTGACAGTTCCCCCCTCTTCCCCCCCCTTCGACCACGGCCGCAAAAATGCAGTCCTTATGAGGCTGCAGGTCTGGGTCGCCATACACCCAACAGGTAATGGTTACTTGTTTTTCAATAGATGACCACGACTCGGGCGGGATAATAACAGCACCCGCAGGCTTGAAGTCCAAAGCCCCACCGTAATATCCAGGCACCCACTCCAGATCACCTTCGAGGGTCCCGTCGTAGCCGTTGCCGCTTGAGTCACTAGCGGTAGTGCCGGAACCCTCATCAAACTTCCACCAGCCGACAAGGTCTGCCTCCGCTGAGTTCGTCAGAATCATGCTCAGCGGAAGAACAAAAGAAGCTAAACAAATCAATTTCTTAGACATAATACTCCTCCTTCACCCCGTCCCGTCTTCGACGGGCAGGGTTCAAAAAAAATTATGAATTATGCTTTGGCCACACACCAAAACATCCGTTGTTTTCAACAAACAACTTCAACCAAAACGACCGATAATAATTTTCACACTCACTGCATCTATTTTTATACTTGCCCAGGATTTTTTTTACTTATCGCTACCTCCTTCCTTTAAAAGCTCAAGACGAGCGGTCAATTGAGATGTAAAAAAATCCTAATTCCTCAGCACCTGTACTCGCGTTACCGCAGGTGCTATCACAAAGTTTCCACCACAACTCTGTGTCTTACATAATAACTCCTCTCTTCTATCAAGAAACTACGCAAATCCTACCGGGCGAAAGCCAAAATCCACAAATACCCACCCCTTCGTTTTCGCTCAGAACAGACTTTATGTAGTTACATACTATTCCACTCTTATCTATACAAAATCAGCAACCTTCCCGTCAAGAAAAATCCAATGTTTTTGAAGAAATTTTTTGCCTTCCTTTTCGTATAAAAGCCTATCCAAATAACCTCCCGCGAGTTTGCAGAGTCGGAGGGTACAGCCTAAGGATTGACACATCTGTCTGGAGAACCCTATGCGAGATACGAACCGGCAATTAGTGCCGAGTCTCGGAGATTTTTCAGGAACTTACTTGAAATTTTATCTGTTTTATGGTATAATATACATAACTATGGATGGTTCATAGTTCGTTGTTCATAGAAAACAGACATCTGACATCAGACTTCAGACATCAGGGGGTTCCTAATGGCAATCATCTCACAAAAAGCCGTCAAACACGATTTTTTTGCCCATCATGCACAAATCAGAGGAAAAACCTACGAAGTTTTGACTACTTTTTATGCAAAACAAACCCAATCTTGTCCGCCGTAGGCGGATTGCAAATGAACGTAAGTATCTTTTCAAAAATGGATTATGAAAATAAATCCGACTGGACACTTGGTGAAAACAAACCCAATTCAAACCCAATTCGAACCCAATCAAAGCCTGTCCTGAGCGCAGTCGAATGGGCCAATCTTAAAAAGAATGATTGTAAACTTTTGTGCTGGGGGGTATTATGATAGTAAACCCACATTCGCAGCGAATAATCCAAATGTTGAAATCACCATTGCCTGGAATTGTGGTGCGAGGATCGTCGCCTAAGCCGGATAAAATCGCTTTGAAAATTTATCCGTTCGGTATAGACTGGTCGATTGTATTGAAAGGACTCTGAAAAAATAGCATAAACGTCATTCTTATTGAATTCGGGAAAAGATTATGGCTGAATTAAAGGTAGATATCCCGCACAGGCGGGCTTCTGACAGGCAAATTGAGCCGGCACAAAGAATAAAGCGTTTGCCGCCCTATCTGTTTGGGAAATTGAATGCACTAAAACTCGCCAAACGACAGGCGGGCATAGACATCATCGATCTTGGAATGGGCAATCCCTCCGACCCGGCGCCGAAGATTGTAATTGACAAGATGTGCGAGGCGGCCCAGGACCCGCGTAATCACCGATACAGCGCATCGAAGGGCGTTAAGAATCTGCGGAAGGAAATAGCGAAAAAATACGAACGCAAATGGAACGTGCAGCTCGACCCGGAGACGGAGGTGCTGGCCTGTATCGGCTCGAAGGAAGGCTTTAGTCATTTGTGCCTGGCTATGATGGGCCCGGGCGATACTGCGATTGTCCCCGACCCTGCTTTCCCCATACATAATTACGCTGTGGCATTAGCGGGGGCAAACGTTGTATCTGTGCCTTTGGGCAACGATGAAAAATTTATAGATAACGTTACGATGGTAATTGAAAATATGTATCCAAAGCCCAAATTGCTGATTCTCAATTACCCCCACAATCCGACTGCTATGACTGTAGATGAAGGTTTCTTCGAGCCGGTAGTCGAATTAGCAAAGAGGTTCGGCGTAGCGGTCATTCACGACTTTGCTTACGGCGAGACCTGTTTTGACGGCTATAAAGCACCGAGTTTTCTTTCAGTTAAAGGAGCGAAGGACATCGGCGTTGAATTTATCACGATGAGCAAACCCTATAATATGGCGGGTTTTCGCATGGGCTTTGTGGCGGGTAATAAGGATATGATAGATTATCTTGCCACGATAAAGGGCTATTACGATTACGGCATATTCCAGGCGATACAGATAGCTGGCATTATTGCATTGCGGCACTGTGAGGAGACTATAATCACACAAAACCAGAGGTACCAATCGCGACGGGACGTGGTTTGCGAGGGCCTCGGAAAGCTCGGCTGGGAAGTGGAAAAACCACGCGCCTCAATGTTCGTATGGGCAAAGGTACCGCAGCAACATTCCAAAGGCAAGGGCAGTATCGACTACGCAATAGACCTGATGGAGTATGCGGAGGTTGCAATCGCTCCGGGCAGGGCCTTTGGTGAAAGGGGTGAAGATTATATGCGCATTGCTCTTGTGGAAAATGAGCAGCGTCTGCGGCAGGCAATTCGCAACATCAGCCGATTTGTGCGTAAAGACCGATAAAAAACACAATAGCCGGCAAGATAAGTGGGGTAAGGGCGGTTCGCGAATCCTCCACCTAAGGTCTTGGTAAAATAATGAGTATATTATCGGACGTATTTGCAAAGAAGCATAGGATTTTTTAATTGCATAAGACCATTTTTTTAAAAATTTTTGTAACGGTTCAGGGGGTAATATGTTGAATTTTGGCCGTTTTATGTCATTGCGAGCGAGGCGGAGCCGAGCGTGGCAATCTCTTTGCTGCGAAAATTTGAGATTGCTTCGGCCTAAAGGCCTCGCAATGACAAAAAAACGCCGTTTTGATCCCGTGAACGGTTACAAATTTTACAGAAAACTTCTGTATATCTTCTTTTCCAAAACGTCCTATAACAACCTGTCGTGAGCTGCCGCAACCTGTTTCCTGTGGACTTGGCAACGGCAGGAACCTTAAAAAGCTTGACTTTTTGGCGATAATTTGGTTTAATAGTAGTGTTAGAATTTGTGAACGCCGGGGGGTGTAAATGCACAATTAGATTTTATCACACACGGGGGGTGTAATGTGATGAAATTTGGCGGCCCGACATTCGTTGGGTGGAAGCTGGTAGTGTTAGCCATTACAATTATTACGGGCGGACGGCTTGCGCCGGCACATTGTCAAACCTCGGACATTGCGCTTCTCCTTCAGCAGACCCCAGCCAAAGGCGGCACAATAAATCCGATAGCAGGGGTGTATCACTTTGAACTAAATTCAGAGGTTACTTTGACTGCAGTTCCAAAACCGGGCTATCAATTCGTTTACTGGCTTGGCGATGTGAGCGACCCGGGGGCAACGAGCACCGTTGTTTACCTCGATAAACCGAAGATAATTATCGCGGTTTTTGAACAGGCAGAGTATGGCGTTCTGGCTGGGGAAGTAGGCCCTTCTTGCGGTGGTGGCGGCGGCGGCTTGGTTACCACGATTGCGAACTATGGCCAGACGGGCAGCATGAGTAGTGGTGCAGGAGGGAGAAAACAGAAGCTACACAAGCCCGTTGTTGTATATCCTAAAGGTAATGAGGTGATACCTGAGCCCGCAACAGGCGTATTGTTAGTTCTGGGTAGTTTATTTGCCTTTGCAAGGCGTCGTACGAAAAGCAGGCCCTAATCAAACCTATGACCACATGTATCCGCCGTAATAAACTCAGATTCAGTTCGTGGGTATTTTCTGCAATTCAAGGGTCGAATTGTGTAAATAGAACAGTAAGCTTTGCCATCCGGTTTGTACTTAAGAAAAGGACAAACATTCGGCAGTTTGCAGCATGCCCCACAATGAATGCATTTGCCTTTGCGCCTTTCGGAAACGGGCAGTATTGCCGTAAAGGTCCTTTTAATTTTGGCAAGCCAGGTATTTTTTTTGTCAGCCATAATCCGATAAGGAAGTAAGGGTAAAATACGAAATCCGAAGCAATATTAAGTGAACTAAAGTGCCTAAAGTGTAAAGTGCCTAAAGTGACACTTACGTGTCATCCCTTCGGCAAGCTCAGGGCAAGCTCTGAGGTGAAGCTGAAGGATCTGGCCAACGAATAAGAGATTCTTCGCTTCGCTCAGAATGACAGCTTCGCTGTCACTTTAGTTCACTTTAGGCACTTTTCACTATTCGATATTCGGATTTGGGTTTTGGATTATAGTTTTCCATTACACATACTCTATGAAATTATCCCCTTTTTTTAGAGGTTATTTGTCCGGTCCCTGCTGGTTCGGGTCAGTTGCGAGGACATAGGATGCAGTCTTATAAGCAATTGATTGTTCATTTTTATCTAAGTTTTGGATTCTTTTTGCTATTTGTTTAGCTTCAGTGAGTCTTCCAGCTTCAGCGTGCACAACCATCTGGACTGTAAGAGAAAGCAAGTGGTCAGGCCTGGTCTTCAGGAGTTCTTCTGCCATTTTCTCGGCTTTTTTAGTATTTTTGCAGTTGAAAGCATAAATTATGAACGTTTCCATAGCTGCATCGCCGGCCAGGGGTATTCCGCTGTTTTTGAAAAGCTCTACACAATTGTGCATTGCTTCGTCGCCTGCTTCTTCATAGCCCAGCTTAAACAGCAACAGGGCTGCTTCTTTGTAACATCGTAGGCCGGTCGGCGATAATTGGCTGTCGTGCAATTCCAGCATACGCAGCAAATTGATAAGCATTTGTTCATAATCTTTTTTATCTGATGCGGCATTGAACAAGCTGCCGTATTTAGCCATGCCCTCTTTGCGGGTTTCGAAGGTTTGATAATGGTTAAGGCGCTGTTGTATGTCTTCGCCGGCAACTTTTTTTATGGCCTGTAGAATGTCGTTGCCTTTTCTTGATTTCTTAGTGCGCACCTCGTCGAGTATCTTGCGAACGCAATCAATGCCGTGTTTTTCAATCAGCCGTTGCGATTCAAGTGTCGCATAGGCATACCGTGCGTAAGAGAGATTGTTTTCGTATTCCAGCGGTGTTTTAATACAGAAATTCAATCCCATCCAGTAACGCAGGTTGATTTCCTTCTCGCGTTCCTTGTGCTCGTTTAGGTCATAGCATTTGGCAAATTCTTCTGCGTTTTCAGTCCCGGTGTACTTTTTCAAAATATCGATGGTTATCGCATTTGCAAAACCGTCACTGAACCATCTCCAGTAAGGGTCTGTGGGTTTGGCTCGCATTACTACTAAACTTACTTCGACAAGCTCATGAATCGTAAGGTTGAGGGGCCCCCTACCCAATGCGTCCTGTAATCCTTGAAAGATCGAACTGACATCTTTTTCAAAGGTTTCATCAGAAGCAATAGGAAAAGTAAACTCAAAATCTTTGATAGGTCCATCTTCGCTTGTAGTTTTGAATTCGAAGTTGTAGGTTATGGTATCGCCGGCTTTGTCATAGATGAAATCTGGAAGCTGACCGCCCGCACGCAGAAAATCCTTTGTCGTGCTCTTCTTAACAATATAAAAAGTCGTCTTTTCTATAGAAAAGGCACCCAGAAGCTCTGTCCAAATTTTATCCTGCTTCTCGGTATCCGGCTCACTTATCCCCAGGATTTGGTTAATATCAGCGACGATTTGGTTCTTTTGGGCATTGATTGTTTTGGCGCTTTTCTTTTCGGCAAGGAATTTTTTGTGCTCCCTTTCAAAGATAGGCAGTTTCGGCTCAAACGATTTTTCATAATAAACAGTTGCCCCTGCGATGCTGGTAGAGCTTAGGTTCAGTTTTTCCCAGGCATTCGGGTCCGCAGCACATAACCTGCAGCACGAAGCAAGAATCAGCACAATCCAGAAGTGCCTTTTTGTAGCCATGATAAATGCCTTTCTCTCCATACTCAATTTCCGAAATAACGCCGGCCGAACGAATGCTTTAATAAGTATATGAAAATACTTTGAAAACGCCAAGCTCGAATTTGAAGATTACTTGTTGTGCGCTGTTCTTGCCGGCCGATGGTTGTTTCAGGCATGGACCTCTGGAATGATTTTAAGATTTTCTAAAGACTGCCACGACGTTTTCGACCTCAACCACGAACAGACGATTGTCGCCTTCGAAATCGACGGGTATGGCGCCTTTGGGATTGAACAGCACTTTGTCGTATTGACGCAGCGGTATGTCCTGTGAGTTTTCGACCTCAGCGGAAATAGTTATGATTCGGCCGGTTATTGTGGGGATTTCTATATTGTCGGGCAGTTGGATGCCGCCTTTGGTTTGTTTTTTGT
>CAYQKF010000105.1:0-18210 GCA_964417935.1 uncultured Pirellulales bacterium
CGGAAACAGTATTTGTCATTCCCGCGGAAGCGGGAATCCAGCTTTTTCGCTCTGGCCCCCTGCTTTCGCAGGGGTGACATCATCGGTTGTTGTTTTCCACAACAGATACTCATTAGTTGTTTAAGATTTTCGAAAGAAAAAGATGGCAGAGAGCAAATATAATCGCGTGTTGCTGAAACTTTCGGGCCAAAGTTTTTGCAAGCCCGGTGAATTCGGTATCGACGGTTCTGCACTTGAGTCGATCGCCAAAAGGATAGCAGAAATATGCAAACTCGGCCCGCAGGTTGCCGTCGTGGTTGGCGCAGGTAATTTTCTGCGTGGAGAAAGTTTCTCACAGGTCAGCCACATACCCAGAAACACGGCAGATTATATGGGGATGTTAGCCACCATTATCAACGCCTGTGCGCTGCAGGAAACTCTTGAGAAGCTTGGTCAGCCCACGAGGGTCCTCAGCGCGATAGAGGTTCCAGCGATGTGCGAGCACTTTATTCGCAGAAGGGCTATTCGACACCTTGAACGAGAAAGGGTTGTGATATTGGCCGGCGGAACTGGAAATCCTTTTTTTACTACCGATACCTGTGCGGCTTTACGGGCTTCGGAGCTCGATGCGGACCTGCTCATAAAGGCAACAAAGGTCGAAGGTGTTTACAGCGATGACCCTGAGAAGAATCCGGATGCCCAGCTTTTTAAAAAATTATCTTACAACCAGGTATTGGCGAAAAACCTTAGAATAATGGACCATTCGGCAATAACTCTCTGCCGGGACAATAATATCCCGATTATTGTTTTGAATATTTTCGGGGAGGGAAATATAACAAAGGCCATTTGTGGCCGGAAGGTTGGTACCAAAATAGTGATGACGTGAGGTTGAAGATGCCAATTAAAGGAATACTCTCCGACAGCGAATCCAAAATGAAAAAGGGTGTTGAAGTCCTTCAGGATGAGCTAAAAGCCGTTCGCAGCGGAAGGGCTTCTACGGGACTGGTCGAAAACATAAAGGCTGATTTCTATGGAACGCCTACACCATTGAAACAGATGGCAACGCTGGCAGCGCCGCAGGTGGATATGATTGTGATTAAGCCGTTTGACCCTGCTTCGGTTAAAGATATCGAAAGGGCAATCAAAGCCAGCGACCTGAGCATCGCACCGATTGTGGACGGCAAAATAATCAGACTTAATGTCCCGTCACTTAGTGGGGAAAGAAGAAAGCAGCTTGTCCAGCAGGCCAAACAAAACGGCGAGCAGACAAAGGTCGGTATTCGCAATATCAGAAGAGAAGCCAACAAGCAGCTCGAAAAGCAGCAGAAAGACAAACTCATCACCGAAGATGACCTGAAAAATGGCAAGAAGCAGGTCGATGATATTACAAAAGAATATACTGACAAGGTTGACGAGCTAATCAAAAACAAAACGGACGAAATAATGCTCGATTAATTTTGGCAAAAAGTGCACAATGCCTTATGTTCTTATGCACTTGTGCTCTTGTGCACTTACGTACCAACTTTATTTTTGGGGGTCAAAATGGTGAAGACTGAAAAGAAATCAAAGTCTGGGTCGCGGGAAAAAACCTCCACAAAAATACTCAAGCTGGTATTGCTGCTGATAGTCGTTCTGACTGTGCTGGTTTTCTTACTTGTACCGGCATTCATATCATCCGAGAAAGGCCGCCGGTTGATATTAGCCAAAATCAACGATTCAATCGCCGGCCAAACAGATTTCGCCGACCTGTCTATGGGCTGGCTCAAAGGTGTCCGCATTGCGGATTTCAGCTTCAATGATAGCCTCGGCCAAATTTCCGTCCAGGTAAAGCAAATCGCCACGAAACCCCACTACGGCTCCATTTTGACAGGAAGTCTATCCTTTGGCAAAACGACAATTGACCAGCCTAAGATAAACGTAAATCTCAAGGGTCAACCTGAGGCTGAGCAAGAGTCTGTTGGCAAACCCGAGCTGGTTCCCGCCAAAGCCGGCTATATCGCTCTTGTTATGGATGTTGCCATTAACGACGGCAACTTAAAGGTAACAGACTCGAAAGCCAGAACCGTTGAGCTTTCTCAGATAAACTCAAGGCTAAACTTACGACCGCCGGGACGGCAAACAGATTTCGATATCAATCTGGCTGTAGTAGGCCAAAAAGCTGAGCCCTCACCAATTCACGTAGCGGGCCAAATTAAACCGGGAACTGCAAAAAGTGGCTGGACACTGAAAGGTACCACGGGTGATTTGACCATCGAGGTCAATGACCTGGACCTCGAATCTTTGGGACCGATTTTGGAATTGGCTAAAATCGAAGTACAAGCCAAAGGTTCGGTTTCTGCTGACATAAACGCCGTAATTAAAGATGGTAACTTCGAAAATTTAAGTGGCTCAGTCAAAGCGAAGAATCTGGATATAACCGGCCCCGAACTAAAGGGTGACCAGTTGAAGACAAGTCTGTTGGATGTTGCTGTAGAACTTAAAAGCCGGCAGCAATTAATAAACATTGAGAAATTTCAATTCGATAGTGACTGGCTTTCTGCGAAAGCCTGTGGAATGGTTCCCACCACATTTAAATCGTGGTCCGACTTTTTAACGTCCGAGTCGGATTACAGTTTAGACGCTGATTTCGACCTTAATGTCGCCGCGATTTTTTCGCAAATGCCGCATACATTTGGTATCAAAGAGGCAACGAAAGTAACTTCCGGTAAATTGAGCGGGAATATCACGGCAAATCGCGGCAGTCTTACCGGCCAGGCAAATCTCACCGAATTGGCTGGCATCGTCGAGGACAAAAAGCTCGCTCTTTCTGAACCACTCACCGCCAAAGTTCAGATTTCGGCTGACAATAATACAATAAGTTTCGATGAGCTTGATGTCTCAGCCGCTTTTGCAAAAATCAATGCCAGCGGCCCCCTTGAAAAGCTCAAATACAATGGCAATGTTGACCTTGAAAAACTACTATCAGAGTTTGGCCAATTTGTTGATTTGGGTCCATACAAAATAGCCGGTGAGATTTCGGAACAAGGTACACTGTCGGTTAATAAAGATAAGATAACAGGTGTTGGTTCTTCGCAGGTCAAAAATCTTAGCATAACTTCGACTGACGGTGTCACAGCGCAAGAGCCAAGGGCCGACATTAAATTTGCTTTTGCTATGGACAGGCAGTCTAACATCCTGACCTTTGATTCTTTTGAGGCAAATGCAAGTCTCGGCCAGTTCAATATAGAGCAGGCCATTCTTCCAATAGGTAAAAAGCCGCAAGTTCCTATGCAACTGGCTATATCCGCTAAGAATATTGACCTTGGAAAAGCCAAGCCCTTTGCGGTTCTGTTCGCCTCTTTGCCGCAAGAAACGCAGCTTGCCGGTATCGCCGAATCAAAAATCTCTGTAAGCTCTGATAAAAAGATTTACAAAATCACAACCGACTCGACGAAAATTAAGGCTTTTAAGCTCACTTCCCCCGGTAAAAAGCCCTTTGAGCCGAATAATGTAACACTGACTTTTGAAGCCGAGATTAATCCCGAACAAAAAACTGTTAATATCAAAGAACTACAGTTGGAAAGTCCGCAAATCAAGATTCACAAAGGCGAATTTAACATACTCAACGAAGCTGACAAGACTAAATTAAAAGGGCAAGCGGAGTGTGAATATGACTGGTCGGCAGTTAGCGCCCTGGCGGCACCGTATTTACCGGAGGGTCTAACACTCCAGGGCAAAAGAAAAGACGCTGTCAGTTTCGTCAGCGAATATCCGAGGGGACAGACGGACAAACTTATGGCCAATCTCACTGCCAACGCCAAATTAGGCTTTGAACGTGCAGGTTATATGGGGCTGGATTTCGGCCCCACCGACGTGGATATTAACATCCAGAAGGGCCTGCTGAAAATTGCACCGTTTGTAACGATGGTCAACGAAGGCCAATTCAACTTTGCCGGCCAGACGGATTTCAGACAAAAGCCTGCACAATTCAAAATAGCCGAGCCGATGCAGCTAATGAAGGATATTAAAATCAACGACCAGACGACCAAAAAACTTCTGAGGTATCTCAATCCAATTTTCGCAGATGCCGTCAATGTTAGTGGCATTGCTAATTTTAGCTGCGAACAGCTTACTATTCCGCTTAGCGCCGCCGCCAAAAATCAAATTGAAGTTGTTGGCACGATTTCAATGGACCAAGTGCGCTTGCAGGCCTCGGATTTGCTTGGCCAGATTTTTTCAGGAGCCGGCACCAGCGCTCGGGGTGCGGTTATTACTATCCGCCCTACGAAGTTCGTTTTACGAGATGGATTTCTCAGATATGACGATATGCAAATGGACGTCGGCGATAATCCCGTCAATTTCAAAGGCGTTATCGGCCTGGATAAGAGTCTGAATATGACGATAACTTTGCCTTATACTACCCGGGGCAGAACGGCAAGACTTGGCGGAGAGACCGTCGGCCAAAGGATCACGCTGCCGCTCAAGGGCACTATCGACAAGCCGCAACTTGATTTAGGCAAACTCCTTGAGGGCCAGTTAAGGCAGCAATTGGAAGACCAGTTGCGAAAAGGCCTGGAAGAGTTATTTAAATAACTCAAACTGACCGATTCTGTCGCCGGCAATCACGGCTGGCCGGCAAAGATTCTTTATTTAGCTCACCATTTTACCACAGGTTTCACCTGAATTGGCCGATATAACCTGCAATTGAAAGGGTATAGAGATGTTAACGCTCAAGGAGCTTTTATCCACACCTACAACGCAGCTTGGTAAAGCCGGTCGATTTGCGGTCTTTCAGATTAAGCTATGGTCTCATTGTATCAGACTGCTGAAGAAAAACAATGCAGGTCGCCAAGCCGCTGCACTGTCGTATCACACAATTTTCGGAATTGTGCCGTTGGCTATCGTAACGCTTCTGATATTCCAGTTGTTTCCAGTCTCTGGTAATATTGGCGAAAGGCTGAAAATTTTCATTTACGACCAGGCTAACCTTTCAGCTTTCGAGAGCCCTGCCACCAGTACCGAAGACACCCAGGAATCTGTAACCCTTACAGAGCATCTCGATGATATAGTCGACAAATTCTTCACCGGCGTAAACAAAGGCTCTATCACACTATTTAGTGTGGTAATTGTCATTTGGGCGGCCCTGGCTCTGCTGTCAACAATAGAAAGAACCTTCAACAATATCTGGCACGTTCCGAGGGGTAGGAATTTTCTGAACCGAATAATCAACTATTGGGCCATACTAACCCTTGGGCCGCTGCTGCTCGGCCTGGGCGTGTACGCCAGCGCTCAATATGCTACTTTGGCACATTTACAAAAAACACTTTTGACTTACATTGCCCCAACGGTGGTCTCTTATATTGTTGCGACTGTGGCGTTTTTCTTTCTGTACTTCGTTTTGCCAAATACAAAGGTTCAGGCAAAGGCCGCGATATGGGGTGCTGCGGTAGCGGCCTTGGTTTGGATAGCTGCCAAAAGTATCTTCGGATACAGTATAACGGAATTAAAGCTTTACAGTACGGTTTATGGCGTATTGGCTCTGGTTCCAATGACCGTGCTCTGGATTTATATTACCTGGCTCACAGTATTGTTCGGCCTGCAACTGACATTTACCACTCAGCACCTCAGGAGTCTTGACGCCGCTGAAATTGCCGCTGCCAAACAAAACGAGGAGTATTTCATAGCCAATGACATTACTGCTATCAATATTGTCAAAGAGATTGCCGTTGCTTTCATGGAGAACCAGGCTCCGGTCCCGCCGGAAGTTATATGCAGCAAATTAGATATGCCCGCCGAGTTCGGAGTCAAAATTCTCGGTCATCTTGTCAACAGCGGACTGATAGCCAAGACTTCCGAGCCTACGGTGGGTTTCCTGCCCGTAAAAGACCCGGCAAATATCAGGCTCTCGGACATCGCCGAGGCTGTAGCTGCGGCGGGCTTTGCCCAGTCAACAACCGACCAGCCGCAGACCCTTGCACAGATAAATCAATCCCAGCGAAACGCTTTGGCCCAATACAGCCTAAAACAAATCCTGAACGTCGGAAAAAATAGCTAAAATTGATTAAACAAAATCTTTGCGGCATTGTAGATAAAGAACAGGCCGAATAAAAGCAGCGCCGCTGAGCAAATCATCAGAACTATTCGCATTCCTCGCGGGCCAAGTAATACCGAGCCTTTGAAACTCGCCCACGATAGGATCTGTAGCCAAATCAAATCCACCGACCAATGTGTTAGGGCGAAAAGAGCAAAGGCCCAGATGCCCCATTGAGTAGCCTGAGTAGCCAACGCCAGGCCAACCGTGGCCCACCATATCAAAAAATATGGGTTGCCGGCTGATAATATAATGCCGGCCAGAATCGGTTTATTCGTGAAAGCCCCGGATTTATTATCCGCTTTCGCTTTCAGGCTTAACAAGCCTTGTATTGCCATCAGTAGCAGAAATACACCGCCAGCCAGACCTATTGCAATCTGAACTTTCGGCATTTCAAAGTATTTTCCCAGGCCAAGAATAATCACCACCATCAGTGGAAATTCAATGATGCCGTGGCCTATTGCTAAAAGTGTACCAGCGTAACGGTTGCGTGCTCCCATTGCAATCGCCGTTGCCGTCACCGGCCCAGGCTGCATCGCGCCAGAACAGGAGATAATCAGTACCTGAGCTAAGAAAAACAGAAATGCCACAAGGTCACCAACTTACTCACCGATGATTTTTACGAGGACTCTTTTTTTTCTTTTGCCGTCGAATTCGCCGTAGAATATCTGCTCCCAGGGCCCGAAATCGAGTTTGCCTCCGGTAACGGCTACAACTACTTCCCTGCCCATTACACTGCGCTTCAGGTGAGCGTCGGCGTTGTCCTCGAAGCCGTTATGACGATACTGAGCGTACGGCTTTTCCGGCGCCAATCCTTCCAGCCAGACCTCGAAGTCGTGATGAAGCCCGGCCTCATCGTCATTGATAAACACACTGGCCGTAATGTGCATGGCATTGCATAAAACAAATCCTTCTTTGATACTGCTTTCTTCCAGGCACTCCTGAACCTGCGGCGTAATGTTAATGTATTCACGTCTGCTTCTCGCATTGAACCAGAGCTCTTTTCTATAACTTTTCATAAAATACCTTTCTTTTATTTGGAATAACATTGTATATGATAAAGGGGGAGCTGATTATATTAAACAAAATATCTTTGCAAATATTAACCAATTTTCAGATTTTGAAATATCAAAGGAAGTGCGGTTACGCCGAAGACTATCACAATTAAAAAAAAGACCGTTGCTGATATAAACACTATTTTTTTACAACACGAGCCATAATCTTTACTCCCATCATTCGGCCAGGCTGTCGAGGACCTGCTTCATGCTGCGCCGATATTCCTGAAATGCTTTGCTGCCTTTTTCGGTAAGGCACAGAAGCGTCCGCGGAATCTTTTCTACAAACTCCTTTTTAATCTCGACATAACCGGCGGTTTCCAGCTTACTCAAATGCGCGGAAAGATTTCCCCTCGTCAGATGAGTCTGGTTCATCAAAAACAGAAAGTCGGCACTCTCAACTACGGATAGATATGCCAGAATAAGCAGCCTGGCCGGCTCGTGAATAATTCGGTCGATTTCCGCGAGCGGCTGGAGGCTATCTTCATTTATTTCATTCTTAGCCATCATTAGCCTCCTCTGCTAATTTTGGATATTTGTGAAGAAAAAGATTGAGCCTGACTATGCCAATAGGTATCAAAAGCCCCGCCAGGCCCCAGCCTTGTATTGCAGAAGCTACCCTTGGTTCATAATCAAGTGACACAAGCAGCAGACCTATCAAACCGCTGGCCAAAAACAAACCGATAATAAAATAATCGTAAGTGTTAGCGGTTCGCCAAACCTGGGCTAAGGTTACACCGGCCAGCACAATCCCGAGGTACAGCGGCAGCAACCAGCGAAGCTGTGAGACAAAAAATAAACCAGTGCCAATCAAAACGAGTACGATGGCAATGACGAATATTTTTCGACCTGTCGCTTTATCCTTTGGCTCCGGCAGCTTTGCGTATCCCACTCGCGGATACGTGATTCGCCTCCGGCAGGCTGGTTTCAAGAGAATCTGTATCGCACAGCCGGCAACCATCGCTATCGAAAGTCTGAAATCCAGAAAAAAGATTGCCATTATGCCCAGCGAGAACCCGACCAGAATCTCATCCAATCCATCTTGATGAAGGGTCATGCGCGTTTTTCGTTCGATTTCTTTCAAGTCAATTCTCTGCGTCATTGCATACCTCCTTTGACGGGAATGGGTAATCGCGCAGGAAACGGGTTAGAAGCACCATCCCAATGACCAGCATGACCATCCCGGGAATGGCAAATGCGATGGGGTTCAGGTTTACACCCGCGAACTCATTTACCACCATATCAACCGGTATCGGCAGGGCAAACAGCACACCGTATGCGTACAAGCGTGTACAATCCAGATAGTAAGCCAACAAACTGAAGACTATGACAGCATTGGCTACCCAGGCGGCGGGTAAAAGAAGCAGCAGTTTTGGCTGACCGGCCGGATAGCTTCGTATCACCAGTGCAGCAGCAACAAAGACTACAGCTCCAGCGACCACAGAACCTAAAAGTATGATGCGCGACTTCCTTATTTTGCGTTTACGCTTTGGACCAAATTTGACGAAGCCCATCCGGGGAACCGTTATGCATTTCTTTCCGGCAATGAAGGCCAGGAGGACCAGGAC
Organism: uncultured Pirellulales bacterium; assembly: GCA_964417935.1. Classification (GTDB taxonomy): domain Bacteria; phylum Planctomycetota; class Phycisphaerae; order Sedimentisphaerales; family Anaerobacaceae; genus NIOZ-UU13. The sequence goes on from CAYQKF010000105.1 coordinate 8,673, forward strand.
CTGCAGCACAACGAGGATTATCATATTCCGTCCTTCCGGTACACCGATGTTCGATAGCAATGCGCCAAGGGCAAGTATAAGCAGCACTAAACCCAGAAAGATATCCCATATGCCATCCTGGAAAGTGGACCTGTAAGCCTTTTTTTCGATTTCATTCAAGTTAAACATTGTCATTTTTTGCTTCCTTTATAGATTTAGGATATTTGTGTACAAATAATATGAACAATATGGACCCGATTACTATGAATATACCTCCCATGACAAAAAAGTTAACGATAAGCCCATCGTAAGATTCGAAGCTCATTATCGAAAATAAGAGGCCGGAAACGACGGCCAGGACAGCAAATACTATGTAACGGATATTCCCTGACTTGCCGTGTGCATAGAGAAATCCGCCAACCATCAAGATGCCCATAAGAGCGGGAGACCATTGTTTATAGGCAGCCGCATCTTTGACCTTGCCGAAAAGAAGAAAGCAAATAACCATAAGGGCTAACACGACGGCCGTATAACCGAAAATGCCTTTGGCGGTCTTCTTTGGGTCATCCATAGGTAATTTAGCGTAACCTATCCTTGGGTAGGTATATCTTTTCCTTATGACCTCTATGAAACGGGGAAATAGGAATATTGGAATGAGAATTGCGAAAATATATAAAACTGAACCAAAAGTAGCGCCAAAGCTAATCAGCAAGATGCCAAGCATAATCTCCACCAGGCCATCCTGAAAGGAGACCCCGTAAGCCTTCTGTTCGATTTGTTTTAAGTTGAGTTCTTCTTGTTTCATTGTTAATATCCTTAATCCAAACTTGTTTGTAGTACATATGAGTTTGCCATACAAACTAATTTATAGTATAGACGCATAAGCTTCAAGTGTTTTTTGAGATTTTTTTAAAAAATTTTTTGGATATACAGGATTCTTAGAGAGCAGAAATATTACAAGTGCTTGCAATAAAGGTACTTATGAGTACTATTGTAGCCGTTCTACATAGTTGAAATATTTTACGAAATTTTCTTTTTTTTCCCTATATGTTCGTTCCACGCACACTATTTTGTAAATATGCCCGCACCGAAGCCGCTTCCAAACGTGCCTTCAAAAACTTATAATCTCATTCATTTCTTTCCATTGTCATAAAGGTAATTATTTCCTACTTGAGCAGATTTTCATAGACCGCCTCGATGGTATCGACCATTGTTTCCGGCGCGAATTTCTCTTTTACCAATTCCCTTCCGTTTTCACCGAGTTTCTTTCTTAAGTCCTCGTCTTCTATCAATTCCGCACAGGCCTTTATTAATTGCTCGACGTTTTTCGGCTCAATCAGCCGGCCGGTGTTTTCGTTTACAACTTCTCTTGCACCATCAACATCGAAGGAGACAGCCGGCCTGCCGCAGAGCATTGCCTGGGGCAGAGTGCGTGCAAGCCCTTCCCGCAGCGAGCAGTGAACGAGGATGTCTGATGATTGTATGGCGAGCGGGATTTGGCTCGGCGGCAAAAGACCTGTGAATTTTACCTTTTCAGCTAATCCCAACTGGCAAACCTGTTGTTTGAAATGGTCGGAAAGATTTCCATCCCCGACAAACAGCCAGATGCACTTTTCAAATCGCTTCGAGAGCTGCTTGGCCGATTCAATAATATATTCGTGTCCCTTGAGCATAAACAGCCGTGCAATGGTTATAAGCACAATCGAATCCTCGTCGATTTCGTACTTTCGGCGAAAATCCCTTTTGCGCTCTTCTGAGATTGGCTCTAAGAAGTCATCTTCTTCAATAGCCGAATAAGCGGTAATAAACTGTTCTGGTCTGCCGATACCTACGACGGCTGCCTGTGCGGTCATTGCATCTGCAACGCTAATAAAAAAGTCCGTCCGCTTTGCAGCGGATTTCTCGATAGCAATATAAAACCTGTTCAGCCATTGGCTTTGATACTGATGGAAGGCCAGCCCATGTATTGTGTGTACCAATGCCGGCAAGGTTTCTGCCCATTTCCCTTTTAGAGTGCAGCCTGCAAATCTCCCTAATATCCCTGTCTTTGCTGAGTGAGTATGAACAATATCCGGCTGTAATTGGCGCAGCAGTTTTTTTATCTGGAAGTAGCTGATAATATCATTAAAAGGATTTATTGCCCGGCGAAGTCTGTCGAGAACAATAACTTTATAATTTTGTCCTTTTGTTTGATTAAAAAGCTCACCTTCAGGCCCTATGGCCGGACCGGTGATGAGCGTAACATCATGCCCCCGTTGTGCCAGGAGTTTACAGGTTATAAGTGTATTTTCCTGCGCCCCACCCAAAATCAACCGCGTTATAATATGAACTACCTTCAATATTTGGTTCTCACTCATGATATTGGTAAAGAATAACAACAAAATTAGGCATATTGAGGATATTTGGCCGATATGTTATCGGACAACTTCTCAATTTTTGCAAGGAGGCTCGATATGCCCGAACAAAAACGCCATGCAATTGACCGCTTCGGTGGCTGTGTATTCCAAAGACAAAGACCCTCCGTTGATTCTTATCGACGACCATTTGCCGTATCCACAGGCGATCTTGCAAGTCTTTGGACAAATCAAACACTGCCGTCGCAGAAACGGCAGAGGCAGACTCAAGTATCCCCGTCTCAAACCGCCTGCGGATTTGCAGGCCGGTGTTGTGAAGAAAATTCGAGACAGCCGAGGCAATTTGTTGAAGGTATCGACAAAAGCATTGTTTGGCAAAAAGAAAGAAATCGAAAAGCGTATTCAAAAGCTGGGCATTGGCCGGAAAATCAATACCTCTCATATGGAACGACTCAATGGTACAATAAGGGGCCAGCAGGCTCGTCTGGCAAGACGTACTCGCAACGGCTCTCATCTGGAGGTGATGCTGCAATATTCGATATGGCTGTGGCGGGATTTGTACAACTGGACAAGGGTGCATTACTCGCTGTTGGACGAAACACCAGCGATGGCATTGGGCCTGGCCGAGGAAGTATGGACTGTTTTGAAGTATATTTTGTATCCGGTTCATGTCAGCGACCTTCAGCGTCTGGACTGGGCCGAGCAGCGTAACAGCGTGCTGGAATCAGCCGTTGATAGTTATAAACGTAATAAGACTTTACCAATATCATGAGGTAGTACCCAATATTGTGGCACTCTTGAAACCGAAAGGCAAGAGAAACAGAGAAAACAAATTAAACCTAAATGAAGGAACTATATTATGTCTACTCGACAAAGTTCAAAAAGAAAGACACGTTCGGACAAGTTTCCTTTAACTCTACATCCCACAGGACAGTACTGTAAGAAGATCAAAGGAAGAATTCGCTACTTTGGAACCGACAAGAAGCAGGCACTCAAAAGATACCTGGGTCAGGCTACATATTTGCACGGATGTCAGAGGTCGATGCAGATAGCATCCAATGGTAAAATGACCTTGAAAGAACTGCGCGATCTTTATTTGAAGTATCAGCAATCAAGAGTCCTCGCAGATGAGCTTACCCCCAAACACTATACGATCAGATTAACAGCGTAAGGAAGTTAATGTCCTTTCTTGGACAAGGTCGAAAGATAGAGAGTATTTTAACTTTGGATCTGCAGAACTACAAGAGAAGACTCCAGCATGTTTATCGTTCGGTCCACCGGCAAAATCTTCATATAAGTGTTATGAAAGCAATGTTTCACTGGGCAAGAAGAAATGATATTCTTGAGACCATCCCAAATATTGATGCGATATCAAAAGGCAAGGTCATCGTTGCTCATGAAAAGTACACTTTCGATTCGCAGCAGATTAACAAATTGACGTCTGCTGCAGACACGAAGATGCGGACAATGATATGGTTGGGTGTGAACTGTGGATTCGGATGTACAGATTGTGGCAAGTTAAAATGGAAAGACCTGGATTTTAAGAGTAGCACAGTTAAACTTGCCAGAAACAAGACGGGAGTTTGCAGAAATCTGCCATTGTGGCCCGAGACAATACAGGGGCTGAAAGCATTGCCGAGATCGGGACAAGTAATATTCTACACCTCGCAAGGCTTATGAAGAAGGTCGGAATCCATGCGCCGAAGGGAACAGGTTTCTACGCTCTTCGCAGAACCGCTGCCACCATGGCGGCCAGGTCGGGAGATCCATTTGCAGTCCAGAGAATTCTCGGGCATGTTGATTTAACGATGGCGACAAGATACGTACAGGATGTTTCCGAACAAACCGATATAGTAATTGAGAATAGTAGAAAGTATGTGCTTGGAGGAGAGAATGTTGTGTGATCGACGCTCGATCTTGTAGATATGTGCTAAGGGTGAGGCAGGAGGGACTTGTTGACAGCGTCATAGGAGACGCTAACAGTTCTGTATCTGTACAGACTCTTTAGATGTAGAACCTCTTCCTGCAGAGCAGCATCAATGGACCCGCCTTGTTGAAACATCTCCTTGATGGTCTTGGCAACCTTCCGCATGAAGTCGTCGGAGATATCATCTCTGCCGATCAAGGTAACTTCTGACGCAACGATATCATCCTCCATGCCGTTTTGATAGCGATTGCGAGAACAGCCAGTCAGGCAGTTCGGGTGTGACGTACGCTTTCTCCCAGCAGTTGTGTTTGTCATTCGGGTATTCGGTGTAGCGCGGATTGGCGCCGGCATCTTTGAGCAATTGAACGGTCTTTCTGGTCAGTTCGACGCTGACGATCGGATCGGCCACGCCGTGGAAAAACCACAGCGGCATGTGCGCGACCCGTTGTGCGTGTTCGGTTCTCCACGGTTTGGCGCGGTTGGCCGGGCAGACCAGAACCGCGGCGGCAAAGCGATTCGGGAACGAGACTATCGACGTCGAGGTGCCTCCACCGCCGCCGGATTGCCCGGTGATGTATTCGCGGTCCGTGTCGATGCTGAATTCTTTTTCGAGCTCATCGAGAACCGCCATGACGTTGCGGATCGGGTCCATCAGTTTCGGGAGGATTTCCGGGCAGCCCCAGCCACTGTCCGGCGGCGCCTGTGGGGCGATTACGAAACAGGGATGTTTTCTCTGCTGCTCAGGCTTGACCCAGAGCATTGCGCCGGCTGTACCGATCTGCCTGATGTTGTCCGATCCCTTCCGGGATTTGCCATGCAGGAAAACCACGATCGGATACTTGCGTGACGGATTGTATTCCTCGGGAATGAACAACCGGTAGTTCAGTGTCCCGCGCGTCGGATGGGTGTAGGTTCGCGCCTTGTAGCCGGATGGATGGTCTTCGATCGGCCATAGCTTTTGACTCATAATGGCATCCCTTCGCCGCGCTCTCGCTTTAGCATCGACGGGAACCGACAATGGGAGAGACTGCGCGAAAAGCCAGTCGTGAAGCTCCTCGGTCCCGTACGCTGCGTCCCAGCAGTTGTGCAGCGCGTCCGGGACTTCGGTGTATTTCGCATTTGCGCCGACAGCTTCGAGCGCCTTGAACATCAGCCGCGAATTGGCCACCGGATTTTTCGGATCCTTCGCGCCGTGCCACAACCAGAGCGGCAGATCACGAACCATGTTGGCGGTTCTCTTCAGGCCTGCCTCTTCCGGCTTGAGCGACTGGCGCGCGCACAACGGAATCGCCGCGGCGAAACGTCCCGGGTGCGAGAGGATCGCGATCCAGGTTCCTTTGCCGCCTCCGGAGAGTCCGGTGATGTACTCGCGCCGCTTGTCTATGTTGAACTCGGCTTCGACGGCGTCAAGCGCTTCGATCGCGTTGAGCAGTGTTCGGGAAGGTCCGCCCTCGAATACGCTGCCCCAGTTCTCATCTTTCGGCGCGGTCGGGACCAGTACGAAGCACGGGTGTTTCGCCTGGCGTTCTTCGGCCGCGCAGAACTTCGCTCCGGTTGCCGTCGCCGAGTTCCATTTGGCCTTTCCGCGCTGCAGGCCGCCGTGCAGGAACATCACAATCGGATATGACCGCGACGAATCATAATCCTCGGGAACGAACAGGCGGTATCGCAGTGTGTCGCCGGTCGAGCCCGTGAAGGTCCGGTTCTCGAAATCCCGAATCGTTACGCCAGGGGATGCACCGCAGATTCCTGCGATCAGTACCACGGACGTCAGACAGCATTTGGCCATCGATATTCGTTTCATCCTCTTACCTCTTTCCTACAATGCGCCGGTGCTTATTGAAAAACACGAACACTCTCGCCAGGCTCGGTGCGACCATCGCGTGTGTTCCGTCGGCCTTTTCGAAATACTCATACGTCATTCCCAGCTCCTTCATCTTCGCCACCATCGCCCGGGCGTTTTCAATCGGCGCTCGCGGGTCCAGCACCCCGTGGCAGACGAGCACCGGGATATGTTTGATCGCATCGAAGTCATAGGCCTTGCGCAGTCCGAGATAGGCATCGCCGCGGGCAACTTTCGCGTGAACGAATCCTTCCGGCGTCGCTTGTCCCGAGGCGATCGGCGCAAGAGCCGTCCAGTTTTCTGCGTACTTGGCGCCAAGCCGCCAGGTCCCGTTGCCGCCCATAGAGTGACCCATCAGATACACCCGGCTGTTGTCGATTTTGTATTCGGCGCGCATCAACTCCAGTGTCTCCATCACATCCAGTTCGCTCAGCCGCGTTATCCGCGCCAGCGATGGGTTCCGATCCTTTTCGAATGGCTTGCCGTAGCCTCCATACGGCGCGTACCCGGACGGCGCAACCACGATATAGCCATGCTTTTCGGCCAGTTGCCTCATCTGTGGCCTGCCCAGCATTGTGTTTTCATCTCCTCCTCCCCCATGCAGCGCGACGATAAGGGGAAAGGCCGTCTTGCCGTTATACTTTTTCGGCACATAAATGCGGTAGGGAAGTATCTCATTTGCCTCCTCGAGCAAGTAGTGTCGTCTCTGGTCGCCGACGGCGCCGGTCAGCGGATCGCGGCCTTGCTCGATCGCCGACAGCAGTTTCAGAGAGTTTTCGATACCCGCACTGAAATTGTATTTGCGCGGTTCTCTTCGCCCAAGGTTGATCTCCCGGCTCAGTTCAAAAGGATAGCGAATGGACGCCTTGACATTATCATATCCGGAAATGGCCTCGAGCCGCCGCTCAATTTCCTTGCGTGTTTGAGCCAGATCCGAAACCAGACGAATCGGCAGACGAATCCGGCGCAGGCTCTGGTTTCCTTCGACAACTTCGATGCCGAGCGACCAGGAGCCATCCCTGACGTCGCTAAGCTCTATCGCGAAGGCGTAGGGCTGGTCGATCAGATCCCGCGGAATGTATTCGAACATTCCGAGTTCCTTCGCAGGCTTTCTCGCCCGGGACGAAGCGGGGTTGAAGAGCACGACACGCAGCTTGAGCGGCATCGACGGTTTAAATTGCGACGGGTAGAGCTGTTCGAGACGCGCGATGAAAGGAAAGTCCGGATCGAAGACCGTCATGTTGGTCCGGACGATCAACGACCGGCGAAACTCTTCCCTCTCAGTCCACTTGACACCCGTCGTCAGCGCGAACGCCCGATGCAGCAGCCGACGCGCCTGGCCTTTGTCGCCGGAGTCGTAGGCCGCGTAGAATTCTTTTTCCACCGCTTCGAGTTCATCGGCGGCGCCCTTTGGTATTCCGCCGAGCGTCTTGACCTTTACGAAGCCACCGTAAAGGCGTTCGAGCAGCATTTCGTTCTGCTCGAAGCGGGCGCTCATAACCCTGACGGTGTTAGCGACCGGGTCGGCGGCTGAAGCGTTGACCGCGCTGAACAGACTGACCGATATCACCGCGGCAAGCCACGCGCCGAGTTTTCTATTGCGCTCAATTGCGTTCATCATAACACTCACATCCTTACCCACCCACACCGCGGAGCCTGGTTTCCAACATGATACCGAATCCGCCCGAACAATTATCGACTAAGTTTCCCAACTTGCAGCCTGGTGAATAGAGGCCACTTGGTCCCTTCCTCTTCCTTAACTGCAAGTGACAACATTGCACATGTGGCGTCGCGAGCCAAATCCCACGACTGCTTATCGTCTAACTCGGTGGCGAAAAGGTGAAGACAGCGAACCATGCCGCTGAGGCCATAATCCATAGCTATGTTCATGACCTTAACGCCGCCGAATTTCTCTCGGGCGTGCCAGATGCGACCGCCGCCCGACCAGGGAATCGATCGTTTTTCAAACCAATCACGAACGACCTTTGAGGCTTGGACACATTGCTCGGCTACCTTAGGATCGCTTTCGTTAACTTCGTTGGCCAGCATAAACAAAAATCTTGGCGTCCCTCCAACGCCGCCGCACCAGCCGAGGTTCATCTCTTCCAAACCGCCTCCCTGCACATGGTGACTTTTTCCCCTGTAATCCCACTTGGAATCAATAAGCTGCTCGGCGATACTTATCGCCGTTTGCTTTGCGATCCGCAAATAACGTTTGGCACGTTCAGGATCAGAGTCTCGATTAGCCTGGTAACCTCGAAGAAAGGATGCGCCAACGCCGCCCTGGCCGCGACCCCAACCCGTATTCTCCGTGGGAACGACATAACTGATGTTAGGCCAATGCACACCTCCAAGGTTTTCACGCTCAAGAGCTTGTTTGCCAAGCAAGTCGAGACCTGAATTGGCGAGGTCCCGGATCGAGCTGCCGTTGGGAAAACGATGATCCGGGATGGTTTCATAGGCGTCAAAAAGTCCCCAGATAGTCCCGGCGATGCCGTAGCACTGGCCGGATCGCCAGCTCTTTTTTGACACGCTTTTTTGCCACCATTCCCAGACAGGCCGGTCACCTTCCAGATGAGCACGGCCGGCAATCTCATTGACAAGCCCTTTCAGAAGGCGCAGGGCCCGTGGATCGTCGCTTAATTCGTAAAGCTCAGCAGCCAGAGAGAGAACGCCGCCCTGGAACTTGCCCGAAGTGGCCGGCACCAACGGTTGCCCGCCGATGTATGCGGGGAAGAAAACTCCCTCACCAAATTCTGTCTTTCGATAGTAGCCTTCAACATGATTGAAGAACAAATCCATAGCGCCGTCGGCGACTTTGACGTAAAGCTCATTCGGCTTGCGCCGATGGGCACGCAGGCTCAGCACTGCCAGTTGAAACGAAACCGACGGTCGCAAACCATAACTCTGATGGCCCTTCGGTGCCGTGGTTGACATGCGCCATACGTAGCCGCCTTTCATCTCGATCCGGACATCGTACAGCCATCGGATGGTGCTTTCGATATAAGGTTCTGCTTCCGGGAAATCGTCCACGACGGTCAAGAGTGCCTGTAGTACACCACATGCTCCGTGGCCGTCAGTCAAATACCCGGGACTGTTCTTTTCCGGTTTTACCGCATTGGCGGATGTGCATACCGCAAGCACGGCAAGAATCCCTAAGCCGCATTTTTTGTACTTGAGCGTAGCGTTTTTCCTTTCGACATAAATGCTTCTTGCAAGGATATGCTACAAGAAATTACATTGTTTGGCAATCTATCTGATCTGCAACTTTTCTTAAACCGGCTGTATTGTCACAACTCTTGGACTGGTCCCACCGGCCAGTCAGGCCCAGAGCGGGAGCACGGGCCACGCACGAAGCACCCCGAAATGAGACTCCTTTCGTTAATTAGTTCCTGTTGCGGAAAGCAATAAAAACGATAAAAATTAACCGTCCGA